>JAPPKG010000064.1:0-15689 GCA_026914085.1 Caldilineaceae bacterium | reverse complement strand
GACCGGGTGTCGACATTGGTGACAGGTGCCTAATCGAAAATGCCCGGCCAGACCACGTCCCGCCAGTCCCATCAAATCCCCCTGGCCCCCCCAATCAACGGACCTCCCGGTAAGGCCAGGCTTGGCGGCTGCCCTCCGTCGCTGCAACAGCCGCCGCCGCCATAAATTCCCGGACTGTTCTCACCCCAATTCTGGGATGCACCCCCCCTAATTGCATCCATTGACCCCCTGTCCCCTCCATGTTACAATCGACGATCTGGCCTTCCCAACAAACACTAATTCATGCTATTCCTTGCAGTCGAACTGTAACATGAACTCAACCTTTACTGTCTTTGAAAGCATTTAACATCCATGGAGGAATACTCAAATGAAAGGAATGACCACTCGACGCGAATTCTTGCGCTGGACCGGTGTCGCCGGAATGGGAATTGCCGCCGCCGCATGTGTCCCCGCTGCCCCCACCGGCACGACCGACGAAGCCGCGGAGGAAGCGGTTACGCTCCTGGTCTGGGACCAATGGTCGGGCGGGGGCGCCGACGCCGGTATGCAGCAGCTTGTCGAATCCTTTACTGAGGCCAATCCCAACATCACTATCGAGCGCGAAGTCTATTCCGGCAACGAGCAGCTGCGCGACCTGCTCAAGACCGCCCTCGGCGCCGGCACCGGGCCCGATCTGATGTACTATGACCTGGGTGCCTTCGCCCTGCAAGTGCTCGTCAATGCTGATCAACTCATGCCCATGGACGACGCCTACGAACAGTATGGCTGGGACCAGAAGATCTTCGAATTCGCCCAACAATGGTGCACATTGGAGGGCAAACGCTACGCCATACCCCATGAGCTCGAATTCGAACCGGTCTATTACAATAAGACCGCCTACGACGAGCTTGGTCTCCAGATTCCCCAGACACACGCCGAATTCACCGCCAACTGCGAGGCCACGAAAGAAGCTGGCTACATTCCCATCACGATCGGCAACGCCGGCCGCGGAGAACTTCGCCATACTTTCGGCTTTCCTCTCAACAATCTGGTCGGAAAGGCCGGCATGGACGACATCACGCTCTGCGGCGCATCCTGGGACCGGCCCGAAGTGCTGGAAGCCATCAGGATAATCTGTGTCGACTACCTCGAACAGGGCTTCTATCCCCCCGACCCCAACGCCATCCCCGGACAGGACGCCAACAATCTCTTCTTCACCGGACAGGCGATACATAAATTGACCGGTACGTGGTGGGTCGGCACCGTGCTGGAGGCCGAAACCGAGTTCGAGCCCGATATCTACCTCTACCCATCGATCAACGGCAGCGAAGTCCTTCCCCAAGCTTGGCTCGGCTCCGGCTACCAGGTCCCCAAGGACTCCGTTGACCCCGATGCCGCCTTCCAATTCATCGACTTCCTCTATAGCGATGCAGCCGTGCCGGTGTGGGTCGAAACCGTCAGCGTAGTCCCGCCCATGCCGTTCGACGCCGAGAGCCTCAATCTGTCGGACCTGATGAAGAAGGTTCTCTCCATCCTCAGAAGTCCCGATCAGAAATTTGGGTGGATGCCGGCCGGGTTCTCGCCCCCCGGCGTCTACGACATGATGAATGCCGGCTTCCAGCAGATCCTCGCCGGCGAAAAGACGCCCGAGCAGCAAATGCTCGATCTGCAGGAGCAGTGGCAGGCGGCCATTGACGGCGGCCAGTACGGCCTGAAGTGCTGAGAATCACACAGGCGTCAGGCCCAGGAAGCAAATCGGGCCTGACGCCTGTTCGGTGCAGAAACTGTCACCCGCCCCTGTAAAATCCTAGATGCAAACACCTTCACCAGCCGGGACGCGCGATCAACAAGCCAACAGAACACGTAACCTCAGGTGGCGGGGAGTTCTCAGGCGACACCTGACTGCACTTCTCTTCCTGGCGCCAGCCCTTATCCTCTACGTCACCTTCGTCGCCTACCCTCTCGTCGGCAGTATCGGCCTCAGCTTTACCAGTTGGGACGGCGTTAATCCGGTCAGAGAGTGGGTGGGCCTGCAAAACTATACGCGCGCGCTCTCTGCAGATGACATAATGCAACAGGCTCTGTTGCACAACCTGATCTGGATCGTTCTCGAGACCATCATCCCACTTTCCATTGGGCTTCTTCTGGCCACCGTGCTCTGGGACGGCGCACGCGGCCGTACCGCCTTCCGTACCGTGTTCTTCATGCCCTACGTGCTCGCCACCGTCATCATCGCCATCATCTTCGGCCTGATTTACAACCCCCTGTATGGTGCGCTCAATCAGTTCCTGCGCGCCGTCGGCCTCGACATGCTGGCCCAAGGCTGGCTCGGCCAACCGAACACGGCTCTCCTATCGCTCATCATGGTGGCAGCCTGGGCAGGTTACGGCTTCAACATGACGATCCTGCTCGCCGGACTTCAGAATGTCGACATGGACCTCTTCGACGCCGCCAAAATCGACGGTGCCAATGCCTGGCAGCGTTTCATCTACGTGACCATCCCCCAACTCAGCCACGTCATTACACTTCTGGTCTCGCTCTCCTTGATCGGGGGCTTCAAAGTCTTCGATCTCGTCTATGTCATGACAGCGGGCGGGCCAGGCTACCACACCGAGGTCGTGGCCACCTACATCTTCAAGCAGTCATTCCAGCAGAACTTCGTCGGCTACGGCACCGCGCTCTCCATTGTCCTGACCGTCATTATCCTCATTGTCTCTGTACTGTTCATTCGACTGCGCGAACGGGGCGGGGAAACTTGAATCCATGCGCGCCAATACCGTCCACCCCGACCCTGCCGAGACGGCAAGCGATTCCATAGTCCGCACCGCGCCCACACCCGGTTTCGCTACGCACAAGTACGCGCTCATCCTGCGTGAAACCGGCAAATACATCCTACTCCTCTTTTTCGCCGTTATCAGCCTGATGCCCTTTGTGTGGATCGTCGGCATCGCTTTGAAGACGAAGAAAGAGTTCTACGACGCCCCGTTTTCTCTCCCCGCAGTTCCCCAGTGGCAGAACCTGGCAACCGCCTGGGACATCGGTCATTTCGGTGAATTCTTCCTGAATTCCGTCATAATCACCCTACCAACCGTGGTCGGCGTCCTCATCTGCTGTTCGTTGGCAGGCTACGCCCTGGCCAAGATCGACTTCCTGGGCCGCAATATCCTCTTCTACTTCTTCCTCGCCGGGATCATCATACCGTTCCAGGCCATAATGATCCCTCTCTATTATCAACTGCGCGATCTGGGGCTGCTCACCACCTACATGGCCGGTATTCTCCCCATGATCGCACTGGGCATCCCATTTGGCATCTTCCTGATGCGCGCCTTTTTCATGAGTCTGCCAGTCGAGCTGATCGACGCCGCCAAGATCGACGGCTGCGGCGACTTTGGCGTCTTCTGGCACATAATGGTTCCTCTGGCAAAGCCCGCCCTCTCCACTCTGGGCATCGTCCAGTTTATCGCCTCGTGGAACGCCTTTCTCCTGCCTCTCCTCTACCTCCAGAAACAGAGCCTGCGCCCCCTGACGCTCGGCCTCCTTTACTTCCAGACTCGCTATGAGTCCGATTACACCCTCATTGCAGCCGGTATCACCATCATCATCCTGCCCATGATTCTTGTCTATGTCCTCTTCCAACGCCAGTTCATCGAAGGCCTCACCTCCGGCGCCCTGAAGGGCTGAACCTCGCCGCTCACTTCACCCGCAAAGCAGACCGAATCAGGACAACTTCTGCCGAATACCCTCCGTCTACCATCCCCACGCCTTGAACAGAACAACCCTTAGCCGGCAGCGCCAAACCCCATCCACTTCACCTGCGTAATCTGCAACGGATCCAGCCAACCGGTGTTCTTAACTATCGACACCTGGAGCTCGCAAACAACAGGCTGCCTGAATCCTGACCAAAACAGCTCGGACTCTGTACAGACGCGTCCTGGCAAAAGCCATAGCACCGTAAGCGGAAGGCGCACCTTGACCTCACCAGAACTGAACATTCTCAACTGGACCCCAGGCGACCACGTCCTCTTCCGCCAGCTCTGGTCAAGCCGCATCTGGGCCGCAATCCCAGCCACCATCGTCGAAGACAGCAGCCACCTGGTCTCCCTCTACATCGCGCCCGGCACCACCTTCGCCGGCCCGGACTGCTCCCGCAACGAACATCTTCACGTCGCCGCAAGCGGCGCGTGGGAAACTAAACGCTACGTGTGGACCGACCAACATCACCTCTGGTCATCCCTGCCGGGCGAAGCCGCCTCCATCTGGACAATCTGGTCCGCCCCCGACTGGACCCACGTCAACTGGAAAGTCAATCCCGAAACGCCCCTAAAACGTACGCCCCTCGGCTTCGACACAACCGACCACGTCCTCGACGCCGTCATTAGCCCCGACCTCACCTCGTGGCAGCTGAAGGACGAAGACGAACTCGCCGTCGCCGTCGAACTTGGTCTGTTCTCAGGAACTGAAGCGAAGCAGATCCACCTTGAAACACGGCGCATCGCCCGTGACTGCGTTACCTCGCGCCGCCGGCAACTCCAAACATGGGCCTCCTGGCGACCGCCCGCCGGTTGGAACCTCCCCACCCTCCCGCAAAACTGGGAAGTCCCGTGACGTCACAACACCTCTATCCCGCATTACCCCTCCGCCACCACCGGATTCCGCAGCACGCCAACCCCTGAAATCTCAATCTCCACCACATCACCCGGCTGTACCGGCCCAACGCCCGACGGCGTACCCGTCATAATCACGTCACCCGGCAGCAGCGTAATCGCCTCGCTGATATACGCGATCAACTGCGCCACCGAAAAGATCAGATCGTCCGTGTTCGTGTGCTGCTTGACCTCGCCGTTCAGCCGCGTTGTCAACTCCAGATTCGTCGAATCAAGCCCGGTCGCAATATATGGACCAATCGGTTTGAACGTATCGAACCCCTTCCCAATCAGCATGCAGCCGTTGGCCATCTCATTCGCCTGGATCACCCGCTCGCTGACATCGTTGCCGCATGTGTACCCCAATACATAGTCCAACGCTTCTGCTTCCGAAACCCGGCGTGCCTTCTTACCCATGATGACCGTCAGCTCGCCCTCATAATGAACGTTCTGACCCTGCTTCGGGTAAACGATAGCCTCCTCCGGGTCCAGAATAGCCGTCGAAGGCAGCATGAACAACATCGGCTGGTCCGGTGGCGTCTGTCCGCCCTCCTCCGCATGGGCCAGGTAGTTCAGCCCTACCCCAATCAGCCGCGGCTTCCCGATCGGCGCCAGCACCCGAACGTTATCCAGATGCGTCGTCTCCCCGCTCTCTTCCATGCTGTCCCACGGACAGGACGTCATCTGGCGGACGGTGCCGTCCTCCTCCAGAATGCCGAAGCGAATCTCGTCGTTAGCACTGTAGCGCAGCATCTTCATCTCTGATATTCCTCCTTGTAAAGGGTGTTCTGTGTATACCGCATATGTTTCTGCCCTGCTTACATCCTGTCATGGCCTTCTCGCTGTCCGGGCCGTTCCCTGTCAATGAGTAGGAAATGGGTTACAGCCGTGATAGACTGTGCCCAACGGCATATCAAGGCTGGCAACCAAGCGAAAGTCGCCGCTGCCAACACAATCCACCGGCCGTGAACCACTATCCACGATTACAAAGGAGCACACAAATATGACCACCTCCGGTAGAGTCGCTATCATCACCGGCGCCGGCTCCGGCATCGGCAAACGCACCGCCCTGCTTCTGCTCGCCGAAGGATACGCCGTCGCCCTGGCCGGCCGCCGCCTCGACCGCCTCGAAGAAACCGCCGCAGAGTCCGGCGCCGGCGAGCGCGCCCTCGTCGTCCAAACTGACGTGACCGATCCCGCCGCCGTCGACAACCTCTTCGATCGCACCATCGAAGCCTTCGGCCGCCTCGACCTCCTCTTCAACAACGCCGGCCGCGGCGCCCCCCGCGCTGACTTTGACGAAATCTCCTACGAAGACTGGAAATCCGTCGT
Organism: Caldilineaceae bacterium; assembly: GCA_026914085.1. GTDB lineage: Bacteria > Chloroflexota > Anaerolineae > Caldilineales > Caldilineaceae > Bin5. The sequence continues at coordinate 9,735 of JAPPKG010000064.1, read as the reverse complement.
CGACGTAAACCTGACCGGCGTCTTCCTCTGCTCGCAGCGGGCCTTCCGCATCATGAAAAATCAGACGCCCCAGGGCGGCCGCATCATCAACAACGGTTCCATCTCGGCGCATACCCCCCGCCCCAACTCCGCACCTTACACGTCCACCAAACACGCCATCACCGGCCTCACCAAATCCACTTCCCTCGACGGCCGCGCCTACAACATCTGCTGCGGCCAGATCGACATCGGCAACGCCGCCACCGAAATGACCGCACGCATGCGTTCCGGCATCCCGCAGGCCAACGGCACCGTCATGGTCGAACCCAACATGGACTCCGACGGCGTTGCCCAAACCATCCTCTACATGGACAGCCTGCCTCTCGATACCAATGTTCTCACCCTGACCGTCATGGCCAATCAGATGCCGTATGTGGGCCGCGGTTGAGCCCGCCTACTGATAGCCGCCGATTCCCAGCAGCTCTTTCGTCTCCGGGCTGGCCTCGTCCAATAGCGCATCCACCAGGCTGTCCTCCGGTTTCATGCCAAAGGGAGAATAGCGCATCCATGTCGGCCCGTAAGTGAGGATAAGCAATCGCCGTTTTTCCCCGTCAGGCCGCGTGGGCAAGGCCCGGTGCCACAGATTGCTGTGCATGATGATGCACGTCCCTGCCGGCCCGCGTACCAACTTCTGGCCCGGCAAGTCGTCGTAGCAGTCAGCCGGCAGCGGGTCATGGATCCGCAAATGCGATCCCGGTACAATCGCCAAAGTTCCATTGGCGTCGTTGAGTTCATCCAGATAGATCAGGCAGTCTAAAGTGTGGGGAAAGGAGAAAAAAGCCGGCAATGGCTTGGGTATTGTCCGCCGGTGCAGGTGCCAGTGCGTCTCCTGGTTCGGCTCACCCGGGTAGCTGACCCGCCCACCCGCATTGCGGATGCGCACGAACGGCCCCAACACCGCCCGCGCCACCGACAGTATCGGCTCGAAGTCGAGCAGTTCCAGAAAGGCCGGGTGCTTGTCCATCAGATAGCGCGGAAACCAGCCCCCGAACTGTCCTGACCGGATGATGGTCGTTACGCCCTCCCCCAACTCGGCCGCCTCGACCTCGTCCAGTGCCGCGCGCAGCCCTTCCAACTGCGCCCCCTGAAAGAGCGCCTCTCGGATCAGGTACCCTTGCTCCGCCAGTTGCTCGATCTCCTGCGGCGTCGCCAGCACCTTGAAACTGCGCTCCTTGTCTTCGCTGGCCACATTGGTCATAATCTCATAGGTAACAGTATGGCTTGGGAACTCTTCATGCTTTCGTTGCGCAGACATGGCAATCAAAACCTTTCGTTTGCGGTGTTCCGGGCCAATGCCGGCGGCCTGTCCGAGGTGGACCCTGGGCCCTAGCTAGTCTACGGCAGTTCCCATCACTCGCGCAAAGACCTGCGCCGGGCACAGCAAACGACACCGGCCGCTCACCACAACGCTACCTCGAAGGATCTCGCTCAATGCCCAAACAAAAAATCATTCTGAATCCATACCCCCGCCCCCTTGATATGATCATGTCCAACCAGGACGCCGAACGACTCCACGATTTGGTCGACGTAATCTGGGGCAAGGACGAAGACATTCCCGACTCCGAGTTCGCCCGCGCCTGCGGCGACGCCTACGCCTTTATCACCTCCTCCTGGCGGTCCAGACCACTGGACGACATGCCCAACCTGCGCGCAATTATGGAGACCGGCGGCCGCCATCCCAGCCCTGCTCACCTCGACTACGAGACCTGCTTCGCCCGCGGCATCCGCGTCCTCAGTTGCTCACCAGCCTACGGCCCCATGGTCGCCGAAATGGCGCTTGGCATGGCCATCGCCGCCGCCCGCGGTATCGTCAGCGCACACAACGACTTCGTCGCCGGCGAAGAGCTCTATCTCTACCCCAGCAATAGCACCGCTTTCACCCTCTACGACCAGCCCGTCGGCTTTATCGGCTTCGGCGGTCTGGCCCAATCGCTCCGTCCGCTGCTGGCCCCCTTCCGCTGCCCGATTCAGGTCTATGATCCCTGGCTGCCCCCAAGCTTCATCAGCGAACGCGGCTGCACCCCGGTCAGCCTCCAGGAGCTGCTTTCACAAGCACGCATCATCTTTGTCCTCGCCATCCCCTCCAATGAGAACAAGGCCATGCTCGACCGCGAACTGCTCTCACTGATCAGGTCCGACGCCGTCCTGCTCCTCATCAGCCGCTCCCACCTCGTCGACTTCGACGCGCTCACCGACCTTCTGCATCAGGGCCGCTTCCGCGCCGCCATAGACGTCTTCCCCCAAGAGCCCCTGGCCGCCGACCACCCCATCCGCACCGCCCCCAATACCATTCTCTCCGCCCACCGCGCCGGCTCCGTCTGGCAGGACATGCACGCCATCGGGCGCATGGTCGTCGACGACCTCGAAGCAATGCTCATCGGCCTGCCGCCCACCAAAATGCAGACCGCCCAACCAGAGCTGATCTACCGTCTGCCCTAGTAGCCTGGTCAACCCGCCATCAAGCGCCAGTTCATCGTGTAGCGCCCTTCGACTAACCGCTTTCACATCTTTCATCCAGAATCGAACCGGAGCCGAACATGAGAATATGCGTCTACGTTTCCTTGCCCGACCACGACAACTTCCTCGGCTTTCTCAAACAGTACGACATCCTTGACGTCGCCCTCAGTTCCACCTGCCATCCCGATCACCGCACACGCTTCTCACCCGAAGCCGCCGACAAACCGGGCGCCTTCTGGGACTTCCAGACCCTGCTGTGGGCGCGCACCCATTGCGAAGACGCCGGCCTCAATGTCGTCTCCATAGAAAACCCCCTGCCCAACTGGTGCTACGAAAAGATCGTCCTCGGCCAGGACGGCCGCGACCAGCAGATCGAAAACGTCGCCGAGACCATTCGCAACATGGGCCGCGCCGGCATCCCGGTCTACGGCTACCACTGGATGGTCAATCAACCCGGAGTCACCCGCAACTCCTGGCGTACCTCGCTCACGACGCCCGGCCGCGGCAACGCCCAGGTCAGCAGGTTTGAACAGGATGTGGCCGATCGCGGCCCCCTCTTCCGCGATCGCGAATACAGTCACGAGGAGATGTGGAGCAACTACGAATACTTCATCAAGGCCATCATCCCGGTGGCCGAGGAGGCCGGCGTCAGACTGGCTCTCCATCCTGACGACCCGCCCGTCGAAAAACTGGGCGGCATCCCGCGCCTGTTCTGCAATCCGGCCGGCTTCCAGCGCGCCATGGACATCGCCGGCAGCACCGCAAGCGGCCTCAACTTCTGCCTCGGCAACTGGACCGCCATGAACGTCGACATCCACGCCGCCATCCGTCGGTTCGGCGGCCGCAACCAGATCGTCTACGGTCACGTCCAGGGCGTCCAGGGCGCCGCCCCCGACTTCCGCGAATGCTTCCTCGAAGAGGCCGACTGTGACTTTCTCGAGATTTTCAAGACCTTCAGGGAAGTAGGCTTCGACGGCGCCCTCATCCCGGGCCATTTCCCCCATACCATCTATGACAACGAGCGAGTCCACCACGGACTCCTTTACGCCGCCGGCTACATCAAAGGACTCCTTCAGACACTCGACATTAACTAGACCCGCCAATTCCAACACCGCCAGCTGCCCGGGCAGCGACCTTTTCGGAGAAACCTACCATGTACCTGATTCTCATCGGCTGCGAGTACGCCGGCACCACCACCCTCGCACACGCCATAAACGACTGGGCCCAAGAGTCCCTGGGCACCGAATTCAAACTGATTCACGACCACTACAAACTGCCCGACACCAAGCCGCACGGCCCCGAGCTGACCCCCGAAGACATCGCCGCCTTCCAGCAGCTCAGCCCCCGCCTCACCGAGGTGATCCAGCGCCACAACCTCTACTACCACACGCCCTGGGCCTCCGGCTCCAACGAAAACTTCATGGGCATCGGCCTCTACATCGACGAACTGGTCTACGCCACCAAGTACTACGGCTACGGCGGCCGCGGCCAGGACGGTGACCGCACAGTGATCTCCCGCATGCTCGAACAGCGCATCCTCCAGTTCAGGCCCGACGCCGTCCTCATACTGGTGGAGGCCGCGCCCGCCGTGATCCGCCAGCGCATGGCGGAAAGCCCGCATCCCTACCCCGTCGTGCCCGAACCGGATGTCGAGCACATCATCCAGCGCTTCGAAGAAGAGTACGATCACTCGCTCATACGTCAGAAACTCAAGCTGGACACATCAACCGCGACCGTAGCCGAGTCCGTGGCAGATTTCGCCGCCAGCATCCAGCCCTACTTGACCGAAAGCGAACTGTTGCGGCTGGCACTGCGCCAGGGAAAGGCCGGCTAGTCCAATGAACAAGAACCGGTGCGACATTCTCATCCACAACGGGCAACTCGTCACTATGAACGCTGCCCGCACCATCTACCCCTCCGGCGCCGTGGCCGTCACAAACTCGCGCATTGTCGAGGTCGGCGCCGACGCCGAACTGCGCCCAAAATATGACGCCGGCGAAACCATCGACGCCGCCGGCGCCATCGTCCATCCCGGCTTCATCGACGCCCACAACCACATCGTGCACACCACCTGCCGCGGCGTCTTCGGCAACATCCACGACGTAGACGCCTCCACCATCAAGTTCGCCGACTGGAAAGCCGATGTCACACCGGATGACGAAGCTGCCGCCACCGCCATGGCCTCCCTCGAGATGCTGCAAAGCGGCTTCACCATGTTCATCGAGCCCGGCACCCTCTTCTCAACCGATGTCGCCGCCGCCGCAGTCGAACGTATCGGCATGAGGGCCCTCTTCGCCCCGCCCTACATCTGGGACCGCCGCGAAACCCTCGCCGCCATGCCCGGCCTCGAAAGCCCCCGCCTCATGGCCCGCGCACCTGTCGACCGCGACCGCGCGCTCGGACTCCTCGACGCCGAGCTGCACAGAAACCAGGACCCCAACGCACTGGTGCGCGGCTTCGTCTTCGTTTACGGCGTCGGCACCGCCTCCCCCGAGCTGCTGCAGGCCGCCCACGCCTGCGCCCGCGACAGCAACGTCCCCCTCCACCTGCACGCCGGCTACGCCCCCGGCGAAGGCGAAATCTACCGCTCCGTGACCGGCGTCAGCCAGCTCGTCCACCTCCAGGAACTCGGCGTCCTCGACCACAACACCGTCATCGTCCATGCCAACCTCCTCGACCAAGACGAGGAGGCCGCCATCCAGGACAGTGGATGCCAGATCGTATGGTCCCCAATCTCCTTCTTCTCGCTCGGCATCGCCCGCACCGCCGAATTCAGAATGGCCGCGCGCCATCGCCGCGGCATCCCCGTTTCCCTCGCCGTCGACGGCGCCTTCGACTGCACGCCCGCCGAGCTCATGCAGGCCGCACACTTCGCCGCACGAGTGGGCGACGATCCAGTATCCCCCTCCGACCTACTCGAAATGCAGACCCTGAACGCCGCCGCTGCCGCCGGCCTCCAAACCGAGCTCGGCAGCCTCGAACCGGGCAAACGCGCCGACATCGTCGTCCGCTCCCCACGCGCCGCCGGCGCCTACCCCGCCAACAATCCCGTTCACCTCCTCGCCCTGACGCTGGGCAACGGAAGCGTCGACACCGTCCTCGTCAACGGCGAAGTCGTACTCCGCCGCGGCCGCTCCACCCGCGTCGATGAACTTGAGATAGCCCAGGCAGTGACCGCGTCGGTCGCCCAACGCGCTCAGCGTCTCGGTATCGATCCAGGTAGCGAGTGGCCGCTGGCGCAGGCCTAAGGGGCCGGAGATTCGAACTGCCGCATGTCTTACTTCAAGCACTGTCCTGAAGCAACTGCGTATCATCGCGAGCAGATCAGCTGTTCTCAATGGCAAAACCCGTTTGACAAAGTCGGACAATTGCGAGAACATGTGTTCAGATGACGGCTTTGGCCGGTCCAAGTTGTTCTGACAGGAGGGCAACAATGTTGAGAGCGGAACCTGTTTCTCAAAACGGTCCTGCAACGACCAAACTTACTTACGAGGATTACCTGAAAACCCCCGATGATGAACGCTACGAACTTCTGGACGGAGCTCTGATAGTGCCGCCTGCTCCGAATACAGCCCATCAGTCAGTTCAGGCCGAGTTAGGATGGCGGATGGCCCGATTTATCAGAGAGGGCGGACTCGGCCATCTCTTCTTCGCCCCGACCGATGTCATTCTCTCCCGCACTGACGTAGTCCAGCCCGACCTGCTGTTCATATCATCCGAACGGGTCGACATTATCACCCCCGCCAACATACAGGGCGCACCCGACCTGATCGTTGAAATTCGCTCCGACTCCACCGCCGAGCGCGATGAGTCGTTCAAACGGCAGCTCTATGCAGACTGTGGTGTTGAGGAGTACTGGTTGGTCGATCCCCAAGCCGCAACCATCTCCGTTCTATTGTTAGGCGAAAATGGCTACGACGAGGCAGCTACCTACACCGTAGGCCAGACTCTGACTTCTCCCAAGCTGAACGGACTCCTGCTTCACCTGAACGAACTGTTTCTCATCTGAGACCGACAGGGACTTACTACCCAATACAGCCTTATTACCCAATACAGCCCTACTCCGCACATCCCCGTAGGTGCCCCCCTGTGGGTGCCCTTCCTGTCCTCACTGCCCATACGTCCCCCGCATTGGAACCCCCAACGGGCAGCCCTCCATTGCAACCTATCCTGAAAATCCCTGACAATCCTGTAAATCCTGATTCAGACAACGCCCACTCAAAAACCCGGGACATATCCATACGAATTACTTCATTGACAACGAAATTCCCGTGTGTTAGCTTACCCCCACCGGCTACATGTCAACTATATGGCAAAGGAAAAATGTCCCAATCCGTCTCTTTGTCTCCCGGCTTTCGATTTTGAGACGGAAAACAATCTTATCTGTCCTCATGTCCCAACACCTCTACACAACCCAAATCCAGGAGGGAAAAGCATGACTGTGCATAACTCAAGTCGACGACACTTTCTCAAAACAGCCGGTCTCACCGGCCTCGGCCTGACCATGGCCGCCTGCGTTCCCGCCGCCGCGCCCGGCATGGAAGGAGCCGCCGACGAAGAACCGGTCGAACTCACCCTGTGGGGTTGGTGGGACATCCGCATGGATCTCTACCGCAATGTAGCCGACCAGTTCGCAGAAATCGACGGGACCATCACCGTTGACGTCCAGTCCATTGCCGGCGGCTATATGGAGAAACTCTACTCCGCCCTCGCAGCCGGCACCGGGCCCAACATGATCAAGATGCGTAACCTGGCCACCATGCACCAGATGCGCGAGGAAAACCTCCTGCTCGAGTTCCCTGAGGAAACCTTCCCGCCCAGCTGGTTCGAAGAGGCCTATCCCCTCTTTGACATCAAGACCAACGGCCGCTACGTACTCCCCACCGGCACCACCTGTACACTCCTGATGTACAACAAGCAGCTGTTCGAAGAGGTCGGCCTCGATCCGGAGTCGCCCCCCAAGACCTGGGACGACTTCACCACAGCCGCCAAGGCGCTCACACAAAAAGACGGCACAGGTGCCATTTCACGCGCCGGTTTCGCCATGACGTCCGAATGGCCCGTGTTGAGTCAGATCTATCAGCTGGGCGGCAACGTCATCCAAAACACTGGCGATGAACAGATCTCCCTCATGACCAGCTCCGAAGTCCATGAGGCTTTCACATACATCACCGACCTCGCCCTCGTTCACGAAGTCTGGGATCCCGGTTTCCCCAACTATGACTCCGTCGGCAACGGTCTCGCTGCCATGACTGAGGAACAGACCTGGGTGATCGGCGAGTACCGCAACACCTATCCCGATATGTACGCCAACATCGGCTACACGCACCCCCCAACCCCATCCGGCGAACCCGACCCGCTCTATGGCTACAAAGACACGGTGACCTCTGTCTCTGCCGTAACCGGCCACCCCGACAACGATGGCGACACCTGGAAGTTCATGGAGTACCTGTACAAGGACGGCGGCAAAGATGCCTACTGGGCATTGTGCGAACTGATCTCGCTCGTGCCCGAACGCGCTGACCTTATGTCCGACCCCAGGCTGCTGGAAACACCCGGCCTTAAGGAGGCCTCCGAAGTTAATCCCTATGAACGCAACTACGCAGCCGTTCCCGAGCGCGCCGCCTCCGTTCAGAACGACGTTCTCCACCTGATCGTCAATGAAGGACAATCTGTGGCCGAGGCCCTGGAATACGGCGACGCCGAGATCCAGAAGGTCATCGACGAGGGCTTGGCCAAGTACTGGGTCTAGTCCGCCCGGCAGCCCTGACAGTGCGGCTATCTGTACAAAGCAATACTCCCACGCCTCCTGCAGGCGTGGGAGTCATTATGTTCCTTGCGCATCAGCTCAAAAGGCCCGTGCTCGCTGGGTTCAAGGCGTGCGCGATTCGAATGCTAGTAGAAACGTGATCCGCGTCAGCTCTCTCGCTGGCATTCAGCATCTGCACCAGCTCTGCAGACGCGCGCCCGCGTCCGAGTCTTCCCAGCCGTAACCGCAACCGTCGCGCCACGTTCTGTAAGTCTGTCCCCTTCGCATACCTTGCCAACGCCCCGTGGGAGGCGATGTGATGATTCAAACCATCGTACAAAAAATAACCGGCCGCAGCGCCACGCTGCGCGCCGCCGAGCACCGCTTCATCATCATCGCCCTCGTTCCCACCATCCTCTTCTACATGACCGTCAAGTTCTACCCCATCTTCTTCGCCTTCTTCATCAGCATGCACGAGTGGAGCCTCTTCGGCAACGTCTCACCCTTTGTCGGTCTCGACAACTATGTCCTCCTCGCCAAGGATTCGCTCTTCTACAAGGTCATGTGGAACACCATGTACCGCACCTTCGCCGGCACCTTCCTCGGCGCATTCTGTTCCCTCATCGTCGCTCTCATCCTCAACCCCATCAAACGGGGCAGCATCCTCCTGCGTCTCATCTACTTCCTGCCCGTCATGACCTCCGTTATCGCCAGCGCCACCATCTGGAAATGGATGCTGCAGACCCGTTTCGGCCTGCTCAATCAACTCCTCAGCTTTGTGGGCATCCAACCGGTCCCCTGGCTCCAGTCCACCACCTGGGCCATGCCCAGCATCATCGTCATGGGAATCTGGGGCGGGATCGGCTTCACCGTCATCATCTATCTCGCCGGCCTCCGCGGAATCCCCCGCGACTACTACGAGTCAGCCGAAATCGACGGCGCCAACAGCCTCCAGCTGGCCTTCAAGATCACCCTGCCTCTGCTTAAGCCGGTCGTCTCCTTCGTACTCATCACCGGCGTTATCGGCGGCTTCAGCGGCGGCTTCCAGGCCATCTACATGATGACCGGCGGCGGCCCCCTCGACTCAACCAGGGTTCTCGCCCTCCATATCTACGATTACGCCTTCGAGCGCCTGTTTATGGGCCAGGCTGCCAGCATGTCCTTCGTCCTCTTCGCAATCGTTCTTATCCTGACCCTTGTGCAGTTCAAACTGCAACGGATCGACTGGGAGTTGTGAGACGCATCCATGCCCATCCATTTCAGACCTCCTTCCAGCCCCGATCCATCCTTGGAGTAACGCATGGCTAACCAGGATTTTGTTGGCGTCCCCAGTCAGATCGATACGCAGGCGCTCAGCCGCGGCGCTACCGAATTTCAGCGCCTCAGCCGGGGCATGCTTTTCAACTACCTTATCCTCGGCGCCGGCGCCATCCTAATGGTCGTCCCCTTCATCTGGATGATCAGCACCTCCTTCAAACCCCAGGCCGAAA
>JAPPKG010000436.1:0-15703 GCA_026914085.1 Caldilineaceae bacterium | reverse complement strand
TGGGGGGGGGGGGGGGGGGGGGGGCCCCCCCCCCCCCAAAATGGGCGGGCCTAATAGGCCCGACCGCCCAAAAGCGAGGAGAGAGGGGAGAGGAGTGAGAAAAGAGAAACATCTTCGACATGCTGAATATTGATCGCCATTGGGCAGGGACTCAGCAATCACCGATGAGAGGTAAAGAAAGTTCGCCCTATCGGGCGCGCAGTCGGCGCTGATTGTTGTTCATCGAGGAAAGGGCACTATAATGCAGACAGAGTCCGGCCGGTATCCTCCGCGCTGCTTTCGTGACACTGGCTCTACCCGCTGCAAGCGACACCTTTGCTGAGAGAGGCGGGAGGGCCACTTTACTCATTCAGACACTGAAAGGAAATGCTTGTGACGCAGTATTCATCTCCCCCGGCGATGCAGATCGATCCGACGAAGAGCTACGCGGCCACGATCCAGACCAACCGCGGGGATATCGTCATTGACCTGTACGCCGACAAGGCGCCGAACACGGTTAACAATTTCGTTGCGCTGGCCCGTGACGGCTTCTACGACGGCGTCAGCTTTCACCGCGTAATCGCCGATTTCATGGTTCAGGGCGGCGACCCCACGGGCAGTGGGCGGGGCGGCCCCGGCTACCAGTTCAACGACGAATTTCATCCGGAACTGGTGCATGACGGACCCGGCGTGCTCAGCATGGCCAACGCCGGACCCAACACGAACGGCAGCCAGTTCTTTATCACTCACGTGGCCACGAACTGGCTCGACAACAAACACTCCGTCTTCGGCAAGGTGCGCAGCGGCCAGGATGTCGTCGATGCGATTCAGCAGGGCGATGTGATGGAGAAAGTCGAGATCGAGGAGGGTTAGCGGCGAAAGGTGAAGAGTGAGGAACCAGATTGTTCCTCACTCTTTGCAACGAAACCGTCAGTTCAGAACGTATTTTTTAGCACGCGGGTCGCTCTCCACCGCCCATTGCATCGTGTAAAGCTGGTGGTAGCGGCCCTGTCGCGTCAGCAGCTCTTCATGGCTGCCCTCTTCCAGCACCTGCCCCTGATCGAGCACAACAATCTTGTCCGAATTGACAATTGTATTGAGCCTGTGGGCGATGACAAAGCTGGTACGCCCCTTGAGCAGCTGTTCCAAGCCGGCCTGAATCTGACGCTCGGTCGTCGTGTCAATGGAACTGGTGGCCTCGTCCAGGATCAGGATGCGAGGGTCCGCCAGCAAGGCGCGTGCGAAGGAGACGATCTGGCGCTGTCCGACGCTGAGATTGACACCGTTTTCTCCCACCTGTGTGTCGTAGCCATTGGGCAGCTTGCGGATGAATTCATCGGCGCCAACGGCAACTGTGGCAACTTCCACATCGGCGTCGGTGGCGTCCAACCGGCCATAGCGGATGTTCTCGCGGATCGTGCCATCGAAGAGAAAGCTGTCCTGCAGCACTATGCCCAACTGTGCCCGTAGACTGGCCTGCGTTACATCGCGAACATCGTGGCCATCTATCAGGACGGCCCCGCCGGTCACGTCGAAGAAGCGGGCGATGAGACGGATGACGGTGCTCTTGCCGGCACCGGTTTCACCGACCAGGGCAACTCGTTCGCCCGGTTCGGCAGTGATGGTCACGCCACGCAGAACAGGTTCATCTTCTTTGTAGTTGAAGTGAACGTTTTCCAAGTCGACCCGGCCCGCGATCGGCGGCAGCGCGAAGGCATGGGGCGCGTCTTTCAGATCCGGCTCGGTGTCGAGAAGGGCAAAGAGGCGCTCGCTCGCGGCCATGGCCGCCTGGAAGGTATAGTAGCGTCGCGACAGTTCACGTATTGGTTCGAAAAAGCGATCCACCCAGATCACGAATGCCGCCAGAACGCCGGCGGTCAGCTGGTCGCCCACAATGAGCCAGCCGCCGACACCGACCACTAGCGCAGTAGCGAACGAGCCGATAAAGTCGACCCCGGGGAAGAAGTAGGCAGCCAGCTGGGTGGTGCGGACATTGGCGTCAAAGTAGGAGCGGTTGAGATCTTCGAAATGGCGCGAGTTGGCCTGCTCGCGGGAGAAGCTCTTGGTCACGCGGATGCCGGTGATTGACTCGTTGAGAAAGCCATTGATCAGTGACAGACGTTGCCGTGCCGCTCGGTAAGCCTGGCGCACATAGCGGCGGAAATAGTTGGTGAGCACGATCATAGCCGGCATGACTGCGAAGGTCACCAGTGCCAACTGCCAGTTCAGGAGCAGCATCGCCAGAATAATTCCGATCAGGATAAAAGCCGATCGGGCCAGCCCGGTTATCGACCAGGTAACGAAGTCCTGCAGCACACTCACATCGCTGATCAGGCGGCTCATCAGGCGGCCAACGCTGTAGTCATTGAAGAAGCCCATCGACAGGGTATGCAGATGGCGAAAGAGCTGACTGCGGATGTCGGTCACGATGCGTGTGCCGGCGAAGGCCATTACTGTAAGGCGGGCGCGGCTTGCAACCCATTCCAACGCGATCGTGCCCAGGAAAAGAAAGGTCCAGAAACGCAGAGTGCCCACATCGCCGGCGCGGATGCCTTCGTCAATCGCCCGCTGGATGATCCAAGGCGTTCCGACGCTCATGACAGACGTTAAGACGATAAGAATGAGAGAGAGAAAGAACTCCCGCTTGTAGACGGCTACATAGACCATCAACCGCTTAACCAGTCGACTGTCGTAGGTCTTCTCCTGCGCCTCCTCTTCGTCCGGCAACAGGTCCTGAATTTTGCGCTCGCGGCGCAGCCTTTCCTGTTCAACGGCCGACAGACTGCTGTCCGAGGTGGCTCGGACCCCCTGTTCGCGGCCGAGCACATCTCGCTGGAGTGGTAGTTTCTCGGTTACCATACCTATCTCACTTTGCAGGGAGGAAGCCTGTCCGTTTTCTGGGTATGCGTGAGCAACCGTTCCACTGCCATTCGAATTGCTCATCTCAGTTTCTCCCTTCTTCCACGGCGCCGGCAAGAACCTTTGGCCGGACAGGGGGGCGGTCCGGGCTTTCATGTCCCGTCCCGGCATGTTCACGCAACTGTGCTTCGAGCGCTGCGAACTCCTCCTGGTCGCGCAGTTGCAGATCGTAGATGCTGCGGTAGAACCCACCTGCGGCCAGGAGTTCATCGTGGCGACCCCTTTCGACGATGCGGCCGCCATCCAAGACGAAAATCTGGTCGGCGTTCTTCAAGGTAAGAAGCCGCTGGGCGATGATAAAGGTCGTGCGCCCTTCCATCAGAACGTTGAGCGCCTGCTGGATCAGATGCTCGGTCTCGGTGTCGACGCTGCTGGTGGAGTCGTCCAGTATCAAGATACGAGGTTCGTAGAGCAACGCACGTGCGATCGCCACCCTCTGTTTTTGCCCGCCGCTGAGGGTAACGCCTCGCTCGCCAACCACTGTTTCGTAGCCGGCGGGGAACTCCATAATGAAATCGTGCGCTCGCGCCGCTTTGGCTGCGGCGACAATTGCGTCGGGCGAAGCGGCCGGCATACCATAGGCGATATTCTCGGCGATTGTCACTCCGAACAGGAACGGGTCCTGAAGGACGGTTCCGATATGCTTGCGCAGACTGTGCAGTGTCAGGCTGCGCACGTCGTGTCCATCGATGCGGACGACGCCGCTGGCCGGGTCGTAGAAGCGGGGGATGAGATTGGTAATCGTGGATTTGCCGCTGCCGGTCGGCCCTATCAGAGCGACAGTCTGTCCCGCCTCCACCTCGAAGTTTATGTTATCGAGCGCCCGCGGCCCGCCCTCGTAGCCAAAGCTGACGCTCTCAAAAGTCACGGCGCCGAGGGTGTCTTGCAGAACGGTGGGGTTCTCCTGTTCCTCCACTTCAGGGGGCGTGTCGATGATTTCAAACACACGTGTCGCGCTGGCCCCGGATGTGGCGGCCATGTTAACCAGAAAACCGAGTCGTTGTACGGGGCCGTTGAGCATCATGACATAGGCCAGCATAGCAAAAAGCGAACCAACCGTTATCGTGCCCTCGATCGCCAGCGGGCCGCCTATGAAGAGGAGCAAAACGTTGCTGATCAAGAGGATGAAGGTAAAGGTTGGCCAGTTGTTGGCCCAGATTTTGATGATGCCGAAACGTTTGGCGAACCAATCCTCGTTGGCGGCGTTGAACTTTCGCAGTTCGTCCGTTTCGCGGGCAAACGCCTTCACCACCTGGATACCGGTCATGCTCTCCTGCATGGTGGAGGAGAGCTGGCCCATCTGCTCCTGGACGCGCTTGAAGCGGGGTCGGATGACCATACCGAAGCGGAGGGTCAACACCAGCAACAAGGCAAGAGGAATCAGCGCGAACAGAGCGAGGCTGAAACTTTCGAGCACCATGGCGACGATGACGCCTCCAAGCAGAAGGAGTGACGCCGTCAGATCCATCAGCCCCTGGCCGGCAAAGCGCTCCGTCTCGGTGATATCGCTGGTTGCCCGGCTCATCAGGTCGCCGGTTTGCGAGCGGTCGTGGAAGGCAAAGGGGAGCTTCTGGGCCGCGTTGAAGAATTGATTGCGCAGGTCATAGGCCACGCGATGGGTGAGCCATTCACCGTAATAGCGCTGACCGTAGGCGGCGACGCCGCGCACGACCGCGATGCCGAGGATCCATCCGGCCGCGGTGAAGAGGGCGCCGGCGCGCTGACCTTCGACGCCCTGGTCAATGGCGTCCTTCAGGATCTGCGGAATGTACAGATTGAGCAGCGAAGCAAAGAGTACTGAGAAGTATGCAAAGGCCGCCTGCTTCCAGTAGGGTCGCAGAAAGCCGATGAGCCGCCGGTAGACGTCCGCGCGGGCTTTGGGTTGTTGAGGAGGTGCCATTTTCAATTCTGTGTCCTCTTAACCGCCTGAGCGTATGTGTTTTCTAAACCGCTACAGTGAACCAATAGTATATTTTACCAGATCGCGGCGATTTTGTAAACCCATTTTGGTACTGTTGCCAGTGCAGAAGACCATCTTCGTTCCAGTAGCGTATGGGCTGCGTATGGTATTCGCATGGATAGGGCGTCAGGCGTGAATTGTGCAGTCTGCCAGAAGTCCTGAACAGGGATGCTGAGACAGCATGAATGTGGGGTATAATGGGCACGCGTGTAGGGATTGCAAGCCGGCCCGCGTGTGCTGTATCTCAGTCTGAACTATGTTTATCGTGAAGCAGAGATGACGACAAGAGCGGGTGAACCAACAGCGGCTTCAGAGCTTGGAAGACGATTCAGTACTGGATGGTTAGTTGTGCCAGGTTTTTGGGGCAGGCCGAAATGCGCGCAGCATTGCAGATGGGTGGAGAACTTCCAAGGGTCAAGTTATTGTATGCCGTACGAAAAGCGATAAAGTCTTTGCCACAAGGGAACTGGCAAAACGATGAATCGCACTTTCAGTGGAGTTACTCCATGAGTAGTCAGGACGTCCGCTGGATCCAGAGAGCCAATCAGTTTGACAAGGCGTTTTCCCAATTGAAGGAAGCTGTCGAGCTGGCGGGACAACGGCAGCTCTCGCGGTTGGAAGCTCAGGGGTTGATACAGGGATTTGATTATACGCACGAACTTGCGTGGAAAACGCTTAAGGACTTTCTTGAAGCGCGCGGCGTGCGTGACCTATACGGTTCGAGAGACTCGACCCGCGCAGCCTTTGGCGCCAACTTGATCGGGAACGGCGAAACGTGGATGGAGATGATACAAAGCAGAAACCTGACGACACATACCTACAATGAAGCCACAGCCGCCCAAATTGTTGCCGCGATTCTCGACAAGTACTTTGTAGAATTTCAAGAATTGCATATAAGACTCGCGCGCCTGAAACAAGGGGAGTCGTCATGAATCTTTCTACTCAAACGTGCCATGGAAACGGCCTGTCAGACTCGGTGACCCAGAAAATTTGCGCCGTCCTGAACCGTTACCCACAGGTGGAAAAGGCGGTCCTATACGGCTCGCGCGCCAAAGGCTCCCACAAGAATGGCTCTGACATCGATCTGACACTCTGTGGCGGGGCCGACCTGACGCTAAGCGTGCGCCACAGAATCGCTGTTGATTTGGATGACCTGCTTCTGCCTTACATGATCGATCTTTCCATCTTTGGCGAAATCGGTGATCCCGACCTGATTGAGCACATTCAACGCGTAGGGACGATACTCTATTCTAAGCAAAAGCAGTTGAGAGACAGGAGTGCACCAGAGCTATCTCCCAAGAATTCAGGGAGCCAATAGCCTGGAGGCACACTCTTATTGCCCTGCTCAACACTGTCGGAAAGCAGGCCGCAGTGCAGGAATTCTCCTTCACTAAAGGAAACAGCATTCGCCTGCGGCCCTCTCTCACAACCTCTATGCCTTCCTTTCAGGCAGAGGCGCGTGAACCCATTACTGTGGAGGAACTATGGCTTACAGAGTCGCCATCATCGGACATACCGGTCGCGGGAATTACGGCCACTATGTCGACGAGGCCTTTGTCGGCGTAGAGGGCGCCGAAATCGTAGCGCTCGCTGACCCTGACGACGCAGGCCGGCAGCAAGCGATCGAACGTACGGGCGCGGCCAAGGGGTATGCAGACTACCGGGAGATGCTGGCAGAAGAGCGCCCCGACATCACAGTGATCGCCACGCGTGAGATCGGCGATCACTATGAACTGGCGATGGCCGCCACGGCCGCCGATACGCACATCTACATCGAGAAACCGGTTGCGGCCTCGCCGGCCCAGGTCGATGAGATGGTGGCGGCATGCGAGAAGAACGGCAAACTCCTCATTGTCGCCTGCCCGTGGCGCGGCCATCCACCCATCCAGCATGTGGCCATTCCCCTGATCAAGGGGGGCAAGATCGGTGAACCCCGCCTCGCCCGCATTTACGGCATGAACGGCCACGAAGGGGGCAACCAGCTGTTCCTCGACCTATATCCCCATTTCTTTGATTTCCTGTGGCAGGTCTGGGGGCAGCCGCTCTGGTGTCACGCCCACATCACGCAGGACGGCCGCGACGCTACGCCGGAGGATCTCATGCAGGGCGCCGAGGGAATGGGGCTGGTCGCCGGCAACGGCATTCGCGCCTATTACGTCTTCAATGACGGTTTCGCCGCCGACTTTGAGTCTTACGAAGGCGACCATAAGGAGCGCCCCTACCGCATCGACATTCACGGCACGACCGGGACGCTCTCGCTGCCGGGCCCGATGAGCAACCAGCCGGATATTTACTATCACCCGCTGGTCAGTCCGGGACTATTCAACGATGACCGCTGGCAGGTGATTCCGTCTGAGCCGCCGCCGGACGACGACAAATGGGTCAAGGCGCACCACCGCATGGCGCGCTCGATGCTTGACATGCTCGATGGCCGCGAGCCGGAGTTTCCATTGCTGGACGGGAGAACCGCCGGCCGTCATCTTGGATGGGCGATGGCCGCGCACGCTTCGCATATCGCCGGCGCACGCGTGGCTCTGCCGTTGACCGATCCGCACAACCCGTTTGATTCCTGGCGCTGACGCGGGAGGTAGGCTGCCCGGGGAGGAGAGTTTAGTTCAATTCGCCCAATTGGAAGCGGGTATCACAGGAGAGAATCCAATGCAACCATTTCTTGATTCAACTGATTTCCTGCAGGATGGCGCCGAACTGCGCAGGCGGATGGACCGGGACGGCTATTTGTTCATCCGCGGTTTGCTCCCTGCTGCGGTCGTCGAGGAGCTGCGCATGCAGATCCTTGAGATCGCGCGCGCTGCCGGTTGGGTACAGCCCGACACGCCTCTGGCAGACGCGGTCGCTGATCTGAACGGGTTCTGTGTCGAACCGGAGCCGGAGTACATGCAGAAGTACCATGCCATGTACAAGCTACCAGAATTTCACGCCATCCAGCATCACCCCAATTTGACGGGTCTGTTCGAGCGCATGTTCGAGGAGCCGGTGTTTCCGCACCCCCGCATCATCGGCCGCACGATCTTCCCCCAGCGCGAAGCTTTCACCACGCCGCCGCACCAGGACTTCATCCCGATCCAGGGTACTGCCGACACCTATACGGCCTGGATCCCGCTGGGCGATCTGCCTACCGAGCTGGGGGGACTGCAGGTTGCGGCCGGGTCGCATCGACGCGGTGTCTACGACTTCCAGCCGGCGATGGGGGCCGGGGGGTTGGAGGTAATCGACCCGCTTGAGGGCACCTGGGCATACAGCCCGTTCCAGCTAGGGGATGTGCTCATTTTCCACAGCATGACGGTCCACAAGGGGCTGCCGAACAGTTCCGACCGGTTGCGCATGTCGATGGACGCCCGCTACCAGAAGGCCAGCGAACCGATTGCGCCCGGCAGTCTGCAACCGCACAGCCAGCCCAGTACCTGGGAGGAGGTCTACGCGGACTGGCCCGATCTGGACCTGAAGTACTACTGGCAAGAGTGGGACCTCGAAGTTCGGGAATATGACAACAGCTATCACGACAGGCGCGACGAGATGGCGATCAAGATGGCAAACGAGGGGGATACACGGGCCATCTCGACGCTGCAGCGTATCATCGCTCGCAATGAGGACCCGGACAAGCGGCGGGAAGCCGAGGAGTTGCTGGCTGCGCTGCAGGCGCCTGCGGACGCGTAGGGCTGCGGAGATTTTGGGGACAGGGAGAGGCGTCCCGCAAATCGCCGAACTGCAGTGGTCAGTGATCAGTGAATGCAGCGATTGATTGGTGACAGGTTTGAAAGGGAGTAAGGAGAGAGAACTTCGGCCGCCTCGTTCATCGTTGCGCACTTATTTTGGATTGGTCGTTGCGAATTCTGAGCCAGTCGATACCAGCAGAGAAAGTGGCCGGTGAATCTGGTCTGATTGTGGCGGTGGATGGGCGGGGTACGGGAGTGGATGCCACCCCGTCCAACTGCGGACAGACCAATTTGCTCTTTAATTTCAACTTGCGTTATACTTTTGCACACTTTCGGGGAGTAGCGCAGCTCGGTAGCGCGCTTCGTTCGGGACGAAGAGGTCGGAGGTTCAAATCCTCTCTCCCCGACTCGTTTGCAGCATGGTTGAGCCGTCACATTACTGTCTGACCCCGGTGGTCCGACTACTATGCCAACTTACGTACGTCTTGGAACTTGCCGTCGGGAACAGGTTTATTCTACGACGGCATTTTTTATCCCGCGGTGACTTTTTGAGGACGAAAGCGGCAGAGACGCTGTTTTGAAGGGCACAGAGAAGCCCACAAACAGAGATGGATAGCCGGGTCAACTCCTGTTCCTCATTGACCGAGCGCGATATCGCGTTGCTCTATCGGATCGAAGCCGGTCTGGCCATCACGGCCGACGTCAGCCGTTCTGACGTAATGCTCTGCTGTTTGATGGACCCCCAAGAAGAGTCCCCCTCACACTTTGAGTTCATCGAGTCACCTACGATGCAACGCGTCCCAGTCGGTCAGATTCTGGTTGGCCAACACGCTGCGCCCCATTCGCTTTCATCCATTTACCAGGATGACATGACCGGACGCACGTACACATTTACTGCCCAGCCAACGGTTCATCGGGCCCTGATGGAAGACCGAAGAGACAGGATGGCCGAGAGCAAGATTCCCCCCGAGCGCACCAGCAGCGGCGCGCCTGTTATCCAGCAGGTGTACACGGTTCACAACGCTGTCAATCAGGCGATTGCGGCTCTGCTCATCGAGACAAATCTGATTGAGTATGAGCGGCACCGGCGCCGCGAGCGGCCATTCCGCGATGCCGTACGCTGGCTGCAAAGGATGGCAGTGCAAGGTGAGATTGAGACGGCCGAAATCTCAGGGGGGTTCGGGAGCCTGGACGGAATCTACCTGGTAGATGAGCATTTCCGCATCAGCTACATGAGCGGCATCGCCATGAACCTGTTTCGCTCAATCGGTCTTGTGGCGGACATGCGGCGTGCACCGGTTTCTGATCTGGAGGATGCGGACGAAGAGATAGTGACCCAGGCGATGCAGGCCAACTGTTGTGTGCAGACGCGGCATGAGAGCGAAGACGGGCGCGTCTGGGTACGTACCGCGATCCCGCTGCGTGCGCCGCGCGGCGCTCTGTACCTGATGCAACGGCGGGTGCGCCGGCAACTGCCCTGGACGAAACCGATGCCGACAGAGGAGGCGCCGCAGGTCGATGGCGTGTTGGTGCTGGTGCATAACGCGACGGAGACGGTGCAGCGCGAGCGCGAACTCAAGGTCAAATCGGCGATGATCCAGGAGGTGCATCACCGGGTAAAGAATAATTTGCAGACTATTGCCGCCATCCTGCGCATTCAAAGCCGTCGATTCCAGGGCGAAGAGGGCCAACAACAGTTGACCGACGCGGTGAACCGCATTCTGAGCATGTCGGTGATTCACGAATACCTGAGCCAGGATGAACACCGCCCGATCAACATCCGCGACGTATGCCAGCGCATCCTGGGGCAGGCCCAACAGGTTTCAATCAACCCGGGACAACAGGTGGAGATTGCAATGGAGGGTCCGAATATCCGCCTTCCAGCGAGTCAGGCCACCGCCTCTGCCCTCGTTGTCAACGAACTGCTGATGAACGCGATGGAACATGGTCTGCGGGACCGACAAAACGGTGAAATACGCATTGCGCTCGAAGACCTGGGGGACGAGGTACGCATCACGCTGCTGGACAACGGGTTGGGACTGCCTTCCGACTTCGATCCGGATGAGAGCCGCAGTTTAGGGTTGCAGATTGTCTATACGCTTGTCACTGATGACTTAAAGGGCAATCTGTTATTTGAACAGGTGAACGGCGATGACGCTGGCGCCAACGAGGGCACGTACGGGGGCACGCGGGCAATCGTCACTTTTCCAAAACGTTCAATCACCTTAGAATCTGTCGTAGTTTAGCTGATGCGGCAGGCGATCAGAGACGAACAGAACCAGCAACCATCGAAAACGAACCTCCAGCCGCCAGTATTTTAGCCAGCTGCCGACTCCGAGTACTTTACATTTGGCGACCGGGAAAGGGATAGACTGTGGAGCGTACGCGCATAATTATCGCAGATGATGAATCCCTCATTCGGATGGATCTGCGGGAGATGCTGACCAACCTGGGTTACCTGGTCGTCGGCGAGGCAGGTGACGGGCAAAGCGCCATCAACCTGAGTTGGGAACTTCGACCGGACATCGTGATCATGGACATCAAGATGCCGGACGTGGATGGCATTGAGGCTGCGCGCGTTCTGACGGAGGAGCGACTGGCCCCGGTGCTGCTGTTGAGCGCATACAGCCAGCAGGAGTTGGTGCAACGCGCCAAGGAGGCCGGTGTTGTCAGCTATCTGGTCAAACCGTTCCGCGAGAGCGATCTGACTCCTGCGATCGAGGTGGCGCTGGCGCGTTTCGGCGAGTTTCGAACATTGGAGAATGAGATCGATGACCTGAAGGAGACGCTCGAAACGCGCAAAGCGGTTGAGCGCGCGAAGGGCATACTGATGCAACTACAGAATATGAATGAGGCCGAAGCTTTTCGGCGTATTCAGAAGATGAGTATGAACAACCGCAAGCCGATGAAGGCAGTGGCCGAGGCGATCATTCTCGCTCATCAGGCCGGTGAATAACCAGACAACTGTGACCTGCTCAGAGCACTGGTGCGACAGGTCACGAACGACCGCTGTATTATGAAATCTTCAGATGGTGCCCCGCCTGCGACACGCCTGTCGATCATCATGCCGGTCTACAATGAAATCGGCACGCTGGAGGAGATAATCCGCCGCGTGCGCGCGGTCCCGTTGACGGTCAATGCAGACGGCGCGACGGATCTGAACGGCAGCGGCAGCCAACTGGAAAAAGAGATCATCATTGTTGATGACGGCTCTACCGACGGAACGCGGGACATTCTAGCCCGATTGCAGGCGGAAGAGTCGAAAGATTTGCGCATCATTTATCATGAACGCAATGGGGGCAAGGGCGCGGCCTTGCGCACGGGTTTTGAGGCGGCGACCGGTGCAATCTTCGTCGTGCAAGACGCCGACCTTGAATACAATCCTGGGGACTATGTCAAGCTTCTCGCCCCTATATTGGAGGGGCGCACCGATGTTGTTTATGGCAGCCGCTTTCTCGGCGGCCCGCGTGCGGCCATGAGCCTTGCACACACGATCGGCAATAAAGGGGTCACCTGGTTTACCAATCTGTTATACGGTACGGTTTTGACCGACATGGAGACCTGCTATAAGTGCTTCCGGCGGAGTGTAATCGAAGGGATGACCCTCCACAGCCAGAGGTTCGAGATCGAAGCCGAACTGACGGCCAAGATCCTCAAACGCAACTACCCGATTTTTGAAACGCCAATCAGCTATAACGGGCGCCAGTTCCATGAAGGCAAGAAACTTACCTGGCGGGACGGGTTTACGGCCATTGCTACGCTGATCAGGTACCGTTTCAGGGACTAAGCACCGGTGGACCTTTGTTTGCGGTGTTTCTGAACAGTAGCCGCCGCAGTTGGATACGCCGCCTTTTGCCCCTCCTTTCAGCCGCTTCGATCCTGGCTCTTTTCGTCCTGCTTCTCTTCTACCGCCTCCTGTTTACGGACCGAGTACTGGCCAGCGGGGACATCCTCCACTACTTCTATCCCTACCGCGACTATGCAGCAGCCTCGCTGCGCGCGGGCCGGATTCCTTTCTGGAACCCGTACATCTTTATGGGTGCGCCATTCCTTGCCAATCCGCAGGCTGCGGCGCTCTATCCTTTACACTGGCCGCTGAGCTGGCTGCCGGTGACGCGGCAACTTTACTGGAGCGGCGCCATCCATGCCTGGATCCTGGCCGTGGGCGGTTTCGCGTTGATGCGGCGCTGGGGGATGGGATGGTTGGCCGCGGTCGGCACGGGACTGGTTCTGGCGGGGAGCGGATTTTACGGCGGATTGCTAGGGCATATCAATCAGATGAACGGGGCAGCCTGGCTGCCTTGGCTCCTGTGGGCGTTGGAAGGGAGGTGGGCGTCGGAGGGAAGAGCGAAGAGAAGTGAGGAGAGAGAGGGGGTTACCGGCTCCTCGCGTCTTGCTTCGCATGCCTGGCGTTACGCGGCTTTGCTCCTGCCATTCGCCATGTTTGTGGCGCTCACTCTGCTGGCCGGCCACACGCAAACGACCTATATCAATCTGTTCGGTGTGGGTGCATGGCTGCTGGCGACGAGCCTGCGTTCGTATACGCGCGGAATCCGTCACCTTGCCGCCTCCTTCTTCATTTATGTGCTGGGGGTCCTTCTGGGTGTCCTGCTCGCCGCCGCGCAACTGTTGCCTACGCTGGAACTGAGCCAGTTGGGGTTGCGGAGCGGCGGGCTCAGCTACGTGGATGTGACCAGCTTCAGTTTGCGGCCGCTGCTGCTCCATTGGACTCTGTTGCCCTCCTACGGACTGCGCGACTTGAGCGTTGTTTTTGCTACGCTCGGGTACACGGAGTTTGTCGCCTATGTGGGTGCGGTGGGGCTGCTGCTGGCCCTGGTCGCGGTGGTGAGTCGTCTTCAGCCGACGGCCGGGAGGCGGCCATGGACAGTGGGTCACTGGTCCTTGGCTGCACTGTGCGGGCTCTTTTTTGCCTTTCTGGGCCTGTTCCTGGCGTTAGGACGATGGAACCCATTCTCGTTTCTCTTTTATCATGTGATTCCCGGCTATGATCTGTTCCGCACGCCTGCCCGTTGGATGATGCTCTATACGCTGGGGATGGCAGTACTGGCAGGCGTTGGGGCGGAGTGGCTTTGGCACAGGTTGAGAGACGCCGGCGGCAGTAAGGCGGTCTCGCTGCGCTTGTCTGCCGGCGCGGCGCTGCTTGCGGTTCTGGCGCTCGATCTGCTCCTGGCGGCGCGTGCGCTGCCGCACACGGAGCCGACCGCGCCGCAGGCCGTGTACGACGTGCGGACTGCGTCTGCCCACCTGCTGACGGAGCCGCGGCGAGGGCTTCACCCGGCGGCCGCGGGGCGGCTGCTAAGCATCAGTGATATCACGTTCGATCCGGGCGACATGCCCGACTGGCGGCGCATCCTGCGCGGCGGCGCGCGTCCGCAGCTGAGCGAGGCCGGCTTCAGGGAGTTCATCATCGCGCTCAAGTCGCAGGAGATCCTGGCGCCGAACCTGTCGTTGCTGTGGCGCATACCCACTGTGGACGGATTCGACGGCGGCGTGCTTCCTCTGCAGCGCTACAATGCCTTTCTGTCGCTGCTGATACCGCCGGATGAGCTGGTGCCTGACGGCCGCGTACGTGAACAGTTGCAGACGGTTCCACACGGCGACATTCTCGAGTTGATGGACGTCGGCTTTGTCGTTACCGACAAGGTACGTGATTTGTGGGTCGACGGTGTGTATTACGACCGCCAGATCGGCGCGACTCTGGAAACTGATGGCGCGAGCGACGCAGCCGGCGATGGGACTGGAGGGGGGGCTCGACTGACGGTTGACGTGCCGCACAGTTTCGAGGCGACCGCGGTGGATGTCGTCGGCTTTGTAATCTCAGACTCCGACGGAACTCAAGCCGGCGCCGCAAATCAGCCCATAGCGGAAGTAACTGCCCTGGTAGGTGGTGAGCGTATCGCAGTTGGCAGGTTGCTCACCGGCAGCGGGGGAGGCGCCTTTGAGGCGGCGGGACCCCATTCAGCATTTGCCAGCAGCGGGGATGTTCCTATGGTTTATCGTGACGGTGAAACTGGGCAGGAGGAGTACCTGGCTCGCTTTGCGCTACCGGAAGCCGCCCGTCCGGTGCAACTGGAGATCGCGCTTGCAGAAGACGGTGACTCAACCGGGCTGGTGGTGCGGGCGATTACGCTCATTGACGAGCGCACCAATACCTTCGTTCCGCTTCTTCCCAGTGACCGCGGCAGCTTTCAACGCGTACACAGCGGCGACGTCAAGATCTACGCGCGGCTCGGAGGCAGCGGGCGGGCGCAACTGTTCGAGACGGTGCGGCAAGTGTCATCGCCGGACGACGCTGTAACGGTGCTGCACGACCTGGCTGCAGTTGGCGACTCGCAGGCGGCGGTCGTCGAGGCAAGCGCCGAGGCGGTGGCGGCTTGGGGACTCGCGGCCGAGGCCGGCGCACCGACAACGAGAGGGGAGGTCTCGATCATCTCGTATTCGCCCGAGCGGGTCGTCATCCACGTGCGCTCCGGGCGGGCGGGTTTTCTCGTATTGAAGGATGCCTATTATCCCGGCTGGCATGCAGTGGTCAACGGGGAGGCGGTGGACGTTGTTCCGGCCAACATCCTATTTCGCGGCGTACCGGTGCCGGCCGGAGAGAGTGAGGTCATCTTCGCGTACACGCCGACTACCTGGCAGACCGGTCTGCGGCTCAGCCTGGCGGGCGGGCTTTTCTGGTTGGTGCTGGCCTGGTTGACCCTCGGCCGCGCGTGGTGGTGGAGACGCTAAATCCCTTGCTTCGCGGCGTATAACGCTGTAATGTATAATCGAAGGACGGAGTTTCTTTTGCGGCGTTGAAAGTCAGCGGAAAGTTTCCGGTAGTCCGTCCTCCTCAGGTTGACGGATGGACAATTGGAAACCAGTGAAGGCATTGCGGGTCTGAATCCGAATGTGATCAACGTATTCAATCGAATCGTCGTGGTTGTGCTTTGGCTGGCTCTCCTGGCGGGCACTGTCTATGCGGCGGTATTTCCAGACAGTACCTTTGGTGCGCTCGTGGGCAGTCTGTCGGTGGCCCAGGAGTTTCTGCGCGCGCAACATCAGGCGAACAGCATGAACTACCTGATCGGCCAGGTAGCAGTGGGCTCTGTCGCGGTGCTCATTTTCGGCAGCCTGCTGTGGTTGGAGCTGTGGCCCCACCGCCAGCGCG
>JAPPKG010000454.1:0-15813 GCA_026914085.1 Caldilineaceae bacterium | reverse complement strand
GGGGGGGGGGGGGGGGGGGGGGCGCCCCCCCCCCCCCCCAAATGGGGGGGCCCCACTGGCCCCCACCGCCCAGAACTGCAGTAGTCAGTGGTCAGTGGTCAGAGACGGCGCTTCCTCTGCCGTAGATGTAAGCGCGGACAGGTCCTGGTCAGTGCTCTGCCAGAGGATTGCGAGAGTTCACCTCCATTTAGGGATGCACGCGTTTCGGCCCTTCTTCTTGACCCCGCGTTCGATGTCTGATAGCATGGCCGGACCTGTCGCCAACGTGCTTGACGACGCCAGAACATTGCGGACACACGACATCTCCATCAGCGATATGCAGTAGACTACCATAAGGAATTCATATGCCCGACGCCCGCCCCAACATACTTTTCATCATGTCGGACGACCACGCCTCCCACGCGATGAGCTGCTACGGCAGCCGCATCAATCGCACGCCCCACCTGGACCGCATCGCCGAGGGTGGCATGCGTTTCAACAACTGCTTCTGCACCAACTCGATCTGTACGCCCAGCCGCGCCGTGATTCTGACCGGCACCTACAACCACATAAACGGCGTGACAACGCTGGCTTCGACGCTCGATGGCCGGCAGGTGACGATGCCCAAACTGCTGCGGGCGGCAGGTTACCAGACTGCAATTGTCGGCAAATGGCACCTGGGACACGGCGGCGTAAATGATCCGAGCGGATTCGACTATTGGAATGTGCTGCCCGGCCAGGGGCTCTACCACGACCCCGAGATGATCGAGATGGGTGAAAGG
This sequence comes from Caldilineaceae bacterium, assembly GCA_026914085.1. Taxonomy (GTDB): domain Bacteria; phylum Chloroflexota; class Anaerolineae; order Caldilineales; family Caldilineaceae; genus Bin5. Next base: position 15,052 of record JAPPKG010000454.1, on the reverse strand, counting down.
AAGGTATTCCCCGGCTACGTTACCGACCTGATTACGGACTTTTCGCTGGTCTGGCTGCGGGCGCGTGATCCGGAGCGGCCGTTCATGCTCATGTGCCACCACAAGGCGCCGCATCGCTCGTGGGAGCCGGACGAAAAACACGCGCTCATGTACGAGGATGAGGAGATTCCTTATCCGGAAACTTTCAACGACGACTACAGCAACCGTGCGGCGGCGGCGGCAGCGGCTGAGATGCGTATCGACCGTGATATGACGCTGACTGATCTGAAACAGCCGACGCCGGAGGGGCTGACGCCGGAGGAGGAGAAGAAGTGGAAGTACCAGCGGTACATCAAGGACTATCTGCGATGCGTCGCATCCATCGATGACAATGTCGGCAGGCTGCTCGACTACCTGGAAGAGGAAGGGTTGGCGGAGAATACCATCGTTGTCTACACCTCGGACCAGGGGTTTTTCCTGGGCGACCATGGCTGGTATGACAAGCGCTTTATGTACGAGGAGTCGCTGCGCATGCCGCTGCTTATCCGCTATCCGCGTGCGGTCGATGGGGGAACGGTCAGCGAACAGATGGTACTCAATGTCGACTTTACGCCGACATTGCTCGAGTACGCCGGCGTCGACATCCCGGAGCACTTCCAGGGGACCAGTTTCTGCGACCTTTTGGCTGGCCAAAGGCCGGAAGGCTGGCAAACATCAATGTACTACCGATATTGGATGCACCTGGCACACCACCACGTTTATGCCCACTATGGTGTGCGCACGCTGCGGTACAAGCTGATCTATTATTATGCGGACGGTCTGAATCAGCCTGGCGTCATCGATGATTCGAAAGAACCTGAATGGGAGCTTTTCGACCTGGAAGCGGACCCCTACGAGCTGAACAACGTCTACCACGATCCAACTTATGCCGACGTAGTCGAGGAACTGACTGGGGAGCTTAACCGGTTGCAGGCGCGTGTGGGCGACCAGCCTTACGACCACCCCACGGCTGCCGGTACATGGCGGCATTGACCCCACAGAGAGGAAGGGACCTGTCCTTCAAAGGCCCTTCAGCGACTCGAAGCAGCGACGCGAACTGGCATTGGCCCGGTCGTCGCGAAAGCAGGCAGAAAAGGCCGTGCGCGATATGAAGTGCGCATGGCTTTTTGATTGAGCTTTCAGTTTGAAGGGAGGGAGAATCTCGCAGCCCTAACCTCGCTCGGCTGCGACGGGAAACAGGTGAGCGCGGCCAAGCCACAGGGCCAGTGCGCCCAGCGTGGCAGAGATCACCACGCCGCTAACGGCAACGGCTACGACTCCGCTGACGGAATAGATGCCGCCTGTGCCCAGACTGCCCATTGCTGAAGCGATTGCCACCATTGTCTCGTTGATGCCCTGCACGCGCCCGCGCTGCCGCGAGCCCTCCAGTGCGGCCGACAGATGCGACGAGCCGGCGATGTAGCTGAAATTCCAGCCCAGCCCCAACAGGAAGAGTGAGACGAACAGAACCGGCAACTCGGTCGAGAGCGGCATCATCATTGCGGCCAGTACCTGCACGAGCGCGCCGCAAAAGATCATGGGCACGCGGCCTACGCGGCCCGCCAGCCATCCGCTGAGCCCAGATAGACCGAACATTCCCAAGGTATGCGCCATGAGCACGTAGGAAATTGCATCGGCTTTGTAGTCGGCCCGGTTCATGTGCAGCGGCGTAACCACCATCAGCAGTGTCATGACCAGCTGCCCGATCGCCATAGCCGCGATGGCCAGTTGCACGTCGGGGAGCTTGAGAAGCTCCAAGACCTGCGTCAACCCCCTGGGCGGGGCGCTACCGGAAGTCCGGTCACTGGCTGAGCCGCCAGTCGATCCATCAGCAGACCTGGACTCTTCCCCTTGCCGCGCCAGGAGTGCAGCCAGCTCTTTGGGATCGGGCCGAAGGGCGACAAGCAGCAGGATGAGGGCCAGGGCCATCAACCCCGCACCGAACCAGAAGGGGCCCACGTGCTCATGGAAGCCCTGGGCCCTCGCCACTTCGACCGACGGCTCAACCAGAAGAGGGCCGCCTATTGCCCCGACCGTGCCCGCAAACACGATCATACCGATCACTTTGGCCTGCTGGGCGAGCGGGAAGATCTCGGCGGCGGCGTAGCGTGTCTGTTCCAGCGCGGAGCGGCCCATGCCGAGAAGGATCGCCCCCCCAAGAAAGAATACAAGCGAGCCCGCGCTGATGGCTGAAGCAGACACCAGCATTCCTGCGATCACAAAAGAAAGGCCAACAGCGAGTCCGATGCGGCGCCCCGCCTTGTCCAGCAGCCAGCCAAGCGGATAGCCAGCGCCCGCCCGACCCACCATCGAGAGCGCGTTGGGAAGGCCTATAAGCTGTACTCTGCCGCTGAGGGAGTAGGAGATAATCGGCGTGAGAACGAAACTGCCGATCATGGCGGCACTGTTCAGGCTGCTGACCAAGAAAAGAACGATTATAAGCCGCCGCTGCACGCGGGACATTTGGACCATGAAGCCAGTAACCTTTACACGCGAGACCTGTCCGGCGCTTCGCAGACCGGACCCGGGAAGTGCCTTTGCATGAAGCGGTGTGGGCTACATTGTAAACAGACATCATGCAAAGAGCAATTGCGCACACTACTTGCAGTTTGGGGGCACGCGCCTCATATGCGTTTCAATCCGAATCCGACAGGAATATAGGGGCAGATTCTTGCGGCGAACAGGCGGTTGTGGTACGGTTCAACCGGTCTGAGCCTTGAGCAATCGGGTTGAACCGAATGTGCTGAATCCTCCTCCACTCTACAGAGAGATTCCCGGGCAAATCGCTGTCCCGTTTTGGCTACAGCGCTCCACTTTTTGTGACCCGCCAGTTCACTAACTGCTAAGGAAAGCGCGATGACATCGAACACAAAACCGAATATCGTCCTGTTCGGGATCGACTCGTTACATGCAGATCACATGAGCTGCTACGGCTACGAACGGTTGACCAGCCCCTACCTCGACCGATTCGCCTCTCAGGGTGTCCTCTTCGAAAACACATTCAGCGCGCATATACCGACAACAAGCGCTTACGCCTCAATGCTGACCGGCATGGACGTCTTTTCGACACAGGTCGTGGCGCTGCGACACCAGGGCCCGCTACGGCCGGAGGTAAAGACGCTTGCGGAAATCCTGCGCGAGGAGGGCTATCACACTATTTGCGTCGGGTTCGACGGGAATCCCAGCAGTCGCGGTTTTGACGAATATCTGAGCTATACGGCCTGGGGCTCATGGGAGGAGGGGCGTCTTCCCAAGGCACAGCTATTGAACGAGCAGGCGATTCCAGCGATCGACCGCATGGTGGCGGAAGACAAGCCCTTTTTCCTCTTTTTGCGGCACATGGACCCCCACGCGCCCTACCTTCCGCCAGAACCGTATGAGCGCATGTTTTATCACGGCGACGAATGCGACCCCAGCAACAATTCGATGGAGCCGGTGCTGGCATTCAAGCCGTTCCGGGATTTCCTTGCATCGTGGCTGCCGCCGGGAATCACTGACAAGGACTATGTGATCGCCCAATATGACGGGTCAATCGCCTACATGGACGCTGCCATCCAGTCGATTTTCACGGCGCTGGAGGAGCACGGGATCTTCGACGAGACGATCGTGGCGATCAACGGGGACCACGGTGAGACGCTCTACGATCATGAGTGCTGGTTCGATCACCATGGCATCTATGACAATGTCCTGCACGTTCCATTGATGCTGCGCTACCCACCCGAGTTGCCGGCCCACCGCCGCGTCTCGGGCTACAATCAGCACAAGGACCTCGTGCCCACGTTGCTTGAACTGGCCGGCATCGACGCCGGAATCGACTTCGACGGGAGATCGCTCCTGCCGATGGTCGAGGGCAGTGTGGCGTCGCACGAGAGCGAAATCTACATCACCGAGTGCACGTGGATGCGAAAGCACGGTTGGCGCACGCCGCAGTGGAAACTGATGCTGGCACTGGAGCCGGATTTTCATTTCAAACCGCCTGTGGAACTCTACAACCTGGTCGAAGATCCGTTGGAAAACTGCAATCTCGCCGATGAACTGCCCGGCGTCGCGGCGGCCCTGACGGCCCGGCTGGAGGCCTGGGTGAGCAAACGGGAAGCGGAAACGGGGTTGCCGAATCCAATCCACCATCAGGGTGACTGGCACGGCCTCAAAGGGGTCGGCCCTTTTACCAGCTCACAGCAGGCCTACGACTCGCTCTACATCGGCGACGCCAGCGCCGCCCGGCGTCTGCAGGCAAAGTCGCGTGAAGTCGAGGAAAAGGAATAGAGGCAGGTAAGGCGCGATGGCTGCGACTGCGAAGCCGAACATCGTAATCCTGGGCATCGACTCGTTGCGGGCCGATCATCTGAGCTGCTATGGCTACGACCGTCTGACCACGCCCCATCTGGACCGTTTTGCCTCGCAAGGCGTCCTTTTCGAGAACACATTCAGTCCCCACATTCCGACGACCAGCGCATATTGCATGATGCTGACCGGGATGGATATTTTCACTTCGCAGTTGGTCGCGCATCGCCCAAAGGGCCCGCTACGGCCTGAGGTGAAGACTCTGCCGGAGATTCTGCGCGAGCACGGTTACTACACTGTCTCGGTCGGTTTCTCAGGCAGAGCAAGCGCGCGGGGCTTCGACGAGTATCTGAATTTCACGCAGATGGGCAGTTGGTCGGATGGAAGGGTGCCCAAGGCGCAGCGGCTGAACGGGTTGGCGCTGCCGGCGCTGGACGGCCTGGTGGCAGCCGACAGGCCGTTCTTTCTCTTTCTGCGCCACATGGACCCGCATTCGCCTTACCTGCCGCCGCAGCCGTTCGAGCGCATCTTTTATCATGGCGACGAGTGCGACGCTGACAACCGGTCAATGGATCCGGTCTTCGCGTTTGAGCCATTCAAGCATACGCTCATCGATATGTTGCCGCCGGGGGTCAGCGACCGGAAATACGTGAACGCACAGTATGACGGTGCAATCGCGTATATGGACGCGTGTATTCAGTCGATTTTCACCGCTCTCGAAGCAAATGGCATCTTCGACGAGACCATCGTGGCGGTCAACGGGGACCATGGCGAGGAGCTGGACGAACACGGATACTGGTACGATCACCATGGCCTTTACGACACTGTGCTGCACGTGCCTTTGATGCTGCGCTACCCGCCCAGGCTGCCCAGCGGCAGGCGCATTGCCGGTTACAACCAGCACAAAGACCTTGTTCCGACAGTACTCGATCTTGCCGAGATCGACGCCGGCATCAAGTTTGACGGGCGCCCTTTGTTGCCAATGATCGAGGGGGAAGTGGCGTCGCACGAGAGTGAGTTTTACATCACGGAGTGCGCGTGGATGCGCAAACATGGCTGGCGTACGCCACAGTGGAAGCTGATACGCGCGCTCGAACCGGATTTTCACTTTATGCCGCCGGTTGAGCTATACAATCTGGTCGAAGATCCTGGGGAGAGGCGCAACCTGGCAGAAGAGATGCCGGAAGTCGTGTCGGCGCTCACGGCGCGGATGGAGGACTGGGTTAGGAGGCGAGAGGCGGCGACGGGGTTGCCCAATCCGATCAATCACCAGCCGGGGTGGCATGACATTGAGGGCATCGACTATTTCACGAGTTCGCAGCAGGCATACGACAATCTGCGAATTGGGCGGCCCAGTCAAGAGGCGTTGGAGCGGGGGCGGTCGCAGATTAGTTAAGCAGGAAAGAAGGCATAGCCCAGACGATTGGGATGGGCGGCAGAAGTCAGACTGCCTGACCCGACCGGTCGGCTTACAATGGAGCGAGAGAGATGAAACTTGGCGCAAATTCAGTCCTGTTCGGCGGTTACGACATGGAGACCGCCTTCCGTTGCATCGCGATGGCCGGATACGACGGCATCGAGATGGCCGCCATCGATGCGATGGCCCAGCACCTGGTCTTGGACCGATGGCAAGAGCTGGCGCCGGAGATAAGACAGCTGGCCCAGACCTACGAACTGGAACTGCTTGCGATGGAGCAACCCAGTCGGGACCGGGAACTGATGGATAAGGCGATGCAGGCGGCCGTGGAATGCGGTATCCCGATCGTAAACTGCGGGCCGGGTGGTGAGAGCGGCAACGAGGAAAGCCTGGTACAGACCATTGACGAGCTGGGCGAACTCACGCAGATGGCGGAGAAGTACGGGGTTACACTGTGCGTAAAGGCGCACGTGGGGGCCAGTATTTTCGATACGCCCACCACTCTGCGGGCGATGGAAGCGATCAACTCGCCTAACTTCGGAATCGACATGGACCCGTCGCACATATACCGTGCCAACGAGAACCCGGTTGAGGCGATTGCCGCGGTGATCAGCCGTGTCAAGCACGTGCATATACGCGACTGCAAGGGGCGGCAGCATGGACCAGGAAAGCCGGAATTGCAGGCGAACGGGCGCGGGGACATTGACCTGGTGGGGTACGTGCGCGTGCTTCACGAGAATGGATACACGGGACCACTGAATCTGGAGGTAATCGGCGCGAGGGAGTATAGTTTGGAGCAGTGCTGTGTAATCGCTGCTGAGAGCCGGGGTCATATGCAGGCCTGTCTGCAGGCGTGCGGGGCGCGTTGAGCTGCGCTGACATTTCAGCAATTCGCCCTTGGAATGGGATGGTCAGTCCCATCTCATAGTTACAGTTTTCAATGAGGAGTGCTCTATGCTCACGACAGAACAGATTGAGCAGTTTCAAGCCGACGGGTTTCTGAACGGCGGCCAGGTGCTTAGCGACGACGAAGTGGAGACGCTGCGCGCCGAAGTGATGCGAGTCATCGACGACCGGGAGCGCGACGACGTTGCCCAGCCCGTACTCTTGCGCAACATGAGCCGTGACGACAGCAAGGCGGTGTGGCAGATCGTCAATATCTGGGAGGCGAGCGAGCCTTTCCGTGAGCTGATGAGCCGTGAAGAGATCACGACCGGGATTGCCCAGTTGACGGGGGCCAGCGAGCTGCGAATCTGGCACGATCAGATCCAGTATAAGCCGCCGCAGACTGGGGGAACGACACACTGGCACCAGGACGCGCCGCTATGGCCGATCATCCGGCCGATGACGGAGGTGACGGCCTGGGTGGCGCTGGACGACGCCGATGAATCGAACGGTTGTATGTCGATGGTGCGTGGTTCGCACAAATGGGGCAACAAGATCGAATACCTGAATCAGCTGGAGGATATTCAGGAGATGCCAACGGAGTACGAAGGACAGGCGCTGCGCGTGGCGAGCTGCCGGGTGAAGAAGGGGGAGGTGCACTTCCATCACGCGCTTACATGGCACGGCTCCCACGACAACAACAGCGACCGTCCCCGCCGCGCCATCGCACTGCACTACATGACAAACGAGACATTTTTTGTTGCCAGCGGCGAGCACGTGATGAAAGCGTTTGTCGAAGTGGATGACGGTGAACAGCTGCGCGGAGAGCACTTTCCACAGGTTTACCCGAAGAGTTAGGTGGCCAGAATGGAAACTATCCGGCGGAAGTGACTTCCCCGAGGGGGGAGGGGCTTGCGCGCACGCGTGTTCACTTTCCAGAGACGCCCACAGTTGAGCGGAGACTCATCACATGGTCCGAATCGGCATTGTCGGATGCGGCCGCATCCTCAACGCACATCTGCAAGGTTACCGGCTGTTGCGAGAGGCCGGCTATGACGGTTTTCGCATCACGGCGCTGTGTGCCCGAAACGAGGAAGATGCGCTCATGTTCCGCAAGCGCGGCGAAGGGCCGACACCGCGGGCGGCGGTGCTGGCGCCGGAGACGGGGGACCCGCTGGCGGCGCCCCACATCTATCTGGATGAGTTCCAGCCGGATACCGACGTTGCGGTCTTTACCGACTACAGGGAAATGATAGCGGCGGGTGTGGTGGATGCGGTCAACGACTTCACCACGCTGTCGATGCATCACCAGATTGGCGCGGCCGCCTTCGATGCCGGCCTGCATCTGCTCGTGCAGAAGCCGCTGGCAATATCGGTGGCGGCGGGGCGGTTGCTGGTAGACGGCGCCAAGGCTAAAGGCTTGACACTGGGACTGTTCGAGAACGTGCGCCAGTCAGGGGGTACGCGGGCGGCGGCCTGGGCCATTTGTAATGGGATGATCGGCAACCTTCAGCTGGCGCTGTTTGGCGGGATAGGCGGGCTCTGGTCCCCGGACAAGATCGTGGGTGAAACGCCCTGGCGTCACCGCAAGCTCGAGGGCGCGGGCGGTGGCGCGATCGACATTGGGGTACACGTGATGCACATGGTCCGTTACACCTGCGGCGAGGTGGCTGCAGTCAGCGGGACTGTGCGCACGTTTGAACCTGTACGCTACTTGCACGGTGACCCGGCGGCCGGACCAAGCGTTGAGGCCAACGTGGACGACACCTACCTTGCGACGGTCACTTGCGAAGGCGGTGCGCTGGCGCAGTTAATGTGGTCCTGGGGCGGCCACGGCGAGGAGACGCCGATCCCGGGGGCGCCGGTCTTCTATGGCAGCGAAGGGTGCATCAAGGGCGGTGAGATTATTCTTGACGATGGCAGTCGCCGCAACCTACAAGAGGCGTTCTGGGCCGAAGCAGACCCGGAGCTTCTGGACGTCCAGTTTCCGCTGGTGGGGGCGAACGAAACGCGCCTTACAGACCCTTTCGCCATCCAGCAGTACGACTGGCTGGAGGCCATCGGCCGGGGGGGCCAGCCTGAGACGGACGGTGAGGAGGGCCTGCGGGACTTGGCGGCCGCATTTGGGATGATCGAATCGTCCCAACTGGGGCGGACCGTCTCGATGGAGGAGTTGCTGTCCGGTGAGGTGTCTGGTTACCAGCGCGAGATTGATGACCACTTCGGTCTCGGCTAGAGTGCAGAGCCGTGATATGAAGGTGAGGGGAAAGTGAAGACCAGCACCCTCTACGCCAAGATCGTGGAATGGTCAGAAGAAGACAACTGCTACGTCGGCAGTTGTCCCGGACTATTCTATGGGGGATGCCATGGCGAAGACGAAGAGGCGGTTGTCGCTGAACTTTGCCGCATCGTAGAGGAGACAATTGAACTCTATACGGAGGAAGGCAAGCCATTGCCGTCTCCCACTGCGGGTAAGGACTATGCAAGTAGAATGCTGGAAATTGCCTGATAGAGTGAATCAGCATTTATCGTCATTTCCGATTGGATGGAATGAGTAACCGGTACCATTTGCAGGGAATCCAAGAAGAGAGAAATCTATGAAACGTGTCGGGATTGTCGGAGCGGGTGGGATATCCAGAACGCACGCTGACCGCTGGAATCAGATGCCGGGCATTGAGCTGGCCGGTTTCTATGACATTGTAAAGGATGCCGCCAGGGCGGCTGTACAGAGATCCGGGGGCAGAGTCTTCAGGAGTATGCATGAGCTGCTCGATTCCGTTGACTACGTTGACGTGTGTACGCCTGGTACGGCCCACGTTGAGCCCGTGGTGAAGGCGTTGGAGGCTGGGCACCCGACAGTATGCGAGAAACCGCTTGCAAACAGTTTAATGGACTGTGCTCGGATCCTGGACGTCGCGGAGCGCACGGGAACGCCGCTCTTTGTTGCGATGGTGGTCCGATTTTTCCCTCAGTTTGCTAAAGCCAAGCAGGTGCTGGACAGCGGGGCGATTGGCGCGCCCGGAGTTATACGCACTGTACGCAGCGGAAGTTTCCCGGACGCGGGGTCGGCTTGGCGCAAGGGTCTTGCCATAACCAGCTACTACGCCGATTTTGCGCAGAGCGGGGGCGTACTATTGGACCTCTGTATTCACGACATCGACTACCAGCGCTGGTGTTTCGGAGAAGTCGATCGTGTCTTCGCGCGGGGAATGATGTACGCGGGAAAAGAGCCGAAGGACCACGCGCTGATTACGCTGCGCTTCGCAAACGGGGCAGTCGGCCACATTGAGGGAAGCTGGTCTTACCCTCGCGGGCACTTCTCGACTCGTATTGAAATTGCTGGCACAGGCGGGATCATTGAGTGGGATTCGCGGGCGCAGGCGCCGGTGGAAGTGGCCCTGGAGCAGGAGGACGGTAGCCTGGCGTCGTCAGGAAGTTCACCGACGGCGCCCCAACATGACCCTTACTATGCAGAGCTGGCACACTTTGTGCGTTGCGCCGAGGCGAAAGAGCCGTTCCTGGTTACACCCCATGACGGGATGATGGCGGTGAGAATCGCACAGGCTGCAATCGACAGCCTGCAGTCAGGAAAACCTCAGTATATCAGGTAGCACAGTTCAATCAGTGGTCTTTGCAGTGGGTCCGATTCCGTTTGCGTGTTGCAACAGATTGCAGGTCGATACGGTTCTGGATCTACTGCCGCAGCGATATAGTCCAATCCAGAGCAAGAGGAAAACCATTAGATGTCAGACATTCGAATCGGCATGCTCAGCTTTGCCCACATGCATGCGGTCAGCTACGTTCACTTCCTTTCTCAGATGGAGGGCGTAGCTATTGCAGGAATCTACGACGATGACTATGACCGGGGAGGCCGATTTGCCGCCCAGTATGACGTGCCCTATTTCAGGCGGGTAGAGGGTTTGTTGGACCATGAGTTGGACGGGGTGATCATCTGTTCAGAAAATGCGCTGCATGCGCCACTGGTTCTGCAGTCTGCCGGTCGTGTTGACGGTATCCTTTGCGAAAAGCCTATTGCCACGACGGTCGAAGATGGGTTGGAGATGATTGAGCGCTGTCGAGAGGCGGGTACGAAACTGCAGATCGCCTTTCCGATGCGTTTCGCCCCGCCGGTGATGGAGTTGAAACAGCAGCTAGATGCGGGCGTTCTGGGTGAAATCTACAGCGTCAAGAGTACCAATCATGGCTCGATGCCCGGCAGTTGGTTTGTTGACCACAAACTGGCTGGCGGCGGCGCGGTGATTGATCACACAGTGCATGTAGTCGACCTGCTGCGCTGGTTCTGGGACACGGAGGTTGAGGAGGTCTACGCCGAGGTCGGTCATGAACTGCTGCATCCAGGTCTTGGCATTGACGATGCAGGACTGCTGAGTTTCCAGCTGAAGAATGGCGTCTTCGGAACACTGGACACGAGCTGGTCGCGGCCGGAGAGCTACCCGACCTGGGGGGACGTGAAGCTGGATGTCCTCGGGGAGAATGGATTGATCAGTGTCGACGCTTTCGAACAGAACTTGCAGGTGAGTTCGGAGGAAGAGGGCAAGACTTTCTGGGTGAATTGGGGCAGCAGCGGCGACGAGGGACTGGTGGCTGATTTTGTTGACATGATCTGCAAGGACCGGGAGCCTTCTGTAAGCGGCGAGGACGGGCTGCGAGCATTGGAAGTTGCGCTGGCCGCCTATGAGTCGGCGAGGCGGGCCGAGCCTATACTGTTGTGATTGAAGAAAGAGAGATACTTGCTTCCTGCCCAACTGAGCGCAGAGGAATATACCGTTCGACATTTTTCCTAAGAAGGCACCTAACTCTCAGATGACAAATGAGTCAAAAAACTGTCCTGAGTGCACGCAGAATTCTCCTTAGTGAGCCCCTCTTTTTCGACACTGAGACAACGGGTCTGGACAGATTCGCTGAGATCGTCGAGATCGGTGTTGTGGATGCGACCGGCCAGACAGTGCTCGATAGTCTGGTGCGTCCGAAGCGACGCATACCTGCCGACGCTACATCGGTACATGGTATCACCAACGAAATGGTGCTGGACGCCCCAACGTGGCCGGAGATCTGGCCAGAGGTGAAGCGTCTCTTTGCCGACCGACGAGTGGGCACATTCAATGCCGATTTTGATCTTCGCATGATGCGGCAGTCGCATGAGCAGCGTGATCTGCCATGGGAGGATATGGGCGGGAGGGCCTTCTGCGTGATGAAGATGTACGCCCGATACTATAGTGAACTTGTAGGTGTCGGCAAAATAAAATGGCAGAGCCTGCAGCGCGCGGGTCAGCAGTGCGGCATCCCCTTGCCCAACAGTCACAGAGCAGTGGACGATGCGAGGCTGACAAGCGCCGTATTCCGGCACATGGCGGGGCGTGAAGATTCTCCATGACCTGGAGAAGCCTACCCTCAAAGAGCAAAACAGTCGACCAGAAGTTGAAGGCGTTCCTTCGAGGGAGAACGCAGTTGGCTGAGGAACGCCTGGACTGGTCGGGTGGAGGCAGGGAGCTCGTACAGACTCGAACTACCTACGCGCTGACCCCGTCGGATTCACCGCCGTTGAGCCTTGTAACGTCCGTCAGGGCTATTCTGATGCGAGGCCCGCAGGTCATGGTAATGCGAGATCCTGACGGGGAGCATATCGTGCCCGGGGGACGTCTGGTTGTTGGTGAAGGGCTGCTAGAAGCCTTGAGGCGGGAACTGTTGGAGGAGACAGGCTGGAGTGTTCAGGGGGAACCAGAGCTCATTGGCCTGTTTCACTTCCATATCCACACACCAAAGCCGGCAGGCCACCGTTACCCCTATCCGGAATTTCTTCAGATGCTTTACAGGGCGGAGGCTGAGGACTATTTCCCGGAGGCTATGGAAGTAGACGGATTCGAGGTGGGCGCCGAGTTCCGGGCAATTTCGGAGGTTCGGCGGCTGACTCTTTCTCAGGGTGAGGTCGCGCTTTTACAATTGCTGCGCCGAACCAAATGAATCCCGCCGGCACACAGAGCGGGTACGGCCTGGTCATTGCCTGTATGATTGTCGCCATGAATCGCTTTCAAGAGCGCGGCAAGGATCCTTGATCTGACGGTGATTTGGCTCTGAGAGAACATCATGATCGATTGCCTGCCGGATCCGCTGGCAGATTGTAGAACGGACGCCAGCCCATTAACTGCTGACGTCTTGCCGGCTCCGATCGGTCTAAGAGACGCGTAGGTCTCTCCGCCAGAAATCGCGAGAGCTGCAGAATTGCCAGCCCTAACCGCGACGAAGCTGCGAGAGAGAGCTGGCTACTGCACGACAAACGTCCTCCTTTACTGGTTCCGCTCCTCTCTTACTTCAATCTCGACCGATACATTGTGCGGCGCGCCGCCTCGAATGATGTGCAGAGTCGTCTTTTTGCCTGTCAAGTCGCTTCGCAGAGCAGCTGCCAAATCCTCAGGCGTGAGGATTTTTTTGTTTTTAAGGTTGACGAGAATATCACCCACGACCAGGCCTCCCCGTTCGGCAGGGCTGTCAGGGGTAACGGAGTTGAAAAGTACTCCCGTCTCCTGACCCAGTTCACTTCTCAGTGCAGGGGGTAATTGAACGGTCTGCACGCCCACGCCCAGGTAGCCTCTACGTACCGAGCCATGTTTCAGAATGGCTTCCACCGCTGGCTCGACGGTTGTGCGGGTCAGAGCTATGCCGCCATCCCGACTCAGGGCAGATGTCGCCAGGCCGACGACGCGCCCATCTGCGTCGACGATAGGGCCGCCGGAAAAGCCTGGGTACATGACAAGGTCGGCGCGCACGTAATGGCTGATTCGAGCGCCGCCGTGTAGGCGCCAGTCCTCACCCAGGGCGCTGAGAATGCCCATGGAAGCCTGGATAGTTGAGCCCGGCCGGCCTAGGGCGAACACCATGGCGCCTACGCGCGACTCGTCTTCGGGTGACCATGGGGAGGCTGCAAGGCCGTCGCGGTCGATGCGTAACACCGCCAGATCAATGGCAGAATCGCGTCCAATCAGGGTAGCATTCAGTCGGTCGCCGTAGGGCAGGACGATTTTCACGCTTTCAGTCCTGACAACGTGGTTAGCGGTAACGATAACGCCTTCAGCTGACCAGACGAGTCCACTTGCGGGAATCCGGCGGCGGCCGTTTACCTGCACCACACTCTGCTCAGCAGATTCGACTACGGCCGCCATTGCATCAGCCATTGCCCTAAACTCTGTAGTCATATTTGTTCTCCATTAGAATCCTTCTTCTGAGAGGCGAAGCGCCATCAACAGTTAGTAAATCGTACGTTCTCAATGATAGCGCGGAGTCACCTTCACTTCATCCGCAGATCTGACTGGATTATCCCGTCAGTTCGGGTGGGAAGGAGGCACCAAGCGCTGCTTGCCTGTTTCAGGCTGTGCGCCAGCGTCGGTCTGAGCGGTCGCGGGGGTCAGAGGGTGAGAAGCCCCAGCCTGGTGGCGAGGACGACAGCTTCGGTGCGGCTGCTGACGTCTAACTTAGTGAGGACCGCTTGCACGTGGAATTTGGCGGTGTTCTCGCTGATGCCCAGTTGCAGACCGATGGCCCGGTTGGTCAGACCTTCAGCCAGCAGGGACAGCACTTCCAGTTCTCTGGGTGTGAGTGGTTCGGGGATGGACTGTTGGGAAGGCGCCGACGACATCCACAGAGGAGAAGCAAGGGAGGGGTCTGTAACTGAAAGACCTTCGGCGACAGAGTAGAGGGCGGCGTGCAGCTGACGCGCCTTGACACCACGAGGTAGAATTCCTGCAACGCCCATTTGACGCGCGGTCCCAGGAGAGTCGTCGTCGGGTAGCATGGCGATGACCGGCAGTCCGTCCTCGACCAGATCGGTTACTGTCTCCCAGACCTCAGTTGAATCATGAGCCGAGAAGTCCCAGCCCATATCCCAGACCAGGACGTCGGCGTTCCCCGTTTCTTCCTTGGTCAGTTGGGCCGGGGTCTCGACCAGGACCGCGACGATGGCCTGATCCAGATCAAGAATGGCCGCCAGGCCGTGCCTGCTCAGCGAGTCTTCTGCGAAGACTATTACGGTAAGCGAGTCCTCCTCGTGTCGTCGCATGGCGTGAATTTAATCACGAGCCAGTATTCCTTTCTGTGGGAACGAACTCAATTTCTACCAGAACTGTAACTACTAAGCCACGTTCCGTGTGTATAAAGTGTGCGGTCTGTCCGGGCGGAAAGTGCCTTCAGTGTTTCTGTAGCGGGCTCTCGATGGTCATCGCGGTGAACGTTGGGTATGTATGGGAGTTGCCTCGCCGGGCTTGCCTGCGCTGGCACATACTCGGAATCTGCCAAAGCGAGGGATGTGGGGGAAGCCCGGCCGCCGCGAGAAGCCAACTTCGTATTACCACACACCTGCTACGGCGCGGACTGGACTTGGGGGGGGCGTTGGGGGGGGGGGGGCCCCCCCCCACGGGGGGGGGGAATGGGCCCCCC
>JAPPKG010000128.1:0-15978 GCA_026914085.1 Caldilineaceae bacterium | reverse complement strand
GGGAGGGCCGACTAGGCCCGACCGCCCAAAACTGCAGTGGTCAGTGGTTAGTGGTTAGTTGGCAGAGAGGTCGCTTCTCCAGCCCCAGTATTGATCGCGGAAGGGCTATGGCTTAGTAGCTGATTAAGGGACGTTTCTCCTTAGCAGGCAACCGGACTGAATCCCTTCTCTACAAGACAGTTTTCCAGCTCTTGTTTCGCCCTGGCGGCGTAGGCGGCGTAGCGTTGACGCTTGTTGCGGACGCGCTCAGGGAGAGGAGGCAGGAGGCCCATGTTTGCCTTCATGGGTTGAAAGTCGTCGGGCGAAGCGTGGGTGATGTAGTGGAAGAGGGCACCGGACATGGCGGCGCGGGGCAGTTGCAGTGGGGACTGGTCCGTCAATAGGCGCGCCATATTGATCCCGGCGAGGAGGCCTCCCAGCGCGCTGCCGACATAGCCTTCGGTGCCGGTAATCTGGCCGGCAAAGAAGAGGTCGTCTCGATCCTTAGATTGAAGCGTGGGTCGCAGAAGCGTTGGGCTGTTTATGAACGTATTGCGGTGCATCTGACCGAGTCGCACGAACTCGGCGTCCTGTAGGCCCGGAATCATTCGCAGGATGTCAGCTTGTGCGCCCCACTTCACGTTTGTCTGGAAACCGACAAGGTTATAGAGGGTGCCGGCGACATTGTCCTGCCGGAGTTGAACGACGGCGAAAGGGCGTTTTCCAGTTTTGGGGTCATGCAGACCCACCGGCCGCATGGGTCCGAAGGCAAGGGCGTCCTTGCCTCGCTGGGCCAGCGCCTCGATCGGCATGCAGCCTTCGAAGTAGCGTTCAAGTTCCTTGTCGGCGCCCGAAAGTTCGAGCCTGGGAGCAGCCAGCAGGGCGTCGACAAATGATTCGTATTGGGTCTGATCGAGTGGGCAGTTAAGATAGTCGCCATCGTCGGTACCTTCGCTGCCGGCCTTGTCCCAGCGGTTGCGGCGAAAGGCGATCGTAGTGTCGATGCTTTCCGACGTGACGATTGGGGCCATGGCATCGTAAAAGTAGAGGTAGGGGCCGGTAAGGGACTGGACGGCGCGGGTCATGGCGTCGCTGGTCAGCGGGCCGGTGGCAAGAATGGTAGGGCCCTCGGGGATGGCGGTCACTTCCTGGCGGAGGAGTTCGATGCGCGGGTGGGCGGCGATGCGGCCGGTGATCTCGTCGGCGAACTCATCGCGGCCGACGGCGAGGGCCTGTCCGGCCGGCAGGGCGTGTTTGAAGGCTGTGCGGATCACGAAGCTGCCCAGATGCAGCATTTCGTTCTTGAGAATGCCGAGAGCGCGGTCGGGTAGCGTGCTGCCCATAGAGTTCGAGCAGACCAGCTCAGCCAGACGGTCGGTGACGTGGGCGGGTGTTTGCCGCACGGGACGCATTTCATAGAGACGGACGGAGAATCCCCGTTGCGCCAACTGCCAGGCCGCTTCGGTGCCGGCCAGTCCACCTCCTACCACTGTAACTGTCTTGCCCATTTTTCACTCTGGTTGGATAATGAAACGCTGTTCAGCAAGGGACGGTCCGGGGGTCGATACGGGGCGGCCGCAATGGACCCGGCTCGCGCTGCGCAGGAGAAAATCCGGCATGGGCGACCCCTGTCGCAGCATTGTGCAAGTTTACCACCAACGAGCAAGGCGCCAAAGAAATTCATGATGAACGCAGTCGACTTGATCACCAAGAAGCGTGACGGCGGCGAGCACAGCGCCGACGAGTTGGAATTCCTGATGCGGGGCATCGTTCAGGAGACGATCCCCGAATACCAGATAGCGGCCTGGGCAATGGCTGTCTACTTTCGAGGTATGACGGCTGCAGAGTCGACAGCGCTTACGCTGGCAATGGCCGGAAGCGGAGAGACGCTCGATCTGCGCGAACTGGCGGGGTCGGGAAAGCTGATCGTGGACAAACATTCCAGCGGCGGTGTCGGCGACAAGACTACCTTGACGGTGGGGCCGATCGTAGCGGCGTGCGGGTTACCGGTAGGCAAGATGAGCGGTCGCGGGCTCAGTTTTTCGGGAGGCACGATCGACAAGCTGGAGGGCATTCCCGGCTGGAGCGCCGGGCTGAGTACGGCGCAGTTTCGCCGCCAGCTGAGGGAGGTGGGACTGGTGGTGGCGGCCCAGACGGCCACACTGGCGCCGGCAGACCAGAAGCTGTATGCGTTGCGGGATGTCACAGGCACGGTGCCGAGTTTGCCTCTCATCGCGGGCAGTATCATGAGCAAGAAGCTGGCTGCGGGGGCCGATGCCATCGTACTGGACGTGAAGTGCGGGAGAGGGGCCTTCATGGAGTCGTTGACGGAGGCAAAGGAGTTGGCCGAGCTGATGGTTTCGATCGGAAAGGGGGCTGGGCGGCGGGTGACAGCGCTGGTTACAGCGATGGACCAGCCCCTGGGAAGGGCAGTGGGCAACATTCTTGAGGTCCGGGAGGCTATTGATACGCTCCAGGGAGGAGGACCGCCCGACTTCCAGCAGCTGACGCAGGAGGTGGCGTCGGAGATGCTGCTGTTGGGCGACCCAGAATTTCCAGGAGAGCAGGAGACGGCGGGCGACGAGGCGGGACGTGAGGCAGCCAGGCGAAGCGTTCAGGAGGCCATTGACTCCGGGGCAGCCTTTGACAGGTTCGTTCGGTTTGTGGCGGCGCAAGGCGGTGACGCGGCCGCGGTCAAGAGTCCGGAAAGGCTAGCCAGGGCGCCCGTGACCGTAGAAGCAGAGGCGACGCGGGACGGGGTTGTCAGCGGTGTGGATGCGCGAGCAGTCGGTCTTGCCGTGGTGGCGCTAGGCGGGGGGCGGCAACGTAAGGGCGACGAAATCGATCACCGCGTCGGTATCGTGCTGACGTCGAAGGTGGGTGACAGGGTTAAGGATGGGGACAGACTGTGTACAGTGCACGCGGCTGACGAGGATGCGGCCGGTCTTGCGGCGGAACGTGTTCTGGACGCCTACAGTTTTTCTGATTCGGTACAAAACCGGCCGGAGCGGTCGATCGTACTGGACCGGATCACCAGTTGACGCCTTGCCTTTGGGCCACTACAGCCCTGTACATGTTCAGGGTCGAGGCGGCGATGGTGAGCCAGTTGTAAGAGCGTGTGACCTCCTGTAGAGCACGAGCACGCATGGCCTGAGCCTGGAGGGGATCGGTGAGTAGCTGATCAACTGCCCAGGCTATGCTTTGCGTATCATTGACACGCACGGTGAGACCTGTGCGGCGGTGGTCGACGACCTCTGCCAGTCCGCCGACTTCGCTGGCGATGACGCTACAGCCGGCGGCCATGGCTTCGAGGGCAACGATACCGAAGGGCTCGTACAGGCTGGGAAAGACGGCTGCGTCGACGCTGCGATAGAGGCAGTCGCGCGTTTCGCTGTCGACAAACCCCAAGAGTTCAACGGCCTCCCCGATTCCCAATTCATCGACCAACGGCTGTAACTGCTCACTGTTTCTGCCGGCTACAATCAGACGCAGATCGGGATGTTTTTCGCGAATGAAGGGAAGCGCCTGCAACAGGACCTGCACGCCCTTCTCTGGTGTGATGCGACCGATGTAAAACAGTAGTTTTTCGCCGTTGGGGGCGAATCTGGCTTTCAGCTCGCGAACTCGCTTTTCCGGGCAGGCCTGAAATGGGGTGACGTCAACGCCGTTGGGGATGAGGGTTACTTTGTCCAGCGGCACATCGAAGAATCTGCGCAGTTCGCCGGCCATGTAGGAGCTGCAGACGATGAGCCGCCAGGATTCGAAGCAAACTTGCCACTCCAACTGGTTGATATTGCGGCTTGTTTCGCTGGGCAAGTGTGATTGGTGTCTTCCTCTTTCAGTGGCATGGATGGTGGTAACGAGGGGAATCCGCCAGGCGTGCTTCAGTTCGATACCGGCTGAGGCTGTCAACCAGTCGTGGACGTGGATCAGCGAGTATGGGTTGTTGTCGTGCAGCTCCATTGCCTTTGACACCAGGTACCGGTTGTTGTCGACGACGCTGTTAAAGAGGTCCAGGGGGTTTACCGAGGGGGTTTCCACCCGATGGACGGTTATCGACTCCGACAGTTCTTCCAGGTGGGGCGCGTTACCGGTGCGGGGCGTCAGAAGGTCCAGGTGGAAGGGAGGCGTTGTTTCGTCTGTAAGGGCGATGAATGCCCGAACAAGCTCCGAAACGTGTCTTCCTATCCCACCTACTACGTTGGGGGGGTACTCCCAGGAGATGAAGAGAAGGCGCATTCGAAATTCTGCGTTAGATGCAGTGCGGCCTAACCAAGTCTGACTGCCACACATGCCGGTTCCGTGTCAAGGAAGCGGTAGGATTTCCATCAGTTCGCTCTTCCCCTCGAGGTCAAGAGAAAAGAGTGCCAGTTCGCGTTTGTTCGAAGGGGGGTCATCGCCGGCGAACTTCTGCAGGGCGCGCCGCGTGGCGAGGTAGACGGCGAAGGCCGTAGGCGGTGCGTCCGCATGCTCGGCTGACCAGTTTGTGTACTGTTCTGCACTTTCCCCCAGGGCGATTACCCAATAGATGGGTCCGGGGGGCGTTCCGTCGAGCCTTTCCAATAGCAGAGAAAGAAAGACCGGATCGCCGGCTACGGCCGTTGTCCAGAAAGGCACTGCAGGGCTCTGCGTTCGCAGATCGCCCAGAAACGCCGCGCCCTCGGCAGGACCGCCAAGCCAGAGCAAAGCGTCGGCTGCCGCTGCGTCGGTGGGGGAGTCGACCAGGGTGACCGACTTGCCGGTCTTCGAAGACCACTGTGCGGCGGAGTTCTGAGGCCAACCGAAGTCGAGGCCGGCAACAGCAATATTTGTCCCAGACATTTCAGAGATAGTTGTCACGATCAGAGTTTGCGCCGCTTCGCTTGAGGCCGGCCTTGCCGGAGGCTGCCATGCCAAATCTGAAGCGGTGATGACTTCTGCCACAGCAGAGACCTGACGCGCTTGCAGAGGCCCAATTACGGCCACCACCGTTTCGTCGCGGAGCATTTTAGCGGCTGCGCGGCGGGCTTGGGCCGGGTCGGCGGAGGTATCCAGCGCGAGGGGAAGCGCGTCGAAGTGCTCAAGGGGATAGTCTGCCAGTGCCATGCGCATGGCGGAAAGAGCTTCGTATCCACTCTCTCGATGGAGTCCTTCAAAGGGAGCCAACAGACCGATCTTCACAACAGGCCGCGTGGAATTGCAGGAAAGGAGAGTCAGGAAAAATGACAGACAGAAGACGACTCGAGCCAAGGATAGGGCGCGGCCAATCGTACCATAGACGGTTAGCGGTGCGGAAATTTTTGCTACCACAGATGTTTCGCGTAACCGTAGCACCCGGAGCCCGCCCAAAGCCAGCTCCGGATCGCGTCATACTTCAAAAGGCTGCCCGCCTAGGGCTGATAGCCGTAGTTTGCGAAATTCCGGTTGTGCTCAGCGAGCGTTTGGGCGAAGACGTGGCGGCCTTCGTCACCGGTGGCAAGGAAGAAACAGTAGGATGTCTGCGTTGGATTGCTGGTCGCCTCGATAGCTCGCAGGCCCGGGCTGGCGATAGGACCGGGTGGTAGTCCTGCGTGCAGATAGGTGTTGTAGAGGCTTTCGACCTGGGCGTATTCCTCGATCGTCTGGGGCTTCCACCACCAGTTGCCAGTCGTGCCTTTGGCGTACTGGACAGTTGGGTCGGCCTGGAGGTAAGTTCCGCCGACATCGCGACATTCATTGTTGAGTCGATTGATATAGACGCTGGCGATCAACGGGCGCTCGTCATCCTGTACGGCCTCCCTTTCGACGATTGATGCCAGCGTGATCAGTTCGTGGCCGCTCATGCCGCTGCTGCCCCCACTGAGACCGGCGGCGCCGACCCGGCTTTCAAAGTTGTCCAACATGGATGCCAGGACAATCTCCGGGCCAGTTGCGTTGACGGGAAAACGGTAGGTGTCGGGGAACAGATAGCCTTCCAGGGAAGCGCCGGGAGGAAGATTGCTGAGGAAATCGTAGTTATCCAACAGTCCAAGGCTCTGGGGCTGGCGAACGGCTGTCAGAAACCGCTCGCCGTCGATGACGAAGTTCTGGGCCAAGCGCTCGGCGATCTCCTCAGCCCGGAAGCCTTCAGGAATGGTTACCAGGACTTCCTCGAAGCGGGCCTGCTGCAGCTCGCGGGCGATCTCGGGTACGGTCATGGAGTCGGCCAGCATGAAGTTGCCGGCTTCAATTTCTCTATCCAGTTTTTCCACTCGCAGGTAGAGGTTAAAGAGGTCGGCATCGTGGATGAAGCCGGCGGCGGCGAGGCGCGCCGCAATGTAGCGGGCAGGTTCGCCTGGATTGATTGTGAATGCCCGCGGACGAAGATCGTCGCCAGCAGGGATTAGCAGTTCCTCTTCGCGGAGTCTCAGCGTGAAGGCCAGTATCTGCGCCTCGATGTTCTCCGGAGTCAGCGCGTCCTCTCCTTCATCGGGATCGATCAGAGCATCCGACTGTCGCTCGACGGCCAAAAACTGCTCGGTCAAGTGGGCGCGAGACACGATTACTACGCCCCACAGAACGAAAAGAACCAGAATCAGGAACGAGGCTCGAGTCAGGTTGAGGAGCAGCGGCTCCTTGTGGGCATATCGATTTGCGCGGCGGGTAACTGCTTCCCTTTCCACGGTGGGGTTTCCTAGTGAAAGGCCTTCGCGGCCCAGCTGAACAGTGGTCCGGCAACCAGCCAATTGTAACACTGGGCACAAGCAAGACCAACGCGCGAGCAGTTCGTCGGGTGCATCCCAGTTTTGGGGCGGGAAAGGGCAGGCACAAGGCCGGCACCTACTGGGATTTGATGTGACTGGCGGGACGTGGTCTGGTTGGACACGTTCAATTAGGCACCTGTTACGAATATCGACACCCGGTCGGCGACGGATGTTGTTGGGGGGGGCGGAGCCCCCGCACAAGGGAGGGCCGAATAGGCCCGACCGCCCATAACTGCAGGGGCCAGGGGACAGGGGTTAGGGGTCAGAGACGGCGCTTATTCTGGTGGAAACTGGAATGGGAACTGACCGTGGCTTGGTTGCCTCCAGAGGTATGCGACTGTTCACCCCCATTTGGGGATGCACTCAGTTCGTCTTCTCAGTATGCTTTGTTGGGTTACCGTTTGTCTGATATTCTAGAATGAACGATCAAGGGTGGCGCTACGGTTCCGTGCGGTTAGGGCTGCAGTTGACGAGTCGAGCACGTCGCTTGCGTTATTGGTCGTGCGTTGCCCTATTCATTGGCCCCTCGTAGGTACTGTGTTTCTATGGACAGTTCATATTATTGGAATCTGACCGCTGCGGGGTTGGCCTTCCTCCTGCCGGCCGGTATCGTTCTGGTTGCAGCGTGCGGAATGAGGGCGCAGAGAGTGTGGGATGCCGCATTGGGAGGCATGGCGGCCTTTTGTCTGGCGGGGTTGGGGTATTGGGCGGCTGGCTTTGCATTTCAGTTCGGGAGTGTCGGTTTTGTGTATACCGATCACCCTGAGCTATCCGGCCTGCTGAGGGGATGGAGCCCGCTTCCCGAGGGTTGGGGCGTAGGCTGGATTGCGGCGGGGCTGGATGGGTGGTTCCTGACCGGCGCTGCGGCGACACCGGCGGCGATGGGCCTGTTTCTGGCGCACGTGCCCTGGTCCATGACAGCAGCGCTGTTGCCGGTACTGGCTCTAAGAGGGCGCGCCCCGGCGCTTGCAACGCTAATCATCGCGTTGGTTGTGGGTGCGCTGGTTTATCCGCTGGCTGGAAACTGGGTTCAGGGCGGAGGGTGGCTGGCTGCGCTGGGGAACAACGCGGGTCTGGGACACGGGTTGGTCGATTTCGGAGGCGGGGGCACTGTCTTTCTGGTATCGGCTTCAGCTTCTCTTGCCGCCCTTCTTGTTTGGCCTCCGCGGCGGACCGCCCGGGGGCAGGCGGCCAACTCTGAACTTCCTACCGTTCATTTGCCTCTGCTCGCAGTCGTGGGTTCTTTATTTGTGATGGCGGGCGTTTTGGCCTGGGTGTGGGCAAGCCCGGTTCAGCAGCCGGGTACGACCCCATATTCGGCGATGCGAACGGCGGTCAACGGACTGCTTTACGCTACCGGCGGCGTGACAGTTCCCCTGCTCTACACCTGGTTTGTGACCGGTACCAGCGATCCGGGGATGAGCGCACGAGGTCTGGTGGCGGGGGTCATCGCGGGACTGGCAGCGGGGCCGTTTCCCGGACATGCGGGCGCGCTGCTGACAGGGCTTTTGGCAGGGGGCAGTGTTCCGTTTGTGACATACGCGCTGCACAGAGTATTCCGCCTTGAAGACGGCGCCGGCATCTTTGCTACTGCGGGGATACCGGCGGCAATCGGGCTGGTGTGTGTGGGCGTCTTTGCGGACGGTGCTGCGGGGGCCGGTTGGCAGCAGGTGGGCGTTGGCTCCTATCTGGGCGTTGAAGGTCAGGGCGTTACGGGTCTTCTGGCCGCCGCGGGGTATCGGAGCAGTTTTCTCGGCCAGTTCCAGGCGCAGATCATTGGCATCGCGGCACTGGGACTTTGGGGATTTGTCAGCGGCAGCATCATTTGTGTGCCGTTGGGCCTGCTATTCTACGGTTTCGGAAGGGCTGTGCAGAGCGACGAGAATGTCAGAGAGCAGGTTCCAGCTCAAGGCAGGCAGCAGCACTGGCCCGAAGGCACGGGAGCCGGGCGGAGGGATAGTTCGTTTTCGCAGGAGATGGCGGCGCGGCCTGCGTCGGAAGTACCGGCGGAGGAACCTCGTTTTCGGTAGGCATTTCAGGCGTCGTTGGACAGTGCACAGGTTGCCAGGTTGAAGTACTGGGCGCCACCCGGGCCCAGAACGCTGCGAATGAAGTGCAGTTCGCTTACTCTCCAGTCGGTCCAGATCTGAGACTCACCCTCTTCTGCGGCGCGGCGCAGTTGCTCAGATGCCACGCGTAGTGCGGGGCGGGCGGCATTGCGTGCAGTACGCGCCAGGGTTATGTGGGGCGAGAAACGGTTCCGTTCCGGCGGGAATCCTACTTGCCGGGCTAAGGATTCCAGGTCAGCTTGCAGCGCAATAAGGGCCTCCGCATCACCTTGAATTCCCACCCAAAGAACGCGCAGATTTGACCAAGAGCGGAAACAGCCGAGCCCGGAAGGTGACAGCGAAAAGGGGTCGTGTCTGGCCGCGATGGCCGTCAGTCCATTCTGCAGCAGATGGCGCCGGGATTCTTCGGTTTCGCCCAGGAACCGCAGCGTGAGGTGCAGGTTTTGGGTGTTGGTCCAGCGCAGTAAGGACGGCTGTTCGCGCAGCGACGGGAGCTCTTTCAGGCGATCTTGCAGCGCTTGCAGTTGCTGCTTTACAGCGTGGGGAATCTCTAAAGCGATGAATGTACGCACGGGTGATACAGACCTCCTGCGTTCAGGATGGCTGCGGAAGCGACTATCGCAGCAACTCCTTCAGATCTGCGGCCAACGCTTCTGAGGTCACGTCGGCGCTGAACAGTGCCCGCCAGTTCCCTTCTCTGTCGATAAGGAAGATTCGCGAAGTATGGTCGAGGAGATAGTATTCGTCGTCAAGGCTGTGGCCTTCGGCGGCGCCGGTGTACAGGCCGTAGCCCTGTTTGACGGCCTCCAATTCGGTTTCGGGTACGCGGACTGCGTAGAACCTGGGATCGAAGGCGAGAATGTATGGCTCAAGTCGTGCGAGGCTGTCGCGTTGGGGGTCGACAGAGACGAATACGACCTTGAGGTCAGAGCCCAGAGCGGGTACATCCTTTTCCAACGTCTCTTTGGCGGCGGTTAGTTCGAGCATGGTCAGGGGACAGATATCGGGACAGAATGTGTAGCCGAAGAAGAGCAGGACGGGGTCGCCAATCAGTTCAGCGAGTTCGAAGGGGGCGCCGTCATAGTTCTGACCGCGAATTGGCGCGGCCAGGTTGGCCTCTTGGAAGACTGTGCCGGCATACTCGTGTTGTCGACAGGCAGCTATGAGAAACAGTATCAGGCCCAGTAGAAGAAGGATAGCCAGAATGCGCAGCGGCTCGCGCTGGCTGCCCAGACCGGCAGTGGAGCCCATTGCGTTTCTCTGCCCCAAGACCGGGGTTGTGCATCTCACTCTTCTGCGGTTGATCCGGTGTAACGCGCTCATGTCGGAGATGAGTTCCTGGGCTGGTACGGGCGCGCCATTTGGCAGCTCCGTACGGGCACCTTTCCCCAGGCAGGAGAAAGCCTATTTTTCGGCTTGACAATTTTAACACACGGCTTTTCAACACGGTCAAACAGTGTAGCTGGCCTGCCGAAGTGACTTGTATATAGCCAAATATACAGTTGTAGCGCGAGGAATTGATGTCCCGATTATCTTGCCGAAATTGACGAATCACGTGCTGCGTGCTAATGTTTACTGCTGGCGCGGCCTGGCCATTTGACGCGCGCCATGCGAATGTGCAGAGACTGGAGTGGACCCGAATGAACGAAATGATATCAGAATTGCAGGCAACTGATTCAACCCCTTACGCCTGGACCGACCAACCTGATCCACGTGAGCTGCTTCGGGAGCGGGATCCTGAAATCTACGCGGCGATAGAGTCAGAACGGAGGCGGCAGACAAACGGGATAGAACTGATTGCCAGCGAGAATTACGTCTTTCCCGAGGTGCTGGCGGCGGCCGGCAGCGTGCTGACGAATAAGTATGCGGAGGGCTATCCGGGGCGCCGTTACTATGGGGGATGCCAGTACGTTGACGTGGCCGAGAAGGTTGCCATCGAACGTGCGCTGGCGCTTTTTGGCGCTGAACATGCCAATGTACAACCGCATTCGGGCGCGCAGGCCAACGCGGCAGTCTATATGGGGTTGTTGAAGCCGGGCGACACTGTGCTGGCGATGAAACTGGACCACGGCGGGCACTTGAGCCATGGGTTTCATCTGAACAGCTCCGGACATTACTACAACTTCGTCCACTACGGGCTCGATCCCGATACTGAGCAACTCGATTACGATGTTATACGGGAGGCGGCACTGGAAGTGCGTCCAAAGCTGCTTCTGGTCGGGGCGAGCGCGTACCCGCGCCATTTCGATTTTGAGGCGTTGCGAGAAATTGCCGACGAGGCCGGTTGTCTGCTGATGATGGACATGGCCCATGTTGCGGGTCTGGTTGCTGCTGGACTGCATCCCGATCCGGTGCCGTTCTGCGACGTCGTCACGACCACAACGCACAAGACGCTGCGCGGGCCCCGCGGGGGTCTGATTCTTTGCAGGAAGGAACATGCAAGGGCGATCGACCGCGCAGTATTTCCAGGAATCCAGGGCGGGCCGCTCATGCATATCATCGCTGCGAAGGCAGTCGGATTCAAGCTGGCGCAGACGGAGGCGTTCAAGTCGTATCAGCAGCAGATTCTGGACAACGCGCAGGCGCTGAGCGACGCGCTACGGGTTGAAGGACTGCGGAGCGTTTCCGGGGGGACTGACAATCACCTGCTGCTGGTCGACCTGAGCAGTTTGGACGACGAGGAGATCAACGGCAAGGTGGTCGAGACAGCTCTCGACAATGCTTCAATCCATTGCAACAAGAACATGATCCCTTTCGACACGCGGAAGGCAATGGTCACGAGCGGTATCCGGCTGGGTACTCCTGCTGCGACGACGAGGGGGATGAAGCAGGGCCAGTTTGAACAGATCGGCAGATGGATAGCATCGATTGCTCGCGAGCCCAAAGAAACGGCGCTACAGGAATCGGTGCGCGACGAGGTGCTAGAGATGGTCAAGGCATTTCCGGTGCCGGCTTAGCGGGGCAAAGGGTTGGTGTCTGTGGCGACAAGGGTCAAGACTCAGTTCGTCTGCAGTGAGTGCGGCAGTTCGCAGATGAAGTGGATGGGAAGGTGCCCGGATTGCGGCGAGTGGAATACACTCGAAGAGAGCCGGATCCAAGAGAGCGCGATGGCGCTGGGCGGCGGCAGTTCCCTCCAGGCACCTACTCCGCTGGCACTGCCGGAGATCCCCAGCGAGCCCTCACGGCGCATTGTTCTTGAGAACGCGGAATTGAATCGCGTGCTGGGGGGCGGTATTGTGCCGGGCTCCGGAATCCTGGTGGGCGGTGATCCCGGGATTGGAAAGAGTACGCTGCTCATCCAGACGGCTGCGGAGGTGGCGCGCAAGGTTGGACGGGTTCTATATGTGAGCGCTGAGGAGAGCGCGTATCAAATAGGGCAGCGTGCGTCGCGGCTTGGTCTGGACGAGGGCGGTCTGCTGATTCTGGCGGACACGATCCTGGAACAGATTTTGGCGCAGATCGAACAGGTGAGGCCCTGCCTGGTGATCGTCGATTCGGTGCAGGCGATTCACAGCAGCGCGAGCGGCAGTGCTGCCGGCTCGATTTCGCAGGTGAGAGACTGCGCGGCCCATCTGCTGCGACAGGCCAGACAGCTCAATATCCCACTGTTCCTGGTGGGGCACGTGACCAAAGAGGGGGCAATTGCAGGTCCGCGCGTGCTGGAGCATATGGTGGACGCGGTGCTTCAGCTGGAGGGAGAGCGGTTTCACGCTTACCGCCTGTTGCATTCGGTCAAGAACCGTTTCGGAAGCACGAATGAAGTGGGTGTCTTTGAGATGACGGAGCGGGGGATGGCTCCGGTTGCCAACCCCTCGGCGATGTTTCTGGCTGAACGGCTGCCAAACGCGGCGGGCAGCGCGATCGCGGTGCCGATGGAGGGTAGCCGGCCGCTGCTGGTTGAGGTACAAGCGCTTGCCAGCCCGACGGCGTTCAGCCAGCCGCGGCGCACGGGGAACGGCGTGGACTTCAACCGGCTGCTGCTGGTGACGGCTGTTCTAAGCAAACGGATGGGGTTCTCGCTCAGTGCGCAGGACATATTTGTGAATGTAATCGGCGGTCTGCGCATCGGGGAGCCGGCGGCAGACCTTGCGATTGCGGCGGCTATCACCAGCAGCTTTCGCAATGTTCCCGTCGCGGCCGAGGCCGCTCTCATCGGGGAAATTGGTCTGAGCGGAGAGTTGCGCAGTGTGAGCCAGCTGCCGCTGCGTCTGCACGAGGCGGCCAAACTCGGATTCGCGCGTGCAATCGTGCCCCGCCATGCGTTGCGTCGGAGACGGGCCAAGAGGGACCGCGCTGAAGAACCCTGCAATGAGGCTGCTGGTTTTTCCGATATGCCGTCTGACATAGAAGTCATTGGCGCGCGCACAGTAGCTGACGCTCTGGACGCGGCGCTGTTGAAGTAGGTTGACAATTACGCCAATCGCGGAGAACTCAGATGTCCAAACTGACCGAAGTTGATCCATACCAGGAGTTTTTGAGGGGGCTGTTTCACAGCGACGACGCGGACCTATCGCGGCTGCAGGCGGAGGCGAAGTCTGCGGGGCTCCCGAGTATCAGTATCGGGCCGGAGCAGGGGAAGTTTCTGCAATTGCTGATGCAGCTGACGGGAGCCAAGAAGGTGCTGGAGATAGGCGTTCTGGGAGGATACAGCGGGACGTGGATCGCGCGGGCTCTGCCTGAGGGAGGGAAGCTGATCGGCCTGGAGTTGGAGCAGAAGCACGCAGACTTTGCGCGCAGGCAGTGGCAGCGGATGGGTCTGGCCGACAAGGTGGAGGTACGCGTCGGTCCTGCGCTGGAGACGCTTCCGGGGCTGGCGGATGAAGCGCCATTCGACCTGGTCTTCATCGATGCGGACAAGGGGAACTATCCGGATTATCTTGATTATGCTGTCCGGTACAGCCGCCCTGGCACGGTGATTTTGGGGGACAACGTCAGTATGGGCGGAAGCGTGGTCGATCCTGAGAGGCAGGACTCGGACTGGGTGCAAGGGATGCGCAGCTTTGCGCGGACGCTCGGCCAGGATGAACGGTTGTTGAGTACTGTTGTACCGTACTCGGACGGGCTGGCGATGGCTGTGGTGAAGTGAGGGCACTGCGATCTCTGCAGGCCGGGGTCCAGGTCCCAAGGAGCCTTTACTGACCAGTTGCCTGATTTCGAAAAGAGCAATACTCAGAGGCAAGGCGGAATCCGCCTTGCCTCTGTTTGTCTCTTGCAGCAGTTCAAGCTGTTCAGCGGGCCAGGAGAGGACCGAGAGGACGTCCGCCCAGAAGGTGGAAATGGGTATGGAAGACCTCCTGGCCGCCGTGTCTGCCGATATTGGTGACTAGACGCCAGCCCCCAGAAGCGATTCCCTCGCTGTCGGCCAGTTGTCCGGCGACCTGAGCAATCCGTCCCAAGATTTCCGCCTGGTCGTCTCCCATTTCTCCCAGATCATTGAAGTGCTGATTGGGAACGATCAGAATGTGAACAGGCGCCTGCTCTGAAATGTCCTGAAATGCTGTTACCAGTTCATCCTGATGGAACTGTTTCGAGGGCAGCTCGCCGGCGACGATTTTGCAGAAAATACAGTCCTCGCTCATTAAACACCTCGTTCCAACTTACTTTTTACACTGTCGATCTTGTCCTGCATGCTCTGTTCGCGATCGGAGCGGGTACCGACTTTCAGGCTGGTTGAGATGCGGGGCGCGCCCATCTCGTGCACAACTTCATGGCAACGCTTAACGGCGGCGAAGACCTGGTCCCACTCGCCTTCGACGTTGGTGCCGTAGGCGTGCATCTGATGGCTGAGGCCGGCATCGGCGAGAATGCGCTCGCAGGCGGCGATGTATTTCGAGACTGATATGCCGACTCCGAAAGGGACGACACAGAGATCGATCATGACTTTCGTGGCGTTATCCGATGACTATGTTGACCAGCTTGTCGGCGACGACCACGACCTTGCGCACTTGCTTGCCGTCCATCCAACGCTGCACGTTGTTTGAAGCCAGGGCCATCGCTTCCAGCTCTTCTTCGGCGGTATTGGGCGCGACGCTCAGCTTGTCGCGCACACGGCCGTTGACCTGGACGACTACGGTTATCTCTTCTTCTTTGGCCTTTTCCGGATCAGACTGTGGCCATCCCTGGATATGAACGCTAGAGCCTTCACCGTTTCGCGCCAGCCGCTGCCAGAGCTCCTCGCTGACGTGAGGAAAGACGGGGGCCATCATCAGCAGCAGGTTGCGAACCGACTCCTGCCAGATCCTATTGTCTGTTTCACCGCTGTGCGAACCGGTAAAGGTATTCTTGACCCTGAAGAGATAGTTGTTGAACTCCATCAGGGCGGCGATAGCGGTGTTGAAGCGGAAGCTGCCAAAGTCCTCCGACACCTTTGCGATTGTCTGGTGCAGCTTGCGCTCCAGACCGCGGACGTCAGCTTCGTTCGCCGCGCTCCCGGCGCCGTTTGAGGCTGGTTCGTCCAGGGCGACGCTCCAGACACGGTACAGAAAACGGCTGACGCCTTCGATGGCACTTGGATCCCAAGGCCCGCCGTGCTCCCAGGGGCCGATGAACATCAGGTAGCCGCGGACGGTGTCGGCGCCGTATTTGTCGACGTATTCGTCGGGGTTGACGACGTTGCCGCGGCTTTTGGACATGCGCTCACCGTCGGGTCCGAGGATGATGCCCTGATTGAACAGGCGCAGCATTGGCTCGTCGAAGTCAACGACGTCCATGTCCCGGAGGGCTTTGGTAAAGAAGCGGGTATAGAGCAGGTGCATGGTGGCGTGTTCGATGCCGCCGGTGTACTGGTCGACGGGCAGCCAGTAGCTGCCGCGTCCGCTGTCCCAAGGCATGTCGTCCGCGGCCAGGGGCTTGCCCGCCTTATGGTAGGGATCGACGTAGGCGTATTGGTACCAGCTGGAGCACATGAATGTGTCCATTGTGTCGGTTTCGCGCTCGGCGTCGCCACTGCATTGGGGACATTTGACGTAGCGGAAGCCTTCATGATAGTTGAGCGGGCTTTCGCCGGTGGGCTTGAACTGGGCGTCGTCGGGCAGCCGGACGGGCAGGTCGGCGTAGGGTACAGGCACTGTCCCACAGGTGTCGCAATGGATCATGGGAATTGGGGTGCCCCACATGCGCTGGCGGCTGATTAGCCAGTCGCGCAGGCGGTAGTTGACCGCGCCGGTCCCCTTAGCGTTTTCCTCCAGCCAGGCGATGGCCGCCTTGACGCTCTGCCCTTCCTCTTTGCC
>JAPPKG010000370.1:0-16323 GCA_026914085.1 Caldilineaceae bacterium | reverse complement strand
CCGACCGCCCAAACTGCAGTGGTTAGTGGTTAGTGGTCAGTGGTCAGGGACGGCGCTTATTCTGGTGGAAACTGGAAGAAGAACTGACCGTGGCTTGGTTGCCTCCAGAGGTATACGAAAATTCGCCCCATTTTGGGATGCACGCGGTGAGATTGGCTGTTCCTCTTTTGAGCGTAGTGTAGTAGAATAGCGGCACATTCGCCACGGCACCGAGGGATTCCATGGATTTTAGCGGAAAGATTGCGCTGGTTACAGGTAGTAGCAGCGGAATCGGAGCGGCCATTGCAAAGGAGCTGGCTGCAGGCGGCGCGCGCGTTGCGTTAAACTACCGGGGCAACCGGGACGGGGCGGACGCGACGGCTGCAGAGATCCGGGAGGCCGGGGGCGACTGCGCGGTCTTTCAGGCCGACGTAGGTTGTTTTGACGGGGCCTCCGAGTTAGTGAAAGAGGTCGATGGGGAACTGGGCAGAGTCAACATCCTGGTGAACAACGCGGGGACGACGCGCGATGCGCTGATGATGAGCATGAAGGAGGACGGGTGGCGTGCGGTCATCGGCACGAACCTGGACAGTATCTTTCATGTAACCAGGGCTGCGCTGCGGGGCATGATCCGGCAGCGATGGGGTCGGATCATAAATATTTCCAGCGTTGTCGGCCTGGCCGGTCAGGCAGGGCAGACGAACTATGCGGCAAGCAAGGCCGGAATGATTGGCTTGTCCAAAAGCCTGGCGCGGGAAGTAGGCAGCCGGGGCATCACGGTCAATGTAGTGGCGCCGGGTTTTGTGCCGACTTCGCTTACGGACGTGTTGAGCGACGAGCAGAAGGAGGAGACGGTTGCGCGCACGCCCCTGGGGCGGTTTGGTTCGCCGGAGGAGATTGCGTGGGCTGTGGCGTTTCTTGCGAGTGAACGGGCCGGATTCATCACTGGGCAGGTTCTGTCGGTAGACGGCGGCCTTGTGATGATGTGATGTTTGCGAGTTGACATACAGAGGACAATGATAGACCATTCGCAGCGACTCATGGAGCTACCTGCAGCAGCCGAGCCAGCAGTTGCCGGTGAGGACGATTGCGCGCGCATCAGGGGCGTTGCGAAGGAAGGAGCTTGTACGGGCGGCTCAAGGTCTGCGTCCGGCGCGGCGGCGGTGGAAAGGGAAGAGTCGGACCGGTGGAACGGTAGCGGCGAAAGCGTGGTTGGCCGTCCGGCTGAACGGCGACGCGCTCGCCGCACAGCGTTGCAGGTTCTCTATGAGGTAGACTGTACTGGTCACCGACCTGGTATCGCCCTGGATTACCGCCAGGCAGAGGAGAAATACGCCGCTGAGACTCTTGCCTTCCTATACTGGTTAGTGAGCGGGGTCATTCGTTACAGGGCAGACCTGGATGCGCTGATTGGGCGTTATGCGCCGGAGTGGCCGGTGGGCAAACTGGCGATCGTCGATCGCAACGTACTTCGTCTTTCCATTTTTGAACTGTCGAGCCCAGATGCGGACGCGCCGCCCAAGGTTGTCATCAACGAGGCGGTGGAGCTGGCCAAGACATTCGGCAGCGACAGCAGCCCGCGGTTTGTTAACGGGGTCCTGGGCACTGCGCTACGGGAGATATCCCTGCCACCCAAGTACGGATAAGTGAGCCGGTAGAATCTGGCATGAACAGCATCTTCGGAATAGGCGTCCTAGAATTTATATTCATTTTGATCTTTGCGCTGATCTTCCTTGGGCCGGAGAGGCTACCCAAGGTAACCAAAGACGTTCTATTTTTCATTCGACGGCTGCAGAGGCTGTCGGGAGACTTGACGCGCCAGGTCAACGAAGAGATAGGGGATCTGCGCGAACTTGACCCCAGCTACCATATGAAGCAACTGATGGACGACGAGGAGGAAGAGGAAAAGTCGATCGGACAGGGCGCCAGCCAGGCGTCAACTGCGACGACGAAACAGACCTCGGCGCCTTCTCAACCTGCGCAGGCGGCGGATGCAGCAGCGGCTTCCTCCAGCCAGGAGGCTGCCGAAGAGAAGTCCTCGCCGCAGCCGGCACTTTCGGACCTGAACACGGCTGCATCGGCTAACGGGCGACAGCAGAGCGGGGGTCGCGGCGACAGTAATCTCAAGACGACAGGAACTGCGATTCCATCCGCACCCAAAGCAAGTTCGGCCAAGGTGACGACCAGAGGCACATCTGCCGGCTCGGCTGCGAGACGGGGCGGCAGTACGCAGAAGCGAGGCGTAAAGACCCTTTCGGAGCTACGCAAGCAACAGCGGGCGAAGAGACAGTCCAGTGCCAGTGGGTCGGATTCGGCATATCTGGATGAGCGAAACAAGCGTGCTCAGCGGCGAGCCGAAAGCCGGCGCGAGGCGGTGGCGGCACAGAAGAGTGCAGGGGAAGAGGCGTCGGAGCAGGAAGAGGCCGCGCCAGACGTCATAGAGACCGGAGCGAAGAGCAAGCCGGCAGCGCTTGTCGAGATGAGCAGTAACGGTGAAGGCACCGGGGGCGGGGCATCCGATAGCACTGTCGTTGCGGGCGAGGGCAGTACCGGTTCCGAAGAAGAGGCGGTAGCTGCGGTGACGGAGGATGTGGACGGCGAGGGTAGCGAGGAGACTCAGCTGTGACTCAGCAGGCTACGCCACTGGGTACCGATCCAATAGATGCCGATCCATTTGATGACAGCCGAATGGGGCTGCTCGAACATCTGGCAGAGTTGCGCAACCGGATGATCTGGATTGTCGGGGCGCTGTTATTCGGAATTGTCGTTAGCATTGCATTTGTCGAACCGGTTATTGCCTTTATTACCGAGCCTGTTACCAGCGCAGGCGGGTCTGAGACCGATGCAAACAAGCTGATTGCAATCGGTCCCACTGACACAATCTTTGTTTTCTTCAAGGTCATGTTCGTGATGGGCGTGATCGTTGCGATGCCGGTTTTGGTCTATCAGATCGTCGCCTTCATTGCCCCTGGTCTGTATCCCCACGAAAAACGAAGTCTGTTCCTGCTCTTGCCGGGGTTCATGGTCCTTTTCTTCGGCGGCGCGGCATTTGCCAATTTCGTCATGCTGCCGGTGGCGGTGGGCTTTTTGCAGAATTTTCTTGGCGACGTAATCGATCAGGAGTGGACGGTCGACCGATACATCGGATTCTTCACGCGCATTGTCTTCTGGATTGGCGTTTCCTTTGAAACGCCTCTCGTGATCGCGTTTCTAGCACGAATCGGCCTGGTTAGCGGGCGGCGGTTGCTGGGGATGTGGCGTCAGGCGATAGTGATCATCTCGGTTGTGGCGGCGATGATCACGCCCACGATCGATCCCATCAATATGACGATAGTCATGTTGCCGCTCATCAGTCTGTATTTCCTGGGAGTCGGGCTGGCGTTCCTGCTTTACAAGCCGCGGGCGCCGCGAGATTTCGATGAGATGGACTGGGGAAACGATGAAGAATGACCGGGAATCATTGATCGCACGTAAACACGAAGTGCTGCGGGAGTTGACGAGAGCACGGCGGCAGTTGGAGGCCGCGAGTAGTGCCGATAGCCGCCGTCAGCGGAGCCGGCGTCAGCAGCTGGAGGGTGAAGTCGAGCAGTTGATGGCGGAAGAGTACCGGCTGCGCATCGCAATCGACCGGTCGAAGTATTGATAGGCAGGCCCCATCGCGGGGTCGACCGACGCTGGAGAGTCAAACGGGGCAGGCAGAAGGACGTTGCCTGCCCTGAGTTTTTGGTGGGCAGTTTTGAGTGCAACCAGGCGCGTTGTCTAACATAAAGAGGGGACGTCTTGCAGGAACAGTTCGACGCATTCATCACTGCTGGATATGATCCTGACCAGCTTGATCGAGTCAGTGCGGCGGCCGGCGTTGCGCATAAGTCACTTGTGCCACTGGTGGGGATGCCGATGGCCTGGCACGTCGTTCGGGCTTTGACGGAAAGCGATCGCATTGGCGAAATCGTTGTCGTTGGCATCGGGCCGGACGAGATCGACTTTGGTGTTCCGGTGCATCATGTGCCAAACCAGCCCAGTCTCTGGGCCAGCCAGAATGCCGGGTTGCGCAAACTCCGAGAACTGAATGCGGACGACCGCTATGTGATTGCTCTTTCGGCAGATATCGCGCTCTTGACCGGAAAGATTGTTGATCGCTTTATTGAGGCATGCGAACCGTTCGAGCATGATGTTTATTGGGGCATTGTTCGGAAAGATGTAATGCTGGCGGCGTTTCCAGAAAGCAGACGGACCTACTTGCCGCTGCGGGAGGGTTCGTTTTGCAGCAGCGATCTATACCTGGGGCGACTGTCTGCCGGTTTTCACATCCAGGAGCGTATTCGATATTTCATCGAAAACCGCAAGAATGTTTTGGCGCTGGTGTGGAAGTTGGGACTGCCTACGATGGTCAAGTTTTTGCTGCGCCGCCTTGCCATTGCCGATATAGTGGACGTCGCCTATCGTATCGCTGGCGTGCGGGGGGGTCCGGTGGTTTTGCCGCTGGCGGAGGCTGGCATGGACGTGGACAAGCCGGAGCAGCTGGTGCAGGTGCGGGCGTATTTGGAGAGGAATCCCGATCATCCTGCCAATACGCGTGCTCAGAGGCGAACTGCAGGGCCGGGCGAGGTCTGAGAATGCGAAGGCTT
The DNA here is from genome assembly GCA_026914085.1 of Caldilineaceae bacterium. GTDB lineage: Bacteria > Chloroflexota > Anaerolineae > Caldilineales > Caldilineaceae > Bin5. The sequence goes on along the minus strand of JAPPKG010000370.1, from coordinate 11,716 downwards.
CTAGAGAGATTGAGCGGGCTGGATGAAGTGTACAGTGCCCGCGCGGCGCTGAAGGAAGATCAGCTGACGGCGCGTCACCCTCTATACTGGCTGGCACATGTCGGGGCGCACCTGGGCGACAGTGTCTTGTGGCTGCTCGTGACGCTCTTTCTTTGGCGACGATCGCGGGGCAGCCGGCAGAAACAGAGGCGTCTGATCGGTTGGACTATTTCGTTCGCGGGCGGCGCAGCGGGGACGATGCTGATCAAGCAGGTGGTGCGACGTCCCAGACCGGGCAGCGGACGTTTTTTGTACGGGGTGGGGCCTGATGAGCACAGCTTTCCGAGCGGGCACGGTGTGCGGTGCGGTGTCATATTGACATGGGCAGCCGCTCTATGGCCGGGCGCGGGCAAGCTAGCGCCGTTGCTGGTACTTTGGATCGGCTGGGCCAGAGTCGCGCTGAACATCCACTATATCGGCGACGTAGTTGCCGGGCTTGTCCTCGGCGCAGGTCTTTCTCAGATCATACGCAGGCGTGCTCTGGGTCGAGGCGAGAATTGAAACCGGCATTTGGGGTGCGTTCCGAATCGGCTGTGCCGGTTGGGGCTACTGGCGCAGCCTGATTTCGTACTCGTAGTAAGCTTCCTCGGTGGTCACCGGCGTCAGTCCGCTGATAGCCAGAACAACCTCACTTTCTCTGTCCAATCCATCCAGATCGATGCGGAGGCTGCCGTCGCTGCCCACAGACGCCCGTTCGAAGCCGGCGAGAGCGCCTTCGTGGAACACCATGGTTTGCACGAGCCACTCCTGCGGAAGAATATTGTCGGTCAAAAGCCAGCCTTCGCTCTCCCAGCCGTTTTCCCCGTCAGCCCAGTTTGTAGCGTACCCAATTGCCGGTATTTCGATTTCGTCGATAAACCAACCGGGTGCGTTCACTGCATCGTCGGTGACATACTCGAAGCGGATGGATACGCTTTTGCCGGCGTAGGCGCGCAGGTCAAAGGTCTCCTCGATCCAGCCGGGTTTCCTTGTAAGAAGGGAAGGCGCGCTCTGTGCTGTATAAGCGGCGCCGAAGCTGTTTCCGCTCGGGTTTGTGGTCGTGGTGCTCTGGCCGGGCAGGATATCCCATTTTCGGCCGTCGAGGCTGGCCAGCACATAGCCGTAATCGTAGTCTTCCTCGATGTCAAACCACATGCGTACGGTCATGGTCAGGTCATCGCCGGGAGAAACATTGGTGAGGTCGAGTTTTCGCGTCAGGCGAACGTCGGAATCGTCGGCCCGGTTGCTCCACCAGGCGCGGCCGCCGTTGAAGCGTTCCACGCCGGCAAAGCGAGTCGTTGTGTTACCCTGGAAGTGGATCGTTGCGTTACCGCGCCCGCTAAGGGAGATGTAATCTACGCCGAAGTTGCGTACGGAAGCATTCCTGGTGCCCTGGGGCAAGCGACTTACCGATTCTGCCAAGGCGGGCTCAGGCGGCTGTAACTGTGCGTAGCCGGCAATGCCATGGCGGGCGAGTGCGTTGAAATCGCCGACATAGTTAGCGATGACCCAGTCGGCGAAGACATCCTCGAAGGAGAGATTCAGGCCGGCCTCCTGCAGTGCGGCGTCGAAACCGCGGGTACCGTTAGCAGGTTGGGAAACGACGGCGCGTGTCATCTCTTCGCCGAAGCGCTGAAGGAAGTAGGCCATGAACAGGTAGGCACTGCCGTAATGGCGGGCGTTGTCATTGGGGTCGATGTTCCAAGTGTTCAGCTGAGTGTCCGGTTGCCTAGCATAGACGTATGCAAAGCCAAGGTCGGGGGGATAACCGGCGACCTCCTGTGCCAGCTCGCTCAGTCCCTCGTTGACCCAGGTTTCTTCATTGCGATCGTTGTGCCAGTGAACCATGTGCTGAAATTCATGCGCCAGTACGGTTTCGTAGAGCTCATAGTCTCGGAGTTGACGTAGCCAGTCCAAGCTAATGGAGAACATTTCCTTCTGGTTTGAGAAGGGATTGGCCAGGGCGCTGAAGGCGTCGGCGCCGCTGAAGTATCCTGCGATGCCGCGTCCCAGGCGGGTTGCGTGCAGGATGTGCAGGCGGGTGTCGCCGTCGATTCCCGGGCTGGGTTCGGAGCCGAAAAAGGCGCGCACTTGCGGATAAATCCTTTGCGCGAAGCGGTCTGCTGAAGCAGCCATGGTTTCCAGGTCAAGCTCGTGACCTAGTTCGGCCCAGAGGTAAACGACTTCATTTTTGTACAGTAACTCGGCCTCAACTTGAAAGTGCTCATTTGAGTCAACGTTGGAAGCCCAGAATAAGATTCGGTCCCCGACTGCGTATTCGGGGGAAGATTCCGATTCGGGAATGAAATCTACTCCCGGGCGCAGGCGCAAGGCCAGATCGCGCAGGTCCCGTATTGGGACATAGACGGCTTTTCGGGCCTGAGAGTCGAGAGCGAGAGAGAGGGGCTGAAGCGCCTTGGCTGCCTCGGGGCGTTCTACGGGTTTTTCAACAGCCGGGGATGCCCGAGACGACTCTGAGGTATCCAGGCTCTGAACGCTGACTTTAGCCGGGCCGTCGGCGCCGCTGCCTGCGGGAAACAGGTTATCCAAGAGGGAGGTGCAACCGCTCATCGCCATTGCGCCGGAAACGAGGAAGGCTGCGACGGCCAGGCGCAGGAAACGCTTTTTTTCGTTATTCATGGGGATGGGTGGAGCAAGTTTTTCAGGTCGTAGCGCTGGGGACGGTAGGATGTTTGTGGGTTCGTTATACTCATCAGCCTGCGAGAACGTATCCGAAAAGCCGCGCCGCGAAACGGCTGGCAGACCTGGGACGGCTGTTCGATTGAACTTGCGGGGCGGTTGGGGTCATCGGCCAAGGACCCGATGTTCCAGTCCGGGGGCGATTGTGCGCTCGGTTGCGTCCCAGCTGATGGGCTGCGGCCGCGGGGCTTCGAAGTTGCGGAAGACGCGGCCCAAGAGGGCAACGGCAACACCGACGTATACGATGCTGCCGAAGAACCAGATAATGCCACCACTGATCATTTGGTCCTGCATCGTGGTCAGTTCGGGAAGGGGCAGGCGGCCGGCATAGTAGCTGTAGGCGGGCGTGTTGCGGAATGCCAGGGTGACGCCGGTTACCATGTTGGGGACCTCTCCCCCGAGGATTACAAAGAGAAATGCGATTGCGGGATGCATGGGTTGCCGCAGGCGCGGGCCTGTTCCCAGCGGATGCCACCAGAAAAGCATATAGGTAATCCAGACGCCCCACAGGCAGAGGCGATAGGCGGAAGGACGGATCAGGAGCCAGTTGGCGAAGACCGGCTCATGCCAGAGCAGGAAGACGCTGAAGGCGAGCAGCAAGATTGGGAGCGGGTGTGTCAGCCTGCGAATCAGAATCCCCGACCACGTAGACCTTTTGAGCTTGCTCACCGTCCAGCGGCGCGCAGAAGGCGGCAGGCCACGCAGGATGATGTGGGCCGGGCAGGCTAGCCAAAGGAGGGGCGGGGCCAGAAGCCCGATGAGCATCTGCTGCCCAGCCCTGCCGATTAGCAACTCCTGTTGAAGCGTTACCAGGGGCGAATGGAATGCCAGTGCCAGTGCTGCCGTCCCCGCGCTGAAACTGACGAGGCGGGCAGTCGTTGCCAGAGGGAAGCGATTACGCTTCAACCGCAGCCAGCAGAGGATGTATGGCAGAAAGATAGTCAGCAGGGCGGCGGCAGAGCCAGGATAGAGCTCCCAAGTGTTCAGAAGCTCCGGAATCGAGACATCCATGGATGCAAGCATAGTCGCGGGCGGGCGATTTGCCAAACGGTGCACGGCAGTGGTCGGTAGTCAGTGGCCATTGATGGCTTGGGGTCAGGGGGGTGGTGTACAGATGTTGTGGCGCATTATCAGGGTGGAGCGGCCATAGGCAGGAAGCAAGAGAAGGATGGTGGTGTGCGGGGAGCAGAGGAGATGGGCGGGGAGAGGGTGAACATTTACGAAAGGATGCTTCTGGTCGTTCGGGAGATCCCGTTTGGGCGGGTGGCGACCTATGGGCAGATTGCGTGGATTGCGGGGGCGGCTTCGCCGCGGATGGCCGGTAACGCGCTGGGGGGGTTGGCGGCTGATACTGACGTGCCGTGGCAGCGGGTCGTGAACGCTAAGGGAGGGGTCAGCCCGCGGGGGGATCCTTTGGCGACGGACCGCCAGCGAAAACTGCTGATGGAAGAGGGCGTGCGCTTCGAGACTGACGGGCGCATAGACTTGGACCGGTTTGGCTGGGACGGGCCGGATCCGGAATGGCTGGAAGCGAACGATTTTACGCTTCTGCCCTGGCGCGCTCGCGGTTAAGGGGCGGCGTCAAGCGGGGAGCATAGAGACCGCTGCACCGGGGCTATGTGCCTTCGGCCTCTTGTTGGGTCTGCCAAGCGAGACGGTTTTGCAGCAGAGACCTGGTAGCAAGCTGGAGGTCGGCATCGGCCAGGCCTCCTATCAGCGCGAAGACGCCGGCATAGGCCGCCAGCGCGGGCAGGATGGCGAGCCATTGATTGACGCCAATCGCGGAGAGGCCGTAAAGAAGGCATCCCATAGCGACGGCGGAGACCAACGGCCGCCAGACCAGATCCGGCCAGGGCGTGACGCCGACGCTGCGGTGAACACGGCGGGCAAAGAGGAGGAGGAGACAGATTTCGCTGAGGATGGTTACGACGGCGGCGCCGATAAAGCTGAACACGGGGATGAAGAGTAGATTGCCTGCCAGATTGAATACCACGCCGAAGACAAAGGCCTTGGTGAGATAGCGCTGCTGGTCGGCGGCGATAAGGACGTATTGGGTCACGCTGTTTACGAAGCCAATGGGGATGCTCCAGATGATCACCTGCAGGGCCAGAACTGAGCCGCTCCTGGAAGACAGTCCGCCGCAGTCGAAGGTGGCGATCGTCTCCCCGAGCATCTGGCAGAGGCGGTCGGAAACCACGGAAATTTCGCTGGACGCAGTGGTGAATTGAACGCCACCGAGCAGGAAGATGAGAGGCTGCGCTAACAGGGTAACCGCGACGGCCAGCGGCAGGCTAACGATGAGGAGGAGGCGAACGCCAAGCGTGTAGGACCTCAGCAGGGCTGCGCCTTCCTGCCTGGCCAGGCGGCTCATCAACGGGAAGATGGCCAGTGTGAATGTACTGGGGATGATGTTGAGACCGTCCAAGTATTTGAGGGCGACGCTGTAGAGGCCCACGCTGGCGGCACCGACGAGGGGGCGGAGAATCCAGATGTCGATGCGCCAGAAGACCGTGGCCAGGAGGTGGTTGATCATAAGCGGGCCGCTGGTCGAAAGCATCCATTTCTGCAGTGCCCAGTCCCACTTCCATTGGGGCCTGAACAGCGTTGAGCGAACGAGCCAGTTCAGCCAGATGAGCTGGACAGTGTTGACGAGCAGCGCCACCCAGGCCAGCCCGATGATTCCCCAACCGAGCAGAAGGACCAGCGCGCCCAACGTTACCTGAAGCAGGGCCATGGCGATGCCGAGGCCGGCGGTGTATTCCATCTTTTCGAAGGCGTTGAACAGACTGCTAAAGGAATCGGACCAGTTGGCAACCAGCATCACCAGTGCGAAGACGGCGACTGCTTGTAGTTCTACGAGGCCGATTGGAGCCGGCGCCCCCAAGGTGCTCTCGACTCCGGACCAGCCCGTCGTCACGGCCAGGAATGAGGCCCACAGGTTGGCCAAAGAGCCTCCCCAATTGGATGCCCCGCCTACTGAGGACGTGAACCGGGAGCCCCCGACGGCAAGAGCCATCAGAACGATGCTGACTGCCCAAAGGAGAGTGCGAAGGGACAGTACATTTGTCAGAAAGAGGCTGGACTTGCTCTTGTCGGCTGCGACTTCACGAGTGACCAGTGTACCGAGGCCGTAGCGGCTCAGGATTTCGAAAATGCCGTACACGGCTATCACCCATGCGTATTGTCCTGTCCCTTCCGGGCCCAGAATACGCACGTACAGCATGGCAAAGACGAAGTAGATTATCCTGTTAGCCAGATTGAGGCCCATGGGGACGACAGAGTTCTTGGCGACGGTAAGGGCTGCGCCGGCGGTCGCTTCGGGGCGATAGAATCGTCCCCAGGCCCACCACAGCAGTAGCAACAGGCTCAGCATGGTCGCCAGGAAAGTGATATAGAGTCCGAGCTTGAAGCTCATGGGGCTGTAGGTGAAGCGGACGGTCCACTGACCGCTTTGGGGCAGATAGACGGCACGAAGAGCCGAGTTTGCGCGGTGAATTGTCAGTTCTTGTTCGTCATTCTCATTGCCGCCAAAGGGCCGCAGATAGGCTTTCCAGCCGTCGAAGTAGGCGTCTGTGAGGACCAGCCAGCCTCTGTCGCTGAGGTTGACGTCGACGAAAACGGTGTTGGCCGTGTAGCGGCTGATTGAGGTGTCTGCCGTCGCTGGGCTGGATGGGATAAGGGCTTCGTTCGCGGCCGGCGCTTCCTCGATGAAAACGGTCCGATGCAAGTCTGCGTCGAGGAGCGGCTGCTCGGCGACGGGCAGAACGACCGCCTCGGAAGCGATGAAGGCGCGGGGGAAGACCTCGAGGTTTTCGTAGACTCGAAGGGCGTCATCTTCGTAGACCTTCCGCCACGAGTTTGAATTGGGGACGACCAACTCCGACAGAATGTACTTAACGCCGAGAAGGTCGAGCAAGGGATTCTCGAGCGCGGCGAAGGGATTGTGGTTGTTGGCCGGGCCGGCGGATGCGTAGAGCGGCGCGATGCGGTTGTAGAGCAGTTCGCCGCTCTGGTCGGCGACGCGATTCATCAGGTCAACGTACTGCTTTGGAATAATCGAGTCGTAGCCGCGGATGTCCTGCCAACCGTAGTACATGCCGACATTGGCGTTAAAGGTCTTGCTGCCAGGAGGGTCAAAGGTGGTGAAGCGGAAGGGGGCATAGCGGATTTCGTGGCGCGAGCCTGCGTCCTCTATCTGATTAATGAACTGTACCACTGGGGGCACATTTCTGAGTGGCGATAGGGCCCTGTGGGCGGCGGGGTTGAAGGTGCCGTGGACGGCGAATAGTTCGAGTGCGAGGAGAGCGACAAAGGAAAAGGGAAGCAAGGAGACGATGCGTGCCCTGGATTTGTGACTCCCGGGCGCGACATCATTTGTACCTTCTCGCCCGGCGGCTCTGTCATCCGTTCTTGTGAGTCGCCACAGGAGCAGCCCGGCCACAAGCGCAAAGGCGCCGAAGCGGGCGATGCCGACGCTCTGGTATCCCCAGAACATGCGTCCATCGGCAAATGCCGCTTGGGCCAGATCGGATGCTTCCACAGCCCTCTGTGCGAGGTTGACGAAGGGTGAAGGAATGAAGTAACTGGCGGCGACGGCCAGGAGCGCGGTCAGGCCCGCAGCAGCAGCAGAAAGGGCGAGAAGGCCGACGAGCCAGGTGAGGCGGATGCGGAGCCGCCCGAATGCGAGGACACGTTGATTGCTGGTATTCGTGCTGAAGGAGAGGGCGTGCTCCAATCCGATTCCGCCGAGAACTGCCATTGCCAGGGTGAAGGGAAAGACCCATCTGAAGGGGCTGTGAAGCTGGTCCCAGCCGGGCAGGCCGTAGAAGAGGAGGGCGTAGAGGGGCGTGCCGAATGCAAAGAGCAGGGAGACTAGCGCCAGGGAGGCGAAGAGAAACGTGGGCACGCGTAGATGACTTTGTGCGCTGTGCGGCATACGGGAATTTTGGTTGCCCGAACGGAAGACGGAGGTTGCTAGCGGGACGCAGACCGCAAGCGCGGCCAGGAGCCATGTACTTACTCCGACATAGTTGCCGCCCTCCACGTAGTTCTTGATGCCCCAGAAAATGGTATTGCTAGCCTCTCCCAGCCAGTTAACGGTCGCCGGCTGCCAGCGGAGAGCCCAGAGATCGAACCAGTGGTGATGGCTGGGGTTGCCAAAGATGTCGGGCAGGAGGAATGTAAGGATGTGGCGGTCCGGCCAAGCCCAATCGACGACCTGCCGGTACGAAGCGGAGCCTTCGCGGAAGTTCTGCTGCACGAGCTCGTAGAGGGGCAGGAGTTGAACTGCGCCGGCGGCAAGGCCCAAGAGCGGGATCAGGAGGATCCAGCCGGCGATTTTGGCCAGCGCGTGCAGGACGCGCGTTTTTTTGCCTTCGCGGCGGGGTTGGTCAGAGGAGGGCGTCTGAGCCTGGTGATCACCACCCGGGTGTAGAAGTCTCCGCCATGCTACGAGAAGGCGAACGGAGGTGTAGATACCCGCCACGAGCAGGGTATAGTAGAGGAACTCAGGGTGACCGGCGAGTACAACCAACCCGACTATTCCTATACCGGCTACCACATAGGGGATGGGGCGGAATCCGGCTACGCCTTTCTGCTCCTGCTTCCGGATCATCCTTTCGATTGTCGCCAGGAGGAGAGGGAGCCAGGAGGCGGCGGCGATGACCATGGTGAAGACGACGCTTACAACCATGAAGCCACTGAACTGAAAGGCGACACCGCTGAAGAGAGCGGCCACAGGCCGCAGCTTCAGTACGCGGCCGAGCAGATAGGCGTTGACCCCGGCGATGGCCAGCTGGATCGCGGTGAACCACCCGAATGCTATCTCGATAGGAAGGAGGTAGAAGAGTGCGCTCAGGGGGTAGGCAACACTGGCCTGGCCGGCGGCGAAGAAGGGGGCGCCGGTAAACAGTTGCGGGTTCCAGAGCGGAATCTCATTCTGCTGAAGTGTTCGACGCACATGCAGTTTCCAGACTGCATTTTCGAGGACGAGGTCGCTCAGCAGCTCGTTATGGGGTGTAATGCCGGGCTGCAGTGACTGCCACGGCTGGAAGCGGTAGAGGTTGTCATAGGGCAGCAGCGTTTTGCCGGTGAAGAGAACCGGGCCGAACCAGATAAGGGGTAGGAGGGTCAGGAGGGCGAGGGCGAGCAGGTCGGGGCGGAAACTATGTAGCCGGTGCATTACGTTGGCCAGGCGGCGCGGCGACATCTAACGGTGCGGAGCAGGCCGGCCGCTCCTCATGACTGCCGGAGGCTGAGTCAGCGGCTCTCTAGCGCCAGACACACGCTTGCGATGCCGCCACAGCAGTTCCCAGACGCGCCAGACTGACTCCACTTTGACCGACACATTCATTTTGCTCTGGCCGACGCGGCGATCTTCAAAGTGGATGGGGAGCTCGATGATGTGGAAGCCAAGCTTTTCGCTGAGGTAGGCCATTTCGACCTGAAAGATGTATCCGTTGCTTCTGACAGTATACAGTTTGATATCCTGAAGCGCGCTGCGCTGCCAGAGCTTAAAGCCGGCGGTCATGTCGCGTACGCGGATTTTCAGGACAGTGCGGCAGTACATGTTGGCCCATTTGCTGAGAAGGCCTCGCCACCAACTCCAGTTCTCGTCCAGCGTACCGCCCGGCACATAACGGCTGCCGATGACAACGTCCATGCCTGTGGCGAAGACGACGCCAAGCATCTGTAAAATGTAGGACGGACTGTGGCTGAAGTCGGCATCCATCTGAACGATGAACTCTGCCCCATCGGAAAGGGCGCGCTGAAAGCCGGCGACATAGGCGGTGCCCAGTCCGCCTTTTCGCGGGCGATGGATAACCGACATCCGCTTTTGGACCTGGTTATAGCGTTGCGCCAGTTTGTCGGCCAGTGCGCCGGTGCCGTCGGGGGAGTCGTCGTCAACGATGACCAGGCGCAGGTTCTTCAGTGGCAGAGTGAAGAGGGTCTCAACCAACTCCTCCAGATTTTCTGCCTCGTTGTAGGTAGGCACGACGACGGCAAGCGCTGCCGCGTGCAAATTGGGGGCATCCGCGTCAAGGGCGATGGCTCCCGGATGATCCTTGGCGGCCTCAGTATGCAGAACGACCTGGAGACCGGCGGATGCCGATGCAGATTGCAGTGGGTGGGATTGAGGCTTACGCCTGTATGCAGGACCGTTCACTTTAGCTCTTAGAGTCACATGTTTGGTTGTGGCACGATAGGCCTACGTATGGCGAACAGCTGATGTTCGTGCCTGATTGGAAGGCAAGAAGGACGACTTCCATTAGAACACAACTATTGTCTTTCCGCCACAACATCGCTATACTGAAGTCCGAGAGAAGAGTGTAAAACACCAGCAGATATTCCGGCGGCCAGACAAGGGCCGCCGACCATTTCCTCACCGGCCTTCCCCAGTCAAGAAAGTTGCAGGTTTCATGAACAGAGGCGAATCCAGATATGATTGACGCCGAGAAATTGATACCCAGGTCAGGCCATTTGCTACAGTCGAGAACTTGGTTACATTTTACTATGGGGAAGCGCGGCGCGTTGACGTGCGTTTGGGTGGGCCTTAGTTTGGTGTTGCTGGCCGCGTGCGTGCCGATTCCTGAGGAAGATCCCAACCTGGCCCTGGCGCCGGAGGTTGCAGAGGTTGAAGAGGAGAACGCCCTGCCTCCAGGGGTGGTGCCGTTGGAGAGGGTTAACGGCGCAGTGGTTTCGCAGGGTTCGGTAGAGGAGGAAGCAGCGCCAAGCGAGAGTACCGCGCCTGCGATTCTGACGGTAAGGCGACCCAGAGCCAACATTCGCAGCGGACCCAGTATCGACTTTCAGATTGTGGGCAGGGCAGTGGAAGGCGATACCTTTACCACGACCGGACAGACGGCTGAAGGATGGTGGCGCGTTTGCTGTATCGAAAACGAGGACAGTGCAGAAGAGGAGACTACCCAGACGGCCTGGATGTCTCAGATTGTGGTGACGCCGGACGAAAACGCTGAGGCACTGCCCACTTTGATCCCTCTCTTTCCTGAGGACCTTGCGGCCTCCTGGAATGTGCAGTATGAATGCGGTTCGCGGCGCTGCGCCGTGAATGAGTGCTCCGCTGTTTCCAGAACGGAGATTCATAACGATCGCGACCTTCGCTGGTTGGCGATTAATCGCATCGTCACCTGGGAGGAAGCGTGCGGAGAGGATTCGACTTGGCCACACCAGATTGACCGTATTGAAGGTACTGAGCGTTATCCTAACTCGACCGGTCTGTTCTTCTTCAACTACTGGCTTGGGCCCCGGCCCGGAATCGCCAATGCGCTCTTCCACCTGGAATCGGGAGAAGAGATAGAGGTCTGGTGCAGCGATGAACAGGTAGCGGAAGTTGCAGAGGAGAGCGGATGGACGACGGTATATAATGGTCTGACTTGCCATGACGTACGCACAGGCATGCTCGTCTCGATGCAATACACGAAGCGCTGGTTTTTCACCGGGGAGTTCGAGGGCGATAAGTACGACCGGGCCTACTTCGGTGATTTCGAAGTCTATAAGGTTAAGCTTGACCAGACGAACGCGCTGCTGGCGATTGTCAATGCAAGGGCGGCCGAATAACTGGAATTGACGTACCGACATCAGTCAGATAGTGTTCTCGCAGTTGCAGGCCCGGCCCATGCCGGGCCTTGTTTATTCTGGCTAAGGGAGTAAAACTACCAAGCCATATTCTGTGTGTGTCGTGTGTGCGGTCTGTCTGGGCGGAATGTATCGTCAGTGTCTATAGCGGGCTCGCGAAGGTCATAGCGGTGAACGTTTGGTATGTAAGGGCGTTGCCTCGCCTGTCTTGCCGGCGCTGGCACATGCTCGGATTCTGCCAGGACGCGGGGTGGGGGGGTGAAGCCCGGCCGCCGCGAGACGCCAACTTCAAATTAGCCACACATTGCTACGGCGCGGACAGAAAGGGGGGGCGTTGGGGGGGGGGGGGCCCCCCACAAAGGCGGGGCCCCAAAGGCCCGCCCCCCAAAAAAGGACGGGGGAG
>JAPPKG010000312.1:0-16430 GCA_026914085.1 Caldilineaceae bacterium | reverse complement strand
GGGCCTTTGGGGCCCCCCCTTGGGGGGGGGGCCCCCCCCCCGCAACGCCCCCCCTAAACCTGGCCATGCCTCATCGACCTGGTGTCGATGTTCGTAACAGGTGCCTAATCGAAGGTGTCTGGCCCGACCGCGTCCCGCCAGTCCCATCAGATCCCCGTAGCGGCAGCCATATGCCTGCCCTCGCACGCCCGACTGACGTACTCCTCCAAAGGCCAGGCACACGCACTGCGTATCGCAAAATACGGTAAACTATCCTAGCCACCGCTGGCATGAATTCCCAGACTGTTCCCACCCCAATTTTGGGATACTCTCGCCTGTTTCCTATTCCTTGCTAACCCACTGCGATCAGCATATAATGTGCCAAAGTTGCTTGAAGTTGCACCGCAGTATTTGACCTCCCGTGTCGGTGCCTCCGAGATACAGAGCACTATGTTTCGAATAGACAATTGGGTCGACCTGCCGTACATGGCAGTTCACATCCTGTCGGCCCGGGCACTTTAGTGATATATCTCTCACGTGATAAAAGGAGAATCCGAATGAAAGCACCCCGCACACTTAACCTTCTCGTTATTTTGGCAGCGATTGCCCTTCTGCTCGCTGCCTGCCCAGCGGCAGTACCCGCCGCCGACTCAGGTTCTGACGCCGGGGACGGTATGGCAGGTGACTTCAAAGTCGGTCTCGTCACCGACGTCGGCCGCGTCAACGACCGCAGCTTCAACCAGTCCGCTTGGGAAGGCGTAGTCGCAGCCGCCGAAGCCCTTGGCTTGGCCGAAGATGACATCAAGTACATCGAAACGCAGGACGCAAAAGACTACGCCGACAATATGCAGCAGTTTATCGACGCCGACTACAATGTTATCGTCAGCGTCGGGTTTGCGCTTGGCGACGCCACGACCACCGCAGCCCAGGAAAATCCCAATGTGTTCTTCATCGGGGTTGACCAGTTCCAGGGTGAGGTCATGCCCAATCTGGCTGGCCTGATCTTCAACGAGGACCACTCCGGTTACCTGGCCGGTGTCCTCGCCGGCAGCCTGTCGCAAACCGGTACCATCGCCGCCGTCCTCGGGACCGACCTCGTTCCGCCCGTCGTCGCCTTCAACGAAGGCTACGTCGCCGGTGCCCAGTCGGTAAATCCCGACATCAACGTCATCTCCACCTACCACCCAGGTGAAATCTCCCAGGCCTTCGTCGATCCCGAGTGGGGTGCCGCCACCGCCAAACAGGCCTTGGACCAGGGTGCCGACGTAATCTTCGGCGCCGGCGGCATCACCGGCAACGGCGCACTACAGGAGATCGCCACCGCTGACGGTGCCGGCGAGACCGTCTTCTGCATCGGTGTCGACACCGACCAGTGGAATACCGTGCCCGCCGCCCAGCCTTGCCTCGTCTCCAGCGCCATGAAGTTGATCACCCCGGGTGTCGTCGAACTGGTCACCTTGGCCAGCCAGGGCGAGTTTCCCGGCGGGAACTACTTCGGTGACGCCGACCTGGCTCCCTTCCACGACTTTGACGACATGATCCCGCAGGAACTGAAGGACCTGCTCGAAGCCACGAAAGCCGGCCTGATCGATGGCTCAATCGACACTGGATACGGCAACTGATTCCACCGGCTCGTGAACCGGTAATCTGGGTCCTCGTCAAGCGCACCCGCGGCGAAATCGGCGAGGACCCATCTGAAGCGGGATGCCTCTGTAGCGGGGCCTCCCGCTTCACATGTAGAACCGTCCGCGGCGGCACAATTACCCCCTTCTTACCTGCAATCCCGCCGTCGCAGTCAGTCCGACAAAAACCGGTATCCCTTGGCCGCATAGTACGCCTTCAGACCGAGGCCCGTCTTGGCGACCGCAACTTCGACAACCGGCATAAGAAGAACTCTGCGCGCGCTCCTCATCCCTTCGCTCGCTCTCCTGTCAGCCCTGCTCGCCGGCGCCGTTGTCATGCTCTTCTCTGGCGACGACCCCATGGCCGCCTACAGCGGCCTGTTCCAGGGTGCATTCGGCGACGGCAAAGGTTGGGCGCGGACCATTCGCAAGACCGTCCCCTTCGTCTTGACGGGACTCTCCGTTGCTCTCGCCTTTAAGGTCAGCCTCTTCAACATCGGCGCATCCGGCCAGTTCGTGATGGGCTCCGTCTTCGCCGTCGCCGTCGGCATCAACTTCGAAGGCCTGCCCATCTTCGTCCACCTGCCCCTCGCTCTCATCGCCGGCATCGTCGGCGGCCTGCTCTGGGGCGCCATCCCAGGCATCCTCAAAGTCTACACCGGGGCCCACGAAGTTATCGTCACCATCATGCTCAACTACGTCGCCTCCCTCTTCGGCGGCTGGACCGTCTACGCCGGCGGCACACAGGGCCAGACCCCTGGCCCCCTTTGGGATCGCACCGCCGGCGCCATCCCCGAAACGCCCGACGTACTGCTCTCGGCTCAGATTCCATGGCTCTTCGGCCCTCCCTACCGCGTCCACTACGGAATCTTTCTCGCCTTGGCCGCCGCAATACTCGTCTGGTGGCTGATCTTCAAAACCCCCCTCGGCTTCGAAATGCGCACCGTCGGCCACAACATGCGCGCCGCCCGCTACGCCGGCATTCGCGTCAACTTCACCATCATCCTCACGATGGCCCTTGCCGGTGGACTCGCCGGCCTTGCTGGCGCAATCGAAACCCTCGGCCTCAACCACAAGTTCGCCCCCGAATTCGGCGGCGCCGTCGGCTTCGACGGCATTACCGTCGCGCTGCTCGGCCAGACCCATCCCATCGGCGTCCTCCTGGCCGCCTTCATGTTCGGCGCACTCGACGGCGGCGCGGCCACAATGCAGTTCGTGTCAGGGGTCCCCGCCGACATCATCCAGATCATTCAGGCGCTCGTTCTCGCCTTCGTCGCTGCCCCTCTCATCATCCGCATGCTCTTCCGCCTCCGCCAGCAGACCGATCAGGACGCGGGCTCTGCAGTCAGCACGAGTTGGGGTGGCACGTGAGCAGGAACGCACCCGTCTCGGCACTTCATCGACTGCGCAGACGCTACGGCAACACCATGATCGTGGCGCTCGCACTCGTCGTCATGGCTATCCTGGTGAATCTCACCCCGCTCAAAGAGCAGACCTGGCTGCGCGTGCTCTTCGGCATCAGCGCCCTCAACTTCACCCTGCGCGCCACAGTGCCTCTCGTTCTCGGGGCCCTCAGCGGAATCCTTTGCGAAAGGTCCGGCATCATCAACATCGGCATCGAGGGCATGATGCTCGCCGGCGCCTTCGCCGGCTTCGTCGCCAAGACCAGCACCAACCACTGGCCCTTGGCCGTCAGCCTCGTCTTCAGCGTCGCCGTCGCCATGGCCGTCGGCGGCCTCATGGGAGCCGTCCACGCCCTCTTCTCCATCCGGTTTCGCATGGACCAGATCATCTCAGGCACAGTCATCATCATCCTCGCCCTCGGCACCTCCTCTTATCTCTACAACCGCGACGCCATCGCCGAAGGCAAGTTCTCCTCCATCCCTATCCCCGGACTGGCCCAGATTCCAGTGCTCGGACCCGTACTCTTCGACAATCCCCCCATCACCTATCTCGCTCTCATCATGGTCGTCGTCGTGCATGTCGGTCTCTTCTATACCCGCTGGGGACTGCGCACGCGCGCCGTCGGTGAACATCCCCGCGCCGCCGACACCGTCGGCATCAACGTCAACCGCTACCGTTACGTAAACACCTCCTTGGGAGGCATGTTGGCCGGCCTTGCCGGAGCCTTCCTCGTCCTCGAGGCAGTCGGCCAGTTCCAGGAAGGCATGACCGCAGGCCGCGGCTTCATCTCCCTTGCCGCTATGATCTTCGGCAACTGGAACCCCATCGGCGCCCTCGGCGCAGCAACCCTCTTCGGCTACACCCAGGCCCTCCAGAACGAACTGCTGCTCGCCGGTGTCACCCAGGTCCCCCGTCAGTTCATCTCCATGCTGCCCTACGTCGTTACCATCGTCGCCGTCTCCGGCCTCGTCGGCCGTGTGCGGCCCCCTGCCGCCGAAGGCAAAGTCTACGAGACGGAGGGTAGCTCATGACCACGGCCCAATCGACTCAGGCCGGCCAAGCAAATGCCGGCCCCCCAAAACTCGCAGTCAACGGAATTACCAAGCTCTTTCCCGGGGTCGTCGCCAACAAAGACATCGACCTGGCACTGCATGAGGGCGAAATCCTTGCCCTGCTCGGCGAAAACGGCGCCGGCAAATCAACCCTCATGAATATCATCTACGGGCTCTACCAGCCCACCGAGGGTCGGATTCTGGTTGATGGCCGCCCCGTCGATTTGCACTCGCCCCGCGACGCAATTGACCTGGGAATCGGCATGGTCCATCAGCACTTCCAGCTCGTGCCGGTCATGACCGTCATTGACAACATCATGCTCGGCAGCGAAAGCGTCGACCGCGGCCTACTGGACCGCGAAAGCGTCTCCGCGCAGATTAACGAGCTGTCAGAGCGTTACAACATGCCTGTGGACCCCAATGCCGTCATCGAAGACCTGCCCGTAGGCGTTCAGCAGCGCGTCGAAATCCTCAAGGCGCTCTACCGCAACGCCGACATTCTGATCCTGGATGAGCCAACATCGGTCCTCACGCCTCAGGAAATAGAGGGCCTCTTCAAAGTCATGGAGCTGCTGCGCAGCCAGGGCAAGTCGATCATCTTCATCACCCATAAGCTCAAGGAAGTGCTGCGCATCGCCGACCGCATCGCCGTCCTGCGCCGCGGCGAAATGGTGGGCGAGGCCGACCCGGCCACCGTCTCGCAGGAGGACCTCGCCGCCCTTATGGTTGGACGCAAAGTAACACTGGAAGTTGAAAAAGAGGCCGCCAGCGCAGGTGAAGTCCAGTTGCAGATTCAAGAAATCGAAGCATACACCGACCTCGGCGAGCCCGCCCTGCGCGGCGTTTCGCTGGACGTGCGCGCCGGCGAGATCGTCGGCGTCGCCGGCGTACAGGGCAACGGCCAGACCGAACTGGTTGAAGTCGTCACCGGCCTGCGTCCCGCCACCGCCGGATCAGTACGCATCAACAATGTCGACATGACCAATGCCTCCCCTCGCCGCATCACCGAAGAAGGCGCCATCTGCCACGTGCCGGAAGACCGCCACATGTATGGTATGGTCGACGCCTACTCGGTTGCCGACAATCTGGTGCTCAGCTCCTACTACAAGAGACCCTTCTCCTCCGGCCTCACCATGAATGAACAGGCCATCGCCCAGCACGCCGATGAACTGGTGGCGCAGTTCGATGTCCGCACGCCCTCAGTCAGGACCTCCGGCGCCAGTCTTTCCGGCGGCAACCAGCAGAAAATGGTCGTCGCCCGCGAGTTCGGACGCCCCATACGCCTTCTCGTCGCCGCGCAACCGACGCGCGGCATCGACGTCGGCTCAATCGAATTCATACACAGCCAGATCGTCGCTAAGCGGGACGAGGGCGTCGCCGTCCTCCTGGTGAGCTACGAGTTGGACGAAATTATGGCCCTTTCCGACCGCATCGCCGTCATGTTCCACGGCCAAATCAGCGCCATACTGCCGCGCAGCCAGGCAACACGCGAGAAAATCGGTCTCCTCATGGCCGGTGTCAGCGCTGATGGCGGTTCGCCCGCCGGCTGACCTGCAGAGAGCCCCACATCCGCGCCCTGCCACCATAGAAATTGCAACCGATTTTTTATCAGACTAACCAAGGCAAGGAAGATAAGGACCGGATGACAGATCCCGCGCTCGACCAGCCCCAACTTGAAGAGTACGACGACATCGACGGCGAGGTCAGATTTCCCCACACCAACGGCGAGCTCTACTTTGTCGCCGACAGGGACAGCGATCTCTACGACCTCCGCTGGCACTGGCACAGGCGCGCCTACGCCCGTTCTATCCGCATCCGCATCGACGCGCCCATCTACACCAGCAGCGGCATCAGCAGCGAGCAGCTGGACGATGTCCTTCCACTCGCCGTCCAGCTCTACCCCGGCTACCAGGAAACCATCTACGGCGTCGAAGGCGTAATCGTCAGCAAACGCATCTTCGCGCCCCTCGACAGCTACTACGACCGGTCGCTTCTCTGGATGATGGAAGCCCAGGCCGAGGGCGACCGCCTGATCCAGATTCGCGTCGAGATCGACTGGGGCGAACCCCTGGACCAGCGTATGGTTGACGGACTACTGGTCGTGCAGAAGGATCCCGGCGAAGCCAGCGGTGCCCACGGCCAGCGCAACGCAGAGAGCACCCGCGTCTTCGGCGCCGCCGAAGGCCGCCCCGACCTGGTCGACTTTCCCAGCGCCTCCCAGGCCCACCTGATCTACCACGTCCTCGTCGCCGGCCAGGTCGACCTCCCCCTGATCCTCGCGCTCAGCGACGTAGGCGAGCAGGTTGCCTGGAACGGCTTCCTCGTCCAGCGCGACATCTCACGCGCCTTCAAACGCAGCCGCAACAGCTGGCACGGCATTACCCACCGCGGACGGCTCTGGTCCCCCGACGCCGCAACCACCCACGCCGTACAACAGGCCAAAATCGGCGCCGTCCAGAAACTGGCCCGGTTCCGCTCCGGCTTCGCACCCGCCGACCGCGCCATCGAATCCGTCCCAGGACTCATCGACCTGTTCGACACTTTCGCCCCGGCACACAGCCGCAACATGCTCGACACCCTGCGCCGCGTCGCCGAACGCACCGGCGGCGCGCTTCCCCGCCGCCTCCCCGTCCTCCCGCGCGGGCCCGTGGACGTCCCCGATGACGACATTCCTTTCGCGGCCGCTGCCTACCTGGGTGCCCTGCACACGCACCTGCAGCGCCTCCCCGACCACGAATGGCTGTCGACGCACCAGCAAGCCTTGACCACCGCGGCCAATGAACTGGCGGCCTACTGTCGTACATCCTCGTCCCCAACCGCGTCCGACGCAAGCCGCCGCGGCTTGACTTCTGCCGCCGCCCTCGCTCGCCAATTGAATCAGACCGACGACGCCGCCAAATGGGCCGCCGCGGCAACGCGGCTCGGACACACCGAGGACGCCTCACTCTCAGACCAGCCCTCCCCCAACGCGACTTCAATCTGGAATCTGCTCGGCATCACCACAGCAAACGGTGAACTGACAATACACAGGCAATGGCCATCCCACTGGGACTGGTGGGCCCTCATCCAACTCCCCTACCGGGCGCAGGCAGAGGAGGACACGGTCAGTCTGCTCTGGGATGGCGATACCCTGCACACCACCCGCCCGGTCACCTGCGACGGCCCGGTCACACTTCAGAATCAGGTCCAGCCCTTCGGCTCCGATGAACATAGCTTTAACCTGCGTTTCCGCCTGGGCACCGACCTGTTTGTCCCCACTTTCCTTTCCGAAGCGTAGTCAGACAGGCGCCTCGTACCGACACCTTTACGGGGAAAATGAAGGGGACGAGAATGCATCGCGAATCGACGGCTTTCCTCAACCGGCACAGCCAATCCACATGACCACCGCATTTGTCTACGACCCTTTCGAACGCAACCACAGCTTCCCCGGCCATCCCGAGTGCCGGGAACGCATGCAGAGTACCTGGGCGCTGTTGGAAGCCGACGGCATCCTCGACTCCCTGACGAGCCTGGCCAAAGATCCTGCCCATCTCGACCCAATCCTGGCCGTCCACGACGCCGCCTACGTCGAACAACTGCAGCAAATCTGCCGCGGCATCGAAGGGCCCGCCGGCGGAAGTAGCAGATTGCAGAGTTGGGATCAAACGGCACTCTGGCTCGACCCGGACACGTATGTCCTCCATGACAGCTGGGAAGCATCCCTGCGGGCTGTGGGCGGCCTCCTCCAACTGACCGACGCAGTGATGAGCGGCGCCGCCGAAAACGGCTTTGCCATGGTCCGGCCGCCCGGCCACCACGCCCGCCCCAGCAACGCCAAGGGCTTCTGCCTCTTCGGAAATATAGCCGTCGCTGCCCGCCATGCGCAGAAAAGCCACGGCGCAGAACGTCTCCTCATCGTCGACTTCGACGTGCATCACGGCAACGGCACCGAGGAAATGTTCTACGACGATCCCTCCGTCCTCTTCATCAGCATCCACCAGTATCCGCACTACCCCTTCAGCGGCAGCATCGACGAAGTCGGACAAGGCCTCGGCGAACGCTTCAATGTCAACATACCCTTCCCTGCCGGCGTCGGTGATGACGGCTACCTCGCAGCCCTCCGCCAGCTCGTCCACCCCCTCGCCCGCGACTTCCGACCGGACGCAATCTTCCTGTCCGCCGGTTTCGACGGCCACTGGATGGACCCGCTCAGCGCCCATCGCCTGAGCGTCGGTGGATACGCAGCATTGGTGCAAGATCTCCTCGCCCTTGCCGAGTCGCTATGCGGAGGCCGGCTGATCTGCACCCTCGAGGGCGGGTACGATCTGAATGCCCTGCCCCACTGCATTCTCTCTACCCTGAGAGTACTCAGCCGCAGCCCTGCCGGCATCAGCGATCCCTTCGGCGCGGTCGAAGGCAACCCGCGCGCCGCCGACAAAGTGATATCAGCGGTCAAGCGCCGTCAGGGAATTCGCTGAAACCGGCTAAATTCGGTAGACTTGCCGCTTAGGGATGCCTTGCCCTTGTCCCTCGGTCCGACTCCAAACCATCTCACCAAGTAGCCATCCGGAGACCAGGCCGCACAAGCCGGGTCAACTGTACAATAAGAGGAACCATGCACACCATCATTCTTCAAACCAAAGCCCGCCAATCATCCACGGGCAAGACCTGGCGCATCGAAGTACTCGGCGACAGCCTCATTAAAGAGGACGTCAAAGTCTCCATCGGCGAACTCGAATACCACCCCGCCAAAGCCGAACGCCGTTCACTGATCGACATCCTTACGATTATCGAACGTCACAACTTTCGCATCTGCCACGTCGAACACAAACCCAATGACGACGGTTTGGAAGAGTGGATGTTCATCCTGCAAGGTTGAGCGAAATCCGGTTGCCGATTACGTCTCACGAACCGCGCCCGTCACCGGCAACGCCTCCCAACATGCCCAGCAAGCCTGACCAGGGACGGTCATGACGACGCTTCCACAGATTTTCGCCCACCGCGGCGCCAGCGCCGTCGCACCGGAGAACACGCTGCCGGCTTTCGCAAAAGCCCTCGAAATGGGCGCCGACGGCATCGAGCTCGATACCCAGGCCACCGCCGACGGCCAGCTGGTCGTCCTGCACGACTACAACCTGGAACGCACGACCACCGGCGCCGGCCCCCTCCGCACCCACACACTGGAGCAGCTCGCCGGAGTTGACGCCGGCGTCCGCTTCGACAGCGCCTTCTCCGGCACACCGATTCCCACCCTGGACCAGGTCTTTGACCTCGTAGGCGACAGCTGTGTTGTCAACGTAGAAATCAAGAACATGGACTGGGACGGCGGCCGCGAACCCGAGCCGCTGGCCCGCTTAATCCAACGGCGCGGGCTTTACGACCAGGTAATCGTCTCCAGCTTCAACCCCATCGCCCTCCGCAGGATGCGGCAACTTGACCGCTCGATCCCGCTCGGCCTCCTCTACTTTGACAGGCCGCCTCACCCTCCCGATGGGGAGAGTAGCCTCTTGCAGAAAGTCCGCAGCCTGCCCCTCAAGGATCTCCTTCTCTACTTCTGCCGACCCTGGTTCAGCCGCGGCCTCGCACCGGAGGCCCTCCACCCTTACTTCACCTCAATCGACGCCCAGCTTATCGCAAAGGCACGCAGCCGCGGCCAGCTGGTCAACGCCTGGACCGTCAACAGCGGCGCCGAAGCCCTTCGTCTCGCCGACCTGGGCGTAGACGCAATCATCACCGATATTCCCGACGCTATCCGCAAAGAGCTGTCCCGAGCGCAATAGTCGCAGGTACCTCCCGCCGCCTGACCCCATGACGACCACCACGGTAACCGCCCCGGGTAAAGTCATTCTCTTCGGCGAACACGCCGTCGTCTACGGCAGAGCAGCCATCGCCGTACCCGTGGCAAAGGTAAAGGCAACCGTCACCCTCACCGACGCCCCAGCTGGCGCCGGCTGCACAATCGCTGCCCCCGACATCGGCGCTCACGTTTCTCTTTCCGATCAGCCCCAGGACCCCCTTGCCCTCGCCGTCCGCCTTGCGCTCGAAGAAGCCGGCCTCGACGCCGAACCCGCCTGGCAATTTACCGTCCGCAGCGACATCCCCATCGCCGGCGGCATGGGCAGCGGCGCGGCCGTGAGCGCCGCCCTCGTGAAAGCCGTCTTCGCCCACTGCAACCTTCACGACCGCGCCCAACCCAACCTCGATACCGTCAACCGTATAGTCTACGCTGTCGAGAAACTGCATCACGCAAATCCCAGTGGCATCGACAACACCGTCGTCGTCTACGCACAGCCCGTCTGGTTCGTGCGCGGTCAACCGCCGCAGCGATTTGACATCGCCAGCCCATTTCACCTCGTCATCGCCGACACCGGGATCGCCAGTTCCACAGCCGCAGTCGTCTCGGACGTGCGCCGCGCCTGGAAAAGTGACAGGTTGGTCTACGAGGAGATCTTCGACGGCATCGGAGAAATAGCCGCCGCCGCCCGCCGGGCCATCGTCTCCGGAAACGTGGACGCGCTGGGCCCGCTGATGCGCGCAAACCAGCGGCTTCTGCGTCGGTTGGACGTCAGCGCACCGGAGCTCGAACGGCTGATCGCGATCGCCGAAGAGGCCGGCGCCGCCGGCGCAAAGCTCAGCGGTGCCGGCCGCGGCGGTAATCTGATAGCTGTCGTGGAATATCACAAAGTGAAGACCGTAAAAGAAGCGCTTCTGGCCGCCGGTGCCGCTGGCGCCGTGATAACCCAGATGGGCTCGTGAAGCCTGCCGCCTCAACCCTGCAGCCGCCAGCTGTCCCGCAAGTAGGCCAGTCGACCCCCAACCACCGTAGCCGCTACCTGCGCCTCAGAGTCCAGCAGGACCAGGTCCGCACGCGCCCCGCGTCGGATCCGCCCCACCTCCCTGTCAATCCCCATCGCCTGCGCCTGCGAAAGACTCGTCGCCGGCCACGCCTGCACCAGTGGCCAGCCCGTGGCCGCCATGAAATTCCGCAACGCCGTATCCAGTGTCAGGACCGATCCAGCCAGCGTCCCGTCCTCCAGCCTGCACGCACCGTCCTGCACAAAAACCGGCAGACGGCCCATCTCGTACCGCCCTTCCGGCATGCCCGCAGCCCCAATCGCATCGCTGATCAACAACGTCCGCGTCGGCCCTTTGCAGCGCCCTAGAATTCGCATAGCCGCCGGATGAACGTGGATACCATCCGCGATGAGCTGCGCGTAGATTCTGTCGTCGCTCAGCGTCGCGCCCAGCGCCCCCGGCTGCCGGTGGTGCAGCCCGGTCATCGCATTGTACGTATGCGTGGCCTGCGAGACGCCTGCGTCCACTGCCGCCGTCGCCTCCTCGAATGTCGCCCCCGTGTGCCCCAGCACAACCTTCACGCCCGTCGCCGCAGCCATCCCGATCAAGACGTCCGCCCCCGCCACTTCCGGAGCCAGCGTGATCATGCGCACCGGACCCGCGCCCAAAAGCGCCTCAAACTCCGCCGCCGAAGGAGGACGGATATGCGCCGGGTTCTGCGCCCCCGGAAATACCTCGCTGAGAAACGGCCCTTCCAGATGAACACCCAACACCCGCGCGCCGGCAACCCTCTCTTCACCGTCTCCCATCCGCGACGCCTCTACATACCGGGCCGCGTTCTCGACCGCCGCCAGTGTAGCCCCGTGCGACGCTGTAACCGTCGTCGCATAATATCCCGTGACACCGTGCCGGACTAGGAAACGGCTCATCGTCTCCAAACTCTCCAACTTGGCGTCCATCACGTCCGCCCCGCCGCTGCCGTGAATGTGAACGTCTATGAAGCCTGGTAGCAACGTGCAATCGCTCCCTTCCAGTAACGGTCCTGCCAATCGCTTGCCTTCACCCGCCCAGCCGCCAATTTCCCCGTCCCGGAACGCGAGCGAGAATGCCTGCCCCGGCGGCGCGGTTGCAGCACCGAAGACCGTCCGCGCGGTCAGGCCGGTTATCCCGCCTAGCATAGGTGACTCTCCGCCCTGCCAACGTTCCCGATTGCTCAATTTGCTCCCCACGCTCAGTGCACAACCGCCTCAGTCTGCCTCCAGCCTCCAATAGAGCACCCCCAGCGGCGGCAACTCCATCAACGCAGACCAAGAGGCGCTCTGCCAGGTAATCTCCTCCGCATCCAAGGGAATGGGATTGTCGACGCCGCCGCCGCCGTAAATCTTCCAGTCGCTGTTCAGAACCTGATGGTAGCGCCCCGGTCCGGGCAAACCGACGCGGTACCCGTGCCGCGGCACCGGAGTAAAGTTGCAGACCACCACAATGCAGCTCTCACCCTCAGCGTCGCGGCGCACGAAGCTGGTGATCGAATGGTCCACGTCCTGGTAATCAATCCACTGGAAACCGCCCAGGCTGGCGTCCGACTGATGCAATGCCGTTTCATGACAATAGAGGCGGTTGCTGTCCCGCACAAAACGCTGCAAACTACGATGATCCTCAAGCTCCAGCAGATGCCAGTCAAGACTGAAGATCTCGGTCCACTCACGCCACTGTCCGAACTCTCCCCCCATGAACAGCAATTTCTTGCCCGGATGGGCATTCATGAAGCCGTACAGCAGCCGCAGATGCGCGAACTTCTGCCAGCGGTCCCCTGGCATCTTTTCAAGCATCGACCCCTTCAGATGCACAACCTCGTCGTGGCTCAAGGGAAGGATGAAATTCTCGCTGAAGGCGTAGCTCAGGCTGTACGTGATCAGCTGATGGTTGTAGCGACGGAACAGCGGGTCCATCTCAAAGAAATTCAGCGTGTCATGCATCCACCCCATATTCCACTTGTAGTCGAACCCCAGCCCGCCCGTGTACGTGGGACGCGATACCATCGGCCAGATGCTGCTCTCCTCCGCAATCGTCAGTACGCCCGGCACGCGCTCATGCAGTACCTCGTTCGTCTTCCGCAGCAGCGAGATCGCGTCCAGGTTTTCGTGCCCGCCATGCTGGTTCGGAATCCACTCCGCCCCCTCTCGGCTGTAGTCCAGGTACAGCATCGAGGCAACCGCATCCACGCGCAGCCCGTCGATGTGGTACTCCTCCGCCCAGAACAGGGCGCTCGCCACGAGGAAATTGCGCACCTCGTTGCGCCCGTAATCGAAAATCTTCGTGCCCCAGTCGGGATGGTCCCCCCGCCGCGGGTCCTCATACTCATACAGCGCCGCACCGTCAAAATAGGCCAGCCCGTGAGCATCCTTGGGAAAATGGGCCGGTACCCAGTCCAGGATCACGCCGATGCCGTTCTGGTGACAGTGGTCCACGAAATACTTGAAGTCGTCCGGCGTGCCGAATCGGCACGTCGGCGCGAAATACCCGGTGCTCTGGTACCCCCACGAACCTTCAAAAGGATGCTCGGTTACCGGCAGGAGCTCGATGTGCGTATAGCCCATCTCCTTCACATAGTCGACCAGCTCATGTGCCAGCTGACGGTAGCCAAGAACTCGGTTATCTTCGGGGTTTCTCCGCCAGCTGCTGAGATGAACTTCGTAGATGTTCAGGGGCTGGTCCAGAGCCTGCCTGCTCGCGCGACTCTCGACCCACTCACTATCGCCCCATGGATAACTGTCCATGGGCCAAACCCGAGAGGCCGTCCCTGGCGGATACTCCGCAAAAAAGCCGTACGGGTCCGACTTGTCGATCCGGATATCCACCAGCGGCAGTTGAATCGAAAACTTGTATTCGCTGCCCGCCTCCAGACCGGCACTGGGCGGGCCGCCTGTCGCTGGCACGGGGGACGAGGGGATGAAGAGCTCCCAGATCCCCTCCCGGTGGGCCTGCATGACGTGCACGTGCGGGTCCCAGCCGTTGAAGGGCCCAATAACACTTACGCCCTGGGCATTGGGCGCCCAAACTGAAAACTGCACACCGCTGACGCCTTCAACCGTACGAAAGTGGGCGCCGAACCTGCGGTAGCAATAGAGAAAGTTTCCCTCGCCGAAAAGGTAGGCCTCATCATCCGTAAACCACGATCCACTCAAAAGATTGCGTCCTTCTCTCCCGATTTGGGGCGTCCCGGCTAAAGGATGGCGCCAAAACTGTGGATTCCCTCACCTACAGAAGACGTCACCGTCTGACGGCGCCTTCACAACTGTTTCTACTGCCTGTTGACATCTCCTTCAAACCAGGCGTCCCACCGTAGGGGCACCCCTTGTGAGTGCTCAAGTCGGGTGCCCACAAGCGCGCCAACCCACCGTATCCCCCGTAGGGGCACCCCTTGTGGGTGCCCTCGTGGTTGCCTCACGATTGAGGGTGCCTGGTAATCGCTGTGCCTGTCGTGGATGGACAACATGATGGGCCCGCAGAGTTCAGGGCAGCCAATCGTCCACGACTCCTGGCGCCGGCATGGCTGGCCCTACTCCCTGCAGACTCTTGCCAGCCCGGGCAGAAAGCTGGTCTCAACCACCGATTCCCAGCTCATGCTGCTCGCCAGCGCACTGCCCAGCCGCAGCAGTTCCGCCATCTGCTCCCTGCTTCTCGGCAGACGCGCAAATATCTGCCCGGCACTCTCTCTTGAACTGCCCGCTTCAATACGGCCCCGGGCTTCACCGTCGATATCCAAAGCATCCCGCGGCGTCCCCGGCATCTGCTCCGCCGGCAGCCCCACGTAATCCGCAACCACCAGCGGGAATCCCTTGTCGGCGAATGCTGTGCCGAGCAAACCGCCGCCGGGCAAAATGACTCGACCCTCGCCCTGTCCTGCCGCCTCAATCGGCGCCAGCACGCCCTGCTCGACCAGCGCCTCCGCCGCCTGCTGCACAAATCCGATACACCCGCACACACTGCTCACACACGACAGCGCACCGAACTGCACCGGCTCGATCTGCGCTATCCCAAACGGTTCATAGATACTCTGCCCAAACTCCAGGTCGCTGCCTCGGCGGATATCGCTGAACCCCATCTCCTCGGGCATGCGCGTCCCGCACCGGTCCCGACTCCAACCGAACTGGTTCACCAGCACGATCTTGCTGCTGCCTGCCGAATGATTAAACGGCTCCACGTCATCAAAGAAAAACGGCGCCTCCTCGCCAACCAGGTCGCCGTTGTCGCCCCGATGTCCCACAGGCCACCCGTACGAACTTTCCCAGCTCCCGATCAGCTCCGGCTGCCGGCCCGCCGGTTCACTCGTGGCAAGCACAAAAAGCGCCGCTGTCTTTCCTGCCGACTCCAGAAGCCTGTCCAGATGCTCCATTACCCGCACGTCTCGCCACAGCGCTTTCGACATCACCATCCGCGCCACGTGCGTGAAAACATAGTCCGGCTCAAACCCCAGCAACGTCCGGCAGTACCCCTGCAGACGCCGCTTGGAATCCAGATGGTTCGCTACCTTGATCTCCTCCGCCCCGATCCCGTTGTAGACAAGATCGATCCTGCAATTGGCGAACGGCCCGCCCAAAAACCGCAGCTCCTCCCGCACCGAGTCACTCACCGCAAATATCGCATCGCAATGTATCGCCTGCCGGACGACTGCGTGCTTGAAATACGAGTCCTGCTCGCCAAATACAGTGTCCAGCGGCAGATGCGATTCCCGCGCCCGCAGCAGCGCATTGTAGAAGCGTGTATCGTGCCCTGCGTGGCTCTCTACCAGCAACCGCGCCGTCGCCACCTCGTGTGCATAGAAAACGGTCCGCCACTGCTCAGGTTCATTCAGCTGCGCCGCAAATGCCACCGGCAGTCCCAGCCACTCGTGCGCGATGATCACCCGCTCGTGCGGCGCCAGTCCCTCGTCTACCCCCAGCGCCTTCAGCCCGGCAAAAAGGGGCTGCGCAATCGACATATACAGGTTGTACTCGAAATCGTAGTTGTAGCGAAAGCTCTCGACGCCGTAATTTTCCCACAGAAAGTAGCTGAATTTCTCCACGTGCCCCATGTGCGGATTGCTCGCATCGACCAGCAGAATCTCATGCTCCGCATCCCCGAACTGCCGCCGCCCGTACAGCAGCGCCACGTGGAAAGTCCGCTCAACCGTCAGCAGCGCCTGCTGCACCGGCTCACTGACATCGTACCGAATCCCGTGCAGGCTGCTGTAGCGGATCTCCACACCGTTCCCCGCCTCCGTCAGCCGCTCCATCTGCACAGGATCCCACCCAAACATCGGCCCCACCAGGATCGTCCGCCCGACCTGGCTGTTGTATGACTTTGCGCCCAGAATCCCGTCCAGGACCGACCCAATGCCGCCGACCTTCGCGCCAGCTTCATGGGTGGCATGGATGACGAGCGGTACGGTTTTCGACACAAAAATCTCCATTCGCGACCTGTTTCCGCCCCATCATAGCACACAAATTCCACCGCCTGCGAATACCCGCCCCGCACCCTTCCCTCTCTCTTTCCTCTCCCCTTTCTCCTCGCTCTTTTGGGCGGTCGGGCCTATTCGGCCCTCCCTTGTGCGGGGGCT
>JAPPKG010000519.1:0-16430 GCA_026914085.1 Caldilineaceae bacterium | reverse complement strand
CCGCCAGTCCCATCAGATCCCCTTACGTGCCGGCCTTGTGCCTGCCCTCGCACCCTCCCCAACTGACGGACTCCACCCTACGGCCAGGCTTGGCGCCTGCACTGCGTCTCGCACAGAGACGGTAAACAGTTCCAGCCACCTCCGGCATGGATTCCCCGCCAGACTGTTCCCACCCCAGAACTGGGATGCACCCCCCTAAAAGCGGGAGTTGCTCTCCGACCTGCAATCTGTTATACTTGTACCCAATCGGCATGAGCGAGTATGATTTGATAGAGTTGTTTTTCTGAAGTGGGTTCCGCCCACTTTTCTTATTCTACGGGCTCGTTGCCTGCAGAACCTGTTCGGAACGCTTGTCTACCTGCCTATCTGTTTTCGTCTGCTGACGACCGTATGTTCCAGCCCTCCGCCAGCAGCCAATATGCTGAGTAGTCAAGTTTTCAGGAGTAGTTGAACGAAAATGTCTAAAGAACTCATCGCTGGGATCAATCAGGTCGCGACGGATAAAGACCTCGACAATGAGGTGATTTTCGACGCAATCGAGGCTGCGC
Source organism: Caldilineaceae bacterium (assembly GCA_026914085.1). Lineage (GTDB taxonomy): Bacteria > Chloroflexota > Anaerolineae > Caldilineales > Caldilineaceae > Bin5. The sequence goes on along the minus strand of JAPPKG010000519.1, from coordinate 15,882 downwards.
TCATCTCGGCCTACAAACGCAATTACGGCTCCGTGGCCAATGTCACGGCTGCAGTGGACCGGGCGACAGGCGAAATGAAAGTATTCGCCGAGAAAGAGGTTGTCGAAGATATCCTCAACCCCAATACCGAGATCCTGTTAGACGATGCCAGAACGGTAGAGCCGTCTTCCGAATTGGGCGATGTTGTATTGGTGCAGAATACACCCGGCAACTTCGGCCGTATCGCTGCCCAGACCGCCAAACAGGTGATCTTGCAGCGCATTCGAGAAGCAGAACGGGACACAGTTTACGAAAACTTTGTCCACAAAGTAGGCGAGACTATCACAGCCCAGGTCCGCAGCGTCGATCTCGTATCCGGCGCCGTCACAATTCTGATCGACGACAGACACGAGAACCTGCTGCCCCGAGAGGAGCAGATCCCATCGGAGAATCTGCGTCGCGGAGACTATATCTGCCTGTATGTGGTTGATGTGCACCGCAGCAGTCGCGGCCCGATGATCAAGCTGAGCCGTACCCATCGCGATCTCCTCCGCCGACTCATGGAACAGGAGATTCCGGAGGTGCGCGATGGCACCGTCGAGATAAAGGCCATATCCCGTGAACCGGGCGCACGCAGCAAAGTGGCCGTGATGGCCACGCTCCCCGGCGTGGACCCGGTGGGTAGTTGTGTGGGGATGCGCGGCTTGCGTATTCAGAATATCGTGACCGAGCTTGCGGGCGAGAAAATCGACGTCGTCGAGTGGAGCGGAAATCTACGCACCTACATCTCCAACGCCCTCGGGCCGGCCAAAGTGCAGAGTGTCATTCTTGAAGAAGACAGCAATATCAAAACGGCAATCGTCATCGTACCTGATCGACAACTCAGCCTCGCCATCGGCAAGGCAGGGCAGAACGCTCGTCTGGCAGCCAAACTGACGGGGTGGCGGATCGACATCAAGAGCGAAACCGAAGCCCACGCCGAAGGACTGGATCTGCTGGCAGCCGAGCAGGCTCAGTTGGCCGCCGGTGAACAAGACCTGCTCAGTATGGCGGAGAAGATCCTGCGCGACAAGGAAGAGTCCACCGCGAGCGAAGACACCTTCCGCCAGGCCGCCGAGCTGCTGCAAAGACGCGATGCCGCCAGCAGATCGGCCGACCAGGGCACACCTGCCGAGTGGCCCGAAACCTTCCCCGCGCAAGAAGAAGGACGCGGACTTGGCGTCGACGCAGAGGAGGCGTTGAGCGCTTTCGAGCGCGCCGCAGCCGCCGTGCAGGAAGAAAAACCCTCCGGCATTTCCTTCGAAGATTTCGCCGTGGATGAGCCGGAGCCGGTTAGCCTCGGCGAAACGCTGGACGACGAGGAAGACGTTAGAGAAGAAAGTGATGAAGGTCCTGAGGCGGAAGAAGTGAGCGAACTGCCTGCCCTTCATCCCTCGCAACTGCCAGCGCAAACGGAGGAGCCTGAGCCCGAGCCGGAACGCACTCTCAGACCTGAAGATCTGCCCCAGGTTATTACCGCTGATATGCTGCGCCAGCGTATGGCCGCACGCCAGCAGGGAAGCTCGTCGGGCCCAGTCATCGGCTCACTGGACGATCTGGAAGTGCCTCCCGAGCTGCTCGATTCTTTGGACACGGCTGAAGACGCCGATGATGAGCTTGAAGAACAGGACCCCGGTCGCAGCAGGGCCCGCCGCGGCGGCCAGGCAACGCAGAAGAGGCAGCCAAGGCGTCAGAGAACGCGTCGGTCACGGGGACTCGAAGTCGACCTGGAAGAATTTGATGACGATGGGTTTGACCTGTAAGGTGGCTGCTGGATCGTGTATCGTGCCTGAACTATTTCATCTGACGTGCAACACCGGAAATGGCAAAACGGGGAAAGGGATCGAAACAGGGGCGGAGCGCATTCCAAGCTCCCCAACGAATGTGCATTGCCTGCCGCGAGTCTGACGGCAAGCGCGACCTGATTCGTCTGGTCCGGGTTGCTGATGGCGTCCTTTTGGATGAAACCGGCAAAAAGGCCGGGCGCGGTGCCTATGTCCATCCGCAGGCCACCTGTTGGGAAAAGGCGCTGGCCGGCGCATTGATACAGAAAGCGCTGCGAACAAAAATCAGCGCCGATAATCTGACGACACTGTCAGCGTCCGTTTCAACTCTTTTGCAAGTGTCGGACGAGACCGCGTAGCAAGGAGCGAGAACCCATCTAAACGGTTAATTATTGCTTACTGGAATCTCCTCCTCACATCTTTGCCTTTCACGCGGACTGTCAGAACTGTGCGATTGCGGGGAGGGTTGTGGTTACTCGGTATGCTCTTCAAACGTTCCTGCCCAACGCAGATGGAACATTCCAAAGTGAGGGCATATTCGCTGATTGACGGGACTTTTCCAATGAACGCAAGCCGATTGTCCGCTCCCTGACATGTGTCGGAATAGTGGGCTAACATTGGCTGTATTGCAGTCTGGGATGGAGAGGGGGAAGGCTACAGGGAAGAGAGGGGGGGTCGTGTAACGACTTGTCTTTCTACCGTAACCGCCTCTTGGCGCCCCGCTTCCGGCCTCCACCGCATATACCTGTGCATGGCATTCCATCCCAGCCAAAAACCTGTGTAACGTTTGAGAAGGTACACGCAATTCGGAGCGTAAACGCCTCTCAGCTTCCTTCTCTCTGAAGACAGAGGGACGTTTTCGCTGTCAGTTTTAAACGGCATGGCGGCATGTAGAGCTGGGAATCGAAAACGATAGATGAAAGGAAGGCCAAAATGGCAGCCGCAACCAAAGATCCGATGAAGATCCAGAATGGCAGCCCGGCTGACGACGCCTCCAACGGTGAAGCCGCTGGGCTGCCTACTTCCATCATAGTGGAGGAGTATGTTACCGTCCGCGCTCTAGCCGAAAGAATGGATCGCAGTCCTATCGATCTCATCAAAGTGCTGATGCAGTTCGGCATTATGGCGCCCATCGACCAGACTCTCGACCACGATACAGCCGCCATAGTGGGTGAAGAACTCGGAATCGAGGTGCTCTGGCCGGTCGTGGAGGACGAAGAGCCGAAAGAGGCGCCCGACGAAGATCGAAGACCAAAAGAACGGGTGATGATCCAGGAGATCGTGGCCGAAGAAGCGGAAAAAAGCCTCGTGCCCCGGTCGCCCGTTGTAGCGGTCCTCGGACACGTTGATCACGGCAAAACGACGCTCCTCGATCGTATCCGCCGCACCAATGTAGTCGATACCGAGGCTGGCGGCATCACCCAGCATACCGGCGCCTATCAGGTGGAAGTCGACGGCAAAAAGATCACCTTCCTGGACACACCCGGACACGAAGCATTCACAGCAATGCGGGCCCGCGGCGCGCAGGTTACCGACATCGTCATCCTCGTCGTAGCCGCCGACGATGGCATTATGCCCCAGACCCGGGAAGCGATCAGCCATGCCAGGGCAGCAGACGTGACAATTGTCGTCGCTATCAACAAGATCGATAGCCCCAACGCCAACATAAACCGCGTCATGGAGGAACTATCGACAGAAGACCTGACACCGGAGGAATGGGGCGGCGAAACCATCACCGTTCCGATCAGCGCGCTCAACGGCGATGGTGTCGACGACCTCTTGGAAAACATACTCGTCGTCGCCGAACTGGACCAGCACACTGCCAATCCCAGCGGACAATGTGTCGGCACGGTGATCGAAGCCCAATTGGATAAGCAGCGCGGAATCACTGCAACCCTGCTTGTACAAAACGGGACCCTGAAACGCGGGGATTCGCTGGTCGTCGGCGAGAACTGGGGACGTGTCAAGGCAATGTCCGACTACGAGGGCAATCAATTGAAGAAGGCCGGGCCGAGCACGCCGACGGTAATTCTGGGCCTCAATGGCGTCCCAGCCGCCGGCGAGGTCTTTAGCGTAACCAAAAACGACAGAGCGGCCCGCACGCTTGCCGCCGAAAGGCAAAACCAGGCCGCTCAGAATATCCGGGACGCCTCCCCCCTGCCGATGACGCTGGAAGATATGTTCGCCCGTGTCGAAGGCGGCGAAGCCGAAACCCTCAATATTATCGTGCGGGCCGATGCACAGGGTACGCTGGCCCCAATCATTCACAGCCTCGAACAGCTTGAAAACGATGAGGTAAAAGTCAAGATCATGCAGTCGGCTGTCGGCGACATAACCGAATCGGACGTCATGCTCGCCGAAACCAGTCAGGCGATCGTCATCGGATTCGGCGTCAACATCGACAAGGCCGCTCTGGTGCGCGCCGAACAGTCCGGCGTCGAGATTCGGCACTATCAGATCATCTACAACCTGATCGAAGATGTAGAACAGGCGCTGAGCGGAATGTTGGACCCGATCTTCGAAGAGGTAGTCACCGGCCATGCCGAGGTCCGGCAGATGTTCCGCGTGCGGCGCGGCGGCTTGATCGCCGGCTGCATGGTTCTCGACGGGGTCGTCAAACGTAACAGCCAGGCCCGACTGCTCCGCAACGACGCAACCATAATCACAACAACCATCGAAAACCTCAAACGGTTTACCGAAGATGTCACCGAAGTGCGGGCCGGATATGAGTGCGGCATCAATCTCGCCGGCGTCAATTCAGACCTCCAGGAAGGCGACATTATCGAAGTCTTCGAGAGGCAACAGGTACGATAATAGTTTCTGGTTTTCGGTTTATGGTTTATAGTGGGCTCGTGTGCCTGACAACCAGAACGAACGACTGACGGCATGGAAACGATGACGACTACAATTCGTCAGGAGCGGGCGGCAGAACTGCTCTACCAGGAACTATCTATCTTGATCGGCGCCGAACTGGATGACCCGGCGCTGGAACTGCTGGAGGTGACCAACGTGGTGGTCAGCCGCGACCTGCGCGTGGCCAAGGTCTACATCCATCAGGATAGCGACATCCAGCGCAGCTTGGTCCTCGCCAGACTCAAGAAAGCCGCCCCATTCCTGCGACGCCAACTAGCCCAGAGCTTAACATTCCGCGCCGTGCCGGAACTGCTCTTCTACTATGACGATACCCCCGATCAGGCCGCTCGGGTGGATGCACTTTTGCAGAGCATCGCCGAGGAACGCGAGAGTCGTCAACAGGACGAAGGGAGTCCTCTTTCACCTCCGTCCTCCTCACTCTCTTCCCCGGATTTCTCCTCCATCGATGCTCAGAAAGAGGATGCATGACCCTGAACGACTCCCTGCTTAAGCAGGGTGCTGCATGCGGCCAAGAGGGCGTCCCGCCGCCCCCTCTCCTGCTCAGTCTCCTGGAATCCAGCAACAACATCCTCTGCGTCAGCCATGTGAGCCCGGACGGAGACGCGGTCGGCAGTCTGCTCGGTTTGGGTAGCATTCTGCGTTCGCTGGGAAAACGGCCTGTCCTCGCACTTCAGGACAAAGCGATGCCGGAGTTCCAGTTCATGCCCGGCGTAGAGAAAATCATCGGGCCGGCAGAGGTCGCGCATGGTTACGATCTGATCGTCTGCCTGGACACCTCCAGTATTGACCGGATGGGCACCGTCTACAGACCCGAGATCCACAATCAGGTTCCCCTTGTCGTCATTGACCATCACGTTACCAATACCCTTTTCGGCACTGAAAACTGGGTTGATACCGGCTGCGCAGCCACATGCCAGATGCTTATTCACCTGGCCGATGCCCTGAATGTGCCGCTTTCTGAGGAGATCGCCGTCTCCCTTCTGACCGGCCTCGTGACCGATACACTCTGTTTTCGGACCGCCAACACGAATACGAATGTCTTGCAGGCGAGCTTGCGTCTGTTGAACGCCGGTGCAAGTCTGGACTATGTCGTTCGCAACACCTTGGACAGCAGGTCGTTCAGCCTCGTTAAGCTCTGGGGGGCCGGTCTGGCCAATGTGCAGATGGATGACGGCATCATCTGGGCCACTCTCAACGCCGAGAGCCGGCAGCGAAGTGGTGTCGAATCCCACCAGAGCGACGGTTTGGCCAACTTCCTCGTTACCGTGAGAGAGGCCGACATCAGCGCTACTTTCGCCCAACGTTTTGCAAAAAACGGTCAGGAGTTGATCGAATGCAGTTTTCGGGCCAAGCCGGGTTTCAATGTGAGCCAGGTGGCCTTTGCATTCGGAGGCGGCGGACATCCACCTGCCGCCGGCTGCACCGTTGCCGGCACGCTGCAGGAGGTCTCGGCGCGCGTTGTGGCCGCGCTGCACGAATTGCGCCGCCAGAGTATTGATGGCGATAGGGGTTAGAAGACAGGGAGCAGCGCCGGCGACGAACCGATACCATGACCGATCTCCACGGAATTCTCCTTGTCGATAAACCGGGCCGCCCAAGTTCACAAACGTACGCCGCCGGGCCCGTCTCCGCGGATCTGCCTACCAGCCACGACGTTGTGCAACGCGTCCGGCGTTGGAGTCGGCAAAGACGCATCGGCCATACTGGCACGCTGGACCCGATGGCCAGCGGGCTGCTCGTGTCGTGCTTGGGCGTGGCCACGCGACTGGTTGAATACTATCAGGGGCATGACAAAACATACGAGGCCCGCGTAACACTGGGCCGCGCCACCGATACCTACGACGCTGTCGGCCGGACCGTCGCCCAGGCCCCGGTTCCGTCTCTGACCGACGCCGACGTGGAGGCCGCCTTGGTTGCCTTCCGTGGCCGGACTACTCAGATACCACCGGTCTACTCGGCACTGAAGCAGGGCGGTGAGAGTCTGCATCGCAAAGCCCGGCGCGGCGAGGCCGTAAATGTGGCGCCGCGGGAAGTCACCATTCACCAGTTAAAGCTTCTCTCCTATGCGCCGCCCGCAACAATATCTCTCCGGATTCGCTGTTCCGCCGGCGCATACGTGCGCAGCCTGGCCCACGCGCTGGGGCAGGCGTTGGACACCGCCGGCCACCTGAGCTACCTGCGTCGCTTGGAAGCCGGCCCGTTTTCTGTCGCCGACGCGTCAGATCTGCCGGCCATTGAAAGCGCAGCGGCCGCCGGCAGGCTGGCCGAGCTGCTGCTGGCGCCCGATGCCGGCCTGGGAATGCCCCGACTGACCGTCAGTGAGGAGGAGCAACTCCGGCTGGGTTACGGGCAAAAGATCTACCAAAGTCGCGCACCCGCTGCCCATGAGCCAACCCCTTCCAACTCCTGCAGTTCAGAAGGTGGGCGACGGGGTGGGCTTGCGGCCGCCTATGATCACCGCGGCCGCTTCCTGGGCATTGCACGCGCGCGTGCCGCCGAAGGGAACGGAGACGGCACAGTATGGAAAGCCGAAAAGTGGCTCGCCCAACAGTTGGGGAGTCTCCCGTAGTCTGCCGCCATAGTGACGAATAGGCAAGCAGGTCAAAGAACAGCTTCTTCTTACTTCTCGAATCGCGTAGGGGCAGGCGGGACGTCTTCGTTCCTACCGGGCAAACCGCCGGAGAGCATGGGTGGCAAACGGAATCCACGTTAAGTACCAGAAACTGATTTGAGATGAGAATTTGGCGCAGCGATCTGCGATCTCTCCGGTTTCCCGGCCCAACTTTTTTGACAATCGGAAATTTCGACGGTGTGCATCTGGGCCATCAGGCCCTCTTGCGTACCCTGCAGACTGAAGCGGCGGGCCATGCACCCACCGCCAGGACAGCCCTTCTCACGTTCGATCCCCACCCAATTGCCGTACTGCGGCCGGACCTTACCTTGAGCCTCTTGACCACGCCACAGGAGCGTCTGTGCCTGATCGAGCCGTTCGGTCTTGATCTGGGCATCATTCAGCCCTTTGACATGGATCTTGCCAGTCTGACGCCCGAGCAGTTTATGACGCTTCTCGTCGAACGTTTGGGGCTTGCCCGGCTGATAGTGGGGCCCGATTTCGCGCTGGGTCGGGGACGCAGCGGCAATGTCGACCTTTTGCGAGCGTTGGGTGTCCGGCTCGGTTATGAGCTGTCGGTGATCGAACCGTTCGCACGTGAGGATGGTGAGGTCCACAGCCGCCAGATCCGTCAGTCACTCTTAGCTGGCGCTGTACAGGATGCCGCGCAGATGCTGGGTCGGCCCTACCAGATCGCTGGCATCGTCCAAGAGGGGGAACGTCGCGGGCGCCAGATCGGCGTGCCCACTGCCAATATCCAGCCCATTCCGCAGAAGCTCGTCCCCGCCAATGGGGTATACGTAACTTGGGCATATCTGCCGGGCAACTGTTCGCCCCACCCTCGCGCCAGCGTAACCAACATCGGAGTGAGGCCCACTGTAGACGGAAGCCGGCGCCGCATCGAGACCCATCTGCTCGACTATCCGGCGACCGGTGAGTCCGACTCACTGTACGGAAAGGAACTCACCATCTCCTTTGTGTCTCGCCTGCGCGACGAGCAACGTTTTGACAGCCTGGAGGATCTCGTCGCCCAGATTCAGATGGACATCTCCGTCGCGCGTCGTACGTTGACAGAGATTTCGGCAGTTTCCGACTCAATCACAGGGAATTAGGAACTCATCCAGGCGCAGCATTTCCACGAATGAGGGCGCCCCCCATGCAGCTTCGCGTACAGGTTCTCTTTCAATGAGTCATCGCCCCCGACCAGCCCCGTTTCCTGCCATCCTACTACTCATCTGTGCGGCTCTGTTGCTCGGCGCATGCGTTTTTCAACCGATCGGCCCGTTCAATTCTCAAGGCGGCGGCGCAGCTGGAACTGCCAATCCAGAGAAAAGGCTGCCGCCGCTGCCAGCAGCTCACCCCGATCCGATGGGTGGGACCGCTGACATCGCCATGATCCATGGAATGGAAGAAGCCATCTCTTGTCTTGCCGGGGGCCAGCCGGTCTTTGCGGTGTTGCAACGCTACGCCAATGTGCGCAATCGACCCCATTTCGAAGGCTGCCTTCTGGGTCGCGTGCCCGCAGGCACGCTGGTACGCGTTGAGGCGGTCTTCGGACAGGAGCAAGCGACCCCTTTTGTCTCACTCGACCGGTCCCTCGGCCGAATTCCAATCGCTGCGCCGGGATTCGACGAGGACATTCAGCCTCTTCTTGAAGAGAACTGCGGCGCCTGTCATAGCGCTGTTGTGAAACAAGGGGAGCTGCAGGTGACCGAGTATGAACCCTTGATGGCCGGCGGACTGAACGGACCCGTAGTACAACCGGGCGTCCCGGCCGCATCCACACTTTGGACGCAGGTCTGGTCCGGGGAAATGCCGCTGGTGGGGGAGCTTGGCAATGACGACAAAGCACTGATTTACGATTGGATTATATCTGGAGCGACCAGGCAGGGCACAGAGCCGGTGCCTGTGTCCGAAATGTGGCTGCGTCTGTCGGGCGAAGATTTCAACCCGTTGCCAAATGAATGTTCCCAGGAAGGGGGTACCATTCCCTTTGTCAGCGCACAACTCGTTCTTCCCGCAAGTTGTGCCGCCATTCCCAATGCCGAACAGATCGCTGCATATCTGCCGAAAGTGGAGACGGCGAATCCAGCGCCTTCTTCGGCCTCGGATGAACCCGCCAATAGTGTTGAATCCGGCGATGGCTCAAATGCGGGCGGCAATGCCGAAGCCAAACCGGAAGAAAATACGCAAAACAGTGCCGCCGCCGCCCCACCGCGGGGAATGGCTGCCGGTAGTGTTGGCATTCGCGTCGCTCCCCTCAATCTGAGCCCCCCCTCTGAATCCGATCCCTGGCTGGTCCCCCAGGGTGGTTTCTGTGCAGAGCAGTTCCTGGCCGAGAAACTACAGGACAAACATAGCATTACTGCGCTGACCTTTGCCCCGGACGGCAGACTGTTCATCGCCTTGGACCATCATGCCACCCGCAACTTCGATCCCAACATCCTGTACGATCCTTACCACGCCAGCCGCTCTATCGCCATCTGGCACAGCATTTCCAGGGACAGCTACTATGAGATCCTGCGCGAATCCAGCCGTGTCACAGGAATGGCCTGGCATGCGGGCGCGCTCTACCTGAACCGGGCCGGCGAAGTGGGCCGCATCGTCGACGGCGGCGGATATGAACCTCTGGCCGGCGGCTTCGCCGTTTCCGGGAAGGATTTCCATGCCAACAATGGTCTCGTGATCAGCGCTGGCTGGCTCTATATCTCCGCCGGTGGTGTCCGCGACGGCTATGCGGATGGCATAATCGTTCTCCATGATGGCGAACTTCCTGCCGAAACACTGGCCACCAATGTGGCTGCCGGCGGCAACCCCTTCGGTGCCCGCATCGTTCGCGCCCGGCTCGACCGTCTGCTCGCCGAACGCTCAATCGGCGTCTTTCAGACCGCGGCGCGCGGTGTGCGTAACCCCTACGGCATCGCCGTCGACCCGTTCGGGCGCATCTGGTTTACCGACAATGGCGCCACCAACGTGCACGGTGACTTCAACGCCGGCGACGAAGTCGACCTGTTGGACCCGCGTACCCTTTCTGCTGCCGCCAATGCGGGCGACGTCAACGCGACCCCCTTCTACGGCTTCCCGTTGGCGTTGGGCGGGGTCAACAAAGATTGGTGGACCGCTCCTGTGCTAGTCCTACCCAACTCGGCCGCACCCACCGGCATTACCTGGGCCTACGACACCATCTTTTTCGCCAACTACGGACGCGATCCCGGTCTGTTCCGGATGGCGAACTCGGGCGGCCAGATTATCGCCGAACGGATCATGCACAACTGGCCCGTGCAAGCGGTCACGACCGCACCGGACGGGGCCGTCTGGATCGGCACCGGCGAAGGCATGCTGTTCCGCCTTGTTCCCGGCTGCGGCCGCTGAGGAGTGCTGCTTGCGCTTTCTATGTGTATCCGCGCAACTGGCGGGCCACTTGGATTGGGGCGGCTATCTGCCCACAGCTGTCGAACTGATGCGGGCGGGCCACGATGTCCTCTGGGCCAGCGGCCGTGAGCTGCAAAGCCAGCTCGCGGCACAGGGCGTTCCCATCCATATCCTGCAAGAGACCGGCTGGCGCTGGCCGCCCCCGCCCCCTATACAGAAAGGCACAGCTTCAGAAGAGGAGTTCCAGCGCCTGCGCATGATCCGCTCACTGGATCAGTGGCTGGACGTGGCGCGCGTGCGTGCGGCTACGCTTGAGCTTGTCGAGGTAGCTAAACGTTTCCGCCCGGACCTGATCGTCAGCGAGATGTTCACCGCCGCGGCCGCCATCGCCGCCGAACTCCTGGGCGTGCCCTTCGCCGTCGCCGGTTGGCCGGCTATACAGATGCAGTCGTCAGGCCCCAATGCAGACACGCCCGGCGCAGTCAAAAAACTGGCTCAGGCGCGAGTGAGCGAGCTACTTGCCGATTTTGGCGCGACCGGCGTCAACTGGGCGCTGGACGGTCCCACCGCACTGCGTTCTCCCTCCTTACATCTGACCTACTGGAGCCCCCGCTGGTATGCCGGAGCCCGGCTGCTGCCGCAGACACAAATGGTCGGCGGGCTCGCTCCTCCCCCCCTGCCGTCCGAATCCCCCTGGCTCGACCAACTTCCAAGCAGTCGTCCATGGATCTTCATCACCCTCGGTACCGCATTTACCCGGGATATCAACTTTTTCTTAATCGCGGCCCGCGCCGCGGCAGACGCGGGAGGCGTACCGATCCTGGCGGTCGGCAAAGGCTTTGCCGAAGTCGGCACGGAGGGGGGCTGGACCACGCCTGAGGTCGAAGCTCTGCGGACCGGACTGCCGCAGTCTTCAGTTCTGGTGGACAGGATCCGCTTTGCAGAGGTACTTCCCCACATTGGCGCCGCGATCCACCATGGCGGCGCTGGCACGACCCATGCCTTAGTCACCCACGGGATCCCGCAGATCGTCGTGCCCAAGGCTGCCGACCAGGCCCGTCAGGCAAGTGGGGTCGCGCGCAGCGGCGTCGGCTACCATATCCCACCCAATCTGCTGACCGTCCCGCTGGCAGCGGAAGCCCTGCAAAAGATACTGGCTGACGACGCCCCCGCTCGCCTGAACGCCACCACCCTGCAAGAGGAGTTTGCCTCCCTGGGAGGCATTCCCAATGCCGCCCAGATCCTGGTCGCAGCCGCCGAGTGAGACCCCCGTTCAACCGGTCTCACTCGTAATGAATCTCGCTTTCCCCGTTTCGCTTCTCTACCCGGATCAGCTTCTCCGTAGCCTGCTCGAACGAATCGTCGTGGCTGATGATAAAGAGCTGCTCAAAGCCGCGCACGCCTACGATCTGCCGCGCCAGGGCGCCGCGCCTGGTCTCGTCCAGATTGGTGGTTGGCTCGTCAAAGAAGGCGACGCCAATACTGCTCATCTCCTGCAGCAGCGCCAGCCGGACCGCCAGCGCTGCGCTCATCTGCTCGCCGCCGGACAATTGGGAAAATGCCCGATCACGACCATCCACTTCCAAGATGATCCCGTAGTCCTCCTCCCAGCGGAGCGTGCGCGTGTAGTCCTCCATGATCTGGCCGAACAACTGATTGGCACTGTAACTGATCTGCTGGACCAGCGCCTTCGTTACGTGCGGCCCAGCCTCCTGTACCACTGAGCGCAGAAATCTCAAGATCTCCTCCCGCTCCACCAGCCGGTCGTATCGGGACCGGGCAGCGGTGAGTCGCTTTTCTAAGCCCTGCAGATGGGCGATCTCCTTCATAGCCCTGTCGAGGCGTTCACGCCACTGGCCCAGTTCAGTCTCCAGCCGTACACGGTGGCTGCGGATCTCCTCCACCTGAGCCACCACCTCTTGGAAGCGCTCTTCGTCGAAACTGCGTCTGCTGGCTGCCAGCTGTTCCTGTCCATCCTCAAAACGTTTCTGCGCCGCCTCCAATGCCTTCTCCGCCTCGGAGAACTCTTGCAGGCGTTGCGGAAGCGCCTCGGCTGCATCCTGATTGCGCCGGTAGAGATCGTCGGCTGACTGGAACTTCGCCAACCGGGAGGAGATGCGGGCAGTCTCAGCGTCCAGGCCGGCGAATTCTGCCATGCGCCCGTCAAGCTCCGCGAGTGCGTTTCGCTGTTGCTCGGCCTGCGCCCGCTGCTCCTGCAAAGCCTCTTCTACCCGCTCTCGCCCCCGCGCCTGCTCAAGAGCCGCGTCTCGCCGCCGCCGCGGGTCGCCCAGCGCTTTCATCCTCTCTTGTAGCTGCCCCAGTCGTTGCGGTCCTTCTTTCAGCGTCTTCGACGCGTCACTGGCTTCGGTCAACTGGGTCCTCAACGCGGCCAACTCTTTCTCGGCTGTTTCGACCGCGGCCTGACGCGGGAGAGCACGCAAGGTCTGCTCCTGCTGACTGAGGGTAGCGCGGGCCAGCAGCCGTTCCTCTTCTGCCACACGGACCGCCTTCGCGGCGGCCTCTGATGCCTTGTTCAACTCCGCCCAGCGCGTGCGGAGGCGTTCTAGCAGCCGCTGACGATCGTCCGCAGACAGGGGCTGCTCACAGATGGGACAGATTGGCGATGTTTCCGAGGTCCGCAACCGCTGGCCCTGCTCTAGGACCGTCTCCTGTTCCGCCTTTATTCGGGCCTCATTGGCCTGTTCGGCGGATTTCGTCTGCTGCAAAGTTTCCAGGCGCGCCTGCAGGGGCTCCAACGATGCTTCGATCTCCTCGGCTTGGGCCAGTTCCCTTCCCAAACTGTTCAGCCGCGCCTGCGCCGCGTCGACGGCAGCCTGTTCCCGCTGCACTCGCGCGTCGGCATCTTTCAACCGATCCGCCTGCCGCTGAGCATCCCGCAGTTCGGCTTCCAAATGTTCCTGCTCAGCTGCCGCATCCGCCAACGCCGCGGCCGTCTTCTCGGCCTCCCCGATCTCAGCCAGCGCGCCCTCTTGGGAATCCCCCTGCGTTTCCGCCCGGGCCAATAGCTCTTGGGCGGCGGCGCGGTCCTCTTCCAGCCGCCGACGCTGCGCCATTCGTTCATTCACGGCGCTTTGTGCCAGCAGCGCGGCACCGTAGGCTTCATGGCCGGCCCGGTTGGCTTCCGCAGTTGCTGCCGCCTCCTTGCTCTCTGTCAACCGCTGCCGCGCCGCAACCAGTGTCCGCTCTCTTTCGGACACTAACTGCTGCTGCGCCTCTACCATGCGTTGCAACTCTTGCAGCCGTTCCCGATTCGCCTCCATCGTTTGCCGGGCGGATTCGGCTGCAGCCAACTCAGTCTGCGCGTCGCGCAGTTCAACCTCTGCCTTGCCGATGAGGGTCGCCAGAGTGTTGGCTTCGTCCTCTACAGTTGGCAGGCGGATCAGCTCGCCTTTTAGTCCACTGATTATTTCTGACTGATCTCTCTGGCGCTGGTTGAGCAAGTTGAGCGGCTCGCGCAGCCTTTCCCACGCCCGGCGGTATTCAGCTACCCTCAGGAACGGATCGAATACGGCCTTACGGACCCTAGGCGTCTCCAGAAAGGAGACAGTAAAGCTGCCTTGGGGCACGCCCACAGCGTTTCTGAACAGATCCTCCGGCCCGGTGTCAGGGTCGATGTCTAGATGCAGACGCAGGAACTGCATAACGTCAGCTTTGCCCTCGCATATTCGTATGGCGAGTTCCGGATCCAAGATCGCATAGGCGCTACTACTGCCGCAGCTTCGCACGACCTGGTACACGCGCTCATCGTGATCGCTGAGAAAATCGACCGCCACGCTCGCCGTCCTCTGACCTGCCCGCACGAAATCGGGCCGGCTATACGGAAGATGATCGAAGAGAGTAAAGCCGATGGCCTCCAGTATCGTCGTTTTTCCCGCCCCGTTGGGGCCAACAATCGCGTTCGTGCCGGGACTGAATTCGACTGTTGCCCTTTCGTAGCTCTTGACATTTTCCAGGGTCAGCGAACGGATCAACATTGCGTCTCTTCTCCCTGCCGAACCCTCTCCTCGCCCCTTGCCAACTCCTCCAAAATCGCGTCGGCAGAAGCGCCGCTGACGGCTAACTGTTTGATCGCGAGCGTCAGTTCAGTCCATGCGCTGCTTCGGTCGCGGAACCGGTTGTCCCGTTCGAGAAGACCGGCAATGATCTGCCGCTCCAGCTCCCGTCGTCCGAGATGTTGATCGGCCCCCACTGCAAACTCCGAGGCTCGCGTGTCATCGCGTACAAAGGAGAGCAACGGCTTGTATTGCTCTTCAACTACTTGCTCCAGCCGTTTCAGATCCAGTCCGCCGCGGTCGAAAGGGAGCACTCCGCTCAGCCGCAGCTCGACCACCGGTTCTTTACCTCTGAATTGACGGCGCTGACGCTCGATATAACCCCGGCACTCTCCGACCAGGTCGGCCGGCGTCTCGCACGCGTCGACCTTGAAGAACAGGCGTTCAAATGCACGCCGGGGATTTGCGTGCAAGACCGGGCGGTGCTTGGGCTCCGCCTCCGTATCCACCTCCACAAGATAGTATCCCCGCTCCGGCCAGGCCGCCTCAGTCAGTGAGTTGGTCTCCGGGCTGCCGGGATTGTAAATCCAGTCGTCGAACTCGAAAGGTTTATGGAAGTGGCCCAGCGCCAGATAGTCCACGTGGGGTCGCAGAGGCGCCAGCTCACGGTGGCTCAGCGCGCCGCCTTGGTGGTCGAGTACTCTCTCAACGCCAGCGTGCGCTATGAAAATCGTGTACTCTACTCCCTGTCTGTCGGCCGCCGCCAGTGCACCCGCCACCCGCTGCACGACCGGTGCCGCGGCACTGCCGTAGTAGCGCATACCGTAGACCCGCAAGCCCGGTACCGGTTCCACATAGGCTCCCTCGCGTCTTTCGTAGGGTGGGAGCCCGACCTCCTCCCCGTCAAAATGCGGGTTGAGCAGAACCAGCAATTCGCGTTCGGCAAGAAAACGTACCCAGCCGATACTGTCGCGATAGTAGGCCAGTTCATGGTTGCCCTCCACCGCCAGGCAGGGTATGCCTGCCTCTTTCAACCGCTCCAGGCCCGTGATGGCATGACTAAGCGTAATCGGGTCGATAGCGCGTCTCTCAAAAAGATCACCGGCCAGCAGCACGAAATCAACCTTGGAGCCGATGGCCGCTTCGATAATCTTGAGATAGGCGCGGGTGAAGTCGTTCTGACGCTCCCGGCTGTTGTACTGCCGGTAGC
>JAPPKG010000658.1:0-16617 GCA_026914085.1 Caldilineaceae bacterium | reverse complement strand
GGGCGGTTGTACCCAAATAAAACCCACCCCCCCCCCCCACCCCGCCCCCCCCCGCCGCGGGGGGTTTTTTTTGGGGGGGGGGGGGGGGGGGGGGGGCCCCCCCCCCCAAATGGGGGGGCCCAAATCGCCCCCACCGCCCAACTGCAGTGGTTAGTGGTCAGTGGTCAGAGGAGGCGCTTCACCTACTTCATGGCTGAAAGCGGACTGGTCATAGCTCAGTCGTTTCCCGAGGTATCAGAGAGTTTGTCCCCATTTGGGAACGCATTATCAGGCGAAAAGCTTTTGACAGATAGAGCCGCAAGCATAGGCTGAACAGGCGCTGCCGCAGAGGAGATCCAGAATGCAGACTTACTCTTCGAACTTAAACTTGCAGGCTTTGGAGGATGGGACGGCGCTGCCGGAGATGGTGACGCCGCCGCCGGGGCCGGAGTCGATCAGGTTGACCGAGCGGCTCGGGAAGGTGGAGCCGCCGACAAGCTCGGTGATTCCACGGGGGCAGACGCCGGTGTTCTGGGAGCGGACGCGGGGTGCGAACATCGTGGATGCCGACGGCAATGTTTATGTGGATTTGACGGCAGGCTTTTGCGTGGCGACGGCGGGGCACAGCAACCCGCGCATTGTGCAGGCGATTGCGAAGCAGTCGGAGACGATGATGCACAGCCAGGGCGGGCTCAACCCCAACAGGAACAGGGTCGAGCTGGCGGAGAAGCTGTCGGACCGGGCGCCGGGCGAGCTGTCGGTGTCTCATATCGCCAACACGGGTGCGGAGGCGGTGGAGACTGCGCTGAAGACGGCGCGCATCTATACCGGAAAGCACAAGATCATCGCTTTTCAGGGCGGGTTTCACGGCAAGACGACGGGGGCGCTGTCGGTCTCTTCGCAGAACTACTACAGGGCGCCTTTCCAGAATATGCTGGCGGATACGACGCACGTGCCGTACGCGTATCCCTATCGCTGTCCGACGCATTCTGACGGGGACGACTGCTACTTCTGCAGCGGCGGGTACCTGGAGCATGTGCTGACGATGCCGGACTCGGGCGTTGCGGACGTGGCCGCGATCATCATGGAGCCGATTCAGGGGCACGGGGGCTGGATTGTGCCGCCGAAGAAGTTTGTGCAGACGGTGCGGCGGCTGTGCGACGAGCACGGGATCCTGCTGATTGCCGACGAGATCATCACCGGGTTCGGGCGGACGGGCAACTGGTTCGGCATGGACGAGTACGACGTTGTGCCAGACATTATGGTGGTGGGCAAGGGGCTGGCGAGCGGCTTTCCGATCTCGGCTACGATCATGTCTGAGGAGGTGGCGGACGCGTGGGGGCCGATGATGCACACGAGCACCTTTTTGGGCAATCCGGTGGGCTGTGCGGCGGCGCTGGCTTCGCTGGCGGAGATCGAGGAGAAGAACCTGGTTGAGCGCGGCGCGGAACTGGGAGACTACTTCATTTCTCGGCTGCAGGAGCTGCAGCAGGAGCACCATTTGATCGGTGAGGTGCGGGGCGTGGGCATGATGGTGGGTGTGGAGTTCGTCAGGGATCGAGAGACGCGTGAACCGGCGACGGAGGAGGGCGCGCGTGTGGTTGACGGTCTTCTGCAGCGGGGCGTCATCTCGACGAATTACGGGGGTTCCTACCACAACGTGCTTAAGATGTCGCCTCCGCTTGTGATCACGCAGGAGCAGCTCGATTACGCGATCGAGGCGCTGAACGAGAGCCTGTCTTCGGTAGAGGCTGCGCTTTAGGCGAGCCGCGGGCGGCTGGTCGGATTGGATGGCGGCTGCCGATTACAGACGGAGATTGACATGCTTCGCATTGGCATTCTCTATCCGCTGCATTCGGCCGAGGACGATTATCCCGCCATGGCTGCGAGGCTGGAGCCGCGGGTGGAGGTTCGGGTCGTCCACACTGATGCGGTCGACCTGCATACGGTTGAGGACTGCCGGCGCACAGGGGATTGGGAGCTTCTGGAGCCCGGTGCGGCGACGTTGCGGACGCTGGGCGTGGACGTGTGCATGTGGGCGTGTACGAGTGGCAGTTTTGTCTACGGGCTGGCCGGGGCTGAGGAACAAGCGCGGCAGCTCGGCAGTTTTCTGGGGGTCCCTGCCTCCAGCACTTCACTTTCCTTTGTAAGTTCCATACAGGCACTGGGAATCACGCGGGTGGCGGTTGCAGCCACTTACCCGGAGGAGCTGGCGACCGAGTTTGTCGGGTTTCTGGGCGAGGGCGGCATCCAGGTGGTGCATCTGGGCAGCCTGGGCATCTGGACCGCGGTCGAGGTGGGCGAGGTCGGTGGAGAGGCGGTAATCGACTTCGTGCGGGCAAATGACCACGCCGATGCTGAAGCCATCCTGATTCCCGATACGGCTCTGCATACGGTTGCGTTCCTGTCTGCGTTGGACAGTGCGGTGGGAAAGCCGGTGTTGACGGCGAACCAGGTTACGATGTGGGAGGCGCTGCGGCTGGGTGGGCGGGTCCGGAGGCAAGGAGGTTTCGGGCAGTTGTTTGCATTGGCCGGGGACCGGGTAGGAGAACAGGAGTGAAGGAACGCTTTCGGGAGTATTGCGACCGCGACCTGGCGGCCCTTGGGGGACTTTTCGCGCGAGCCGACTCCCATGACGGCGCGGCGCGAGCGCTGGGCCCCGAGGCGGCAGACGAATTGCCGCTTTTTGCGTTCGCGCCGCGTTATCCTCTCGGACTTGAGCGCGGCTTGACGAGGGAAGAGGTGCGCAGTCGACTGGGCAGTCGCTTGGCGGAGGTTGAGGGAATGGTGCTAGTCGCTGGAGAGGACGCTGCTGTCGATGCGTGCGTGACGGTCTATCCGGTTGGCTCGGAGGCGTCGTGGATGATTGACTGGGTGGTGGACCCTCCGAAGCGGGGGACGGTTGCAGTTGACGGAATCGTACAGGCTGGAGTCGACCGCATCCGACATCTGGCGTCGAAGGGGATGCGTGGTGCTGCCGCAAAGTGCAGTGTCGAGGCGCGGGGGTTGCGTGAGGACGGGGAAGTCATGGCCGGGCTGAGGAGGGCCGGATTCCGGGCGGTGCGGACGTTTGTGATCATGGCTTGCGAGCTGGGTTCAGCGCCGAAGGCGTTACAGTCGAAGGAGTGCGTTCCTGAGGGCATATCGCTGCGGAGTTACCGGTCGGGGGACGGGCCGGCCTGGATCGCGGCTTTCAACGCTTCGTTTTCGGACCATTGGGGCGGGTTTTCGTATTCGGATGAGAGCTGGGCACGACACGCCAACTCGCCGCGTTTTCGAGAGGAGATCAGCGTCGTGGCGGAGGCGAGGGGGATGTTTGCCGGCGTTTGCCATTGCGCGCCGAGTCTCAATCCGAGGGAAGAGGGGCTGGCGCATCTTCACATTCTTGGTGTCCGGCCTGAGTTCAGACGGCGGGGGCTGGGCGCCTGTCTGATGGAGGAGGCGATGGGCCGGTTGCGGGAGAACGGGTTTGAACGTGTTGAACTGGATATGGATAGTCAGAATTTCAAGGCGCTGCCGTTGTACCAGCAACTGGGTTTTCGTGAACAGGAAGCGATCACGATTTATGGGAGGCAGCTGACGGTTTAGAGGACGGGCGGCCGCGATGAACACTTTATCCTTTATCCGCGAAGGCACGCGAAGGGGCGCGAAGAACACCTTTCTTTGATCCGCGAAGGCACGCGGAGGGGCGCGAAGAACACCTTTCTTTGATCCGCGAAGGCACGCGGAGGGTTACGGAGAGGGTTGAATGGCCGGTTACAGGGCGGGGATCGTCGATTGCGGAATCAAGGAATGGACTCAGGAAGGGAGTAAAGTCATGGCTTTTCTACGGCATGTAGCACTGAGAACGAAGGACCTGGAGCGGTCGCGGGCGTTCTATGAGAAGATTCTGGGGCTCAAGTTTTTGTGCTACATTTATGATGAGGGCTACCCGCCGGGGTGCTATCTGTCGGACGGCTCTGTCAATATGACGCTCATCCAATATGAAGGTGAGGAACGGCCGCCGATTGCGCATGAAGGCGAGTACATTCACCTGGGCTTTATCGTCGACAATCTGGAGGAAGCCTATCATCTGTTGCGCGAAGAGGGGGCAGAGATCCTGGTCGAGGATGTGAAGGTGGAGAGAGAGTTCAACTACGACCATGTGCCGGAAGGGTCGCTGAAGACGACGGACCCCGACGGCAACATTCTCGACATCTCCGAACGCAAGGATGAGTGGGACGGCGTCCGACTGTAGGTGAATGGACGGAGCTTTCCGGCTGTGGAGGCAAAGACTTTGTGACCGGCGGTGACGGTGCGGCCGGGTAATGGCTGACAGAACAGATTGACTATACAACGGACTACATACCAAAGGATTGCGGAGGCCAGGATCGATGAAAGTCGCCCTGTTTGCACACGATGACCACAACCACATTGGCATTGTAACCGACTTCGGAATGCTGGATTTTACGCGGGCGTATCAGGCGCAACAGTTGATCCAGCAGGGTGACGAAAGCCCGCAGCTGATCACCGACATGGTTGAACTGATGAAGGCGGGCCTGTTTAACGCAGAGACATTTCAGTCCACGATGATGTTTGTCTTTGAGCATCATTTGAATGGCGCGTTCACCGTCACGGATCCCACGCTGCGCACGCCGATTCCGCAGCCGGGCAAGCTGATTGCGCTGGGGGGAAATTATTCGCATCCCGGTGAGGAGGATCCGGATGAGCCGCCGCTGTTCTTCAAGCCGACCTCTTCGATCATCGGGCCGGGCGAGCCGATCGTCTTCCGGCGGGGTCTGAAGGTGGTGGAGCCGGAGATTGAGTTGACGGTCATCATCGGCAAGGAGGGCAGCCACATTTCGAGGGAGGATGCGAACGAGTACGTGGCCGGCTACACGCTGCTCAATGACGTGACGGCGCGAGATTTGCAAAACGTTGCCTTTGAGGTGCAGCGTCCGTGGTCGTACACGAAGGCGGTGGACTCCTTTACTCCTATCGGGCCGCATGTGGTGCTGCCGGGCGCGGTGAGCGATCCACACAATCTGGCGATGACGATGCGGGTCAATGGTGAGGAGATCGAGCACGCCAATACGAACACGATGCTGTTTCAGGTGCCAGTTCTGATCGAGTATATCAGCCAGTACATGCGGTTAGAGCCGGGCGACATGATCGCGACGGGGACGCCGGTGCATCCGCCGGGGCTGAAGCCGGGAGACACGGTTGAGTTGGAGATCGAGGAGATTGGAGTCTTGAGCAATCCGGTGGTGGCGGATAGTTGAGACAGGAGAAGGGCGAAGGCTGCGCTTTGACGCGGCGGCTGCAGGGGGCGTGGGGCTGACAGAAGGTGCGCTGGTGGGCGGGATAGAGGGGGAATTGCAGATGACGGAGGCGCATAAGACGCTGGGGGCAATTTACCCGGACGATATGTGGCTGGATCACGACATCAACCGGATGCTGGATGAGATCCGCAAGTATCTGCCGGAGGAGGTACCGATGGTGTCGGCGCGGACGCACGTGCCGATGTTTGCGGAGGATACTGAGCCAGCAGAAGGGAGCAGCGTAGAACTGGGCGTCTGGCTGGCGGAGAACGGGGACATAGAGGCCGCGGCCAGGAGATTGATGCGGCTGAAGCCGAGCGTTTTCGCCTACTACTGCACGACGGCCAGTTTTGTGCAGGGCGTTGCCGGAGATGAGGCGCTGAAGAAGAGGGTTGAAGATGCGACCGGGCTGCCGTGCACAACTGCCAGCACAGCCATCGTCGAGGCGCTGCATTGCCTGGGCGTGCGGCGCGTGGCGACGGCGTCGCCGTATATGGAGGACGTGAACCAGGCGCTCATTGGATTTCTGGCCGAGTGCGATATTGAGGTGGTGAACAGCAATCCGCTGCACTATCTGCAGGACCACGGAATCGTGCCGCCGGAGACGATTCGGGAGGCGGCGCGGCGGTCAGACGTGGCGGAGGCGGACGCTGTGCTTATCAGCTGTACGGGGCAGAAGACGGCCGACTTTATCTCCGGGCTGGAGGAGGAGATTGGGAAGCCGGTGGTTACGTCGAATCAGGCGACCGGATGGCAGGCGTTGAAGATGATGGGGGTGGCGCCGCGTTTGCCAGGGCGCGGGGTATTGTTTGAGAATTGAAGTCGATCCCAGAAGCGACCGTTCCACCGCGGTAGTTTCAGTCCGCAGCTTGTTCCTCAAGACTATCCTCTACCTTAGGCCACGGGGTTGGTCTATGGAGCTCTTCCTCATTGAGCGGATAGGGCTCTGGCGGGAACTGCGCGCATAGCTCTCCGCTTTTCATCACCCACAGGCATTTTCGAGCAGACCATTTTGGGTACGAGGCTATGAGGCTCGGACTCGAGTAGACGCCGGCGATGGCGATGCGGCCTTGTTCGCTGGGATTGGGCGGGCTGTAGTGCCACATGCTGCTGTGCCAGCATACAATGTCGCCCGGTTCAAGCTCGACGTGATGGACCTGGTCCTGGATGCCGCTGGTCAGGTGGCGGGGCAGTTCGCCGTGAATGCTGTCCGAGTAGAGGACGTGGGGCACGATTTCGCCTTTGTGGCTGCC
This sequence comes from Caldilineaceae bacterium, assembly GCA_026914085.1. Classification (GTDB taxonomy): domain Bacteria; phylum Chloroflexota; class Anaerolineae; order Caldilineales; family Caldilineaceae; genus Bin5. The sequence goes on along the minus strand of JAPPKG010000658.1, from coordinate 10,085 downwards.
GGGCATCATCTGCATGCAGCCGTTGGACCGCGTGGCGGGATCGAGGGCCATCCAGAAGTTGAAGGCCTCGGTATCGTCGTCGCGCCAGAGGCCATTGTCCTGGTGCCAGGGGGTGGCACTACCGGTGCGGGCGGGTTTGAGAAAGCAGCTGTTGAATTTGAGAACGAGGTCGTCGCCGAGGAAGTAGCGTGCGATGCGTGCGATGGCGGGGCCGCCGTGTACGTTGAGCCAGATGAGCGGGGCGCGGAAGCAGTAGTTGCTCAGCTTGCGGAAGCGCGATTCGCGCGCGCGGGCGGAGTCTCCCATCGGATCCATGGGGTCGGCGTCGGCCAGGACGTCGGGCTCGGGCATGAGGACCGTGTTTTTGATTACGCCGCGCAGTTCGGCGGCCGTCTCGGCCGGGATGACGTTGCGGACGGTGAAGTAGCCGTCGTTCTCATACTGTTTGGCCTGTTCGGCTGTGAGAGACCATGTCTCCATACGCCTTACCTCTCTTAGAACGGGTCGCGATTATCCCTTGACGCCGGTAAAGCTGATGCCCTCGATAAAGGTGCGTTGGGCGAAGAAGAAGACAACGATCATGGGCAGGGTGAAGAGCGTTGATGCCGCCATAAGCAGACCCCACTCGGCGCCGTGCTGGGTGAAGTAGAGACGCAGTCCGACTGAGAGCGTGTAGAGGTCCGGATTGCGCAGGTAGACCAGCGGGCCAATAAAGTCGTGCCAGCCGTGCATGAATTCGAAGATGGCGATGGTGATGATGGCCGGTTTGGAGAGTGGCGTGACGATGCGCCAGAAGATCATCAGTTCGTTGGCGCCGTCAACGCGGGCGGCGTCGTCGAGATCCTTAGGAAATGTCAACATGAACTGCCGAACCAAGAAGATGAAGAAGGCGTTGCCGAAGAAGGCGGGGATGATCAAGGGATTAAATGAATCCAGCCAGCCGATGCGGCTATAGGTGATGAACAGCGGGATGAAGCGCACCTGGTGGGGGAGCATCATGGTTGAGATGACGAGAATGAAGACGATGTCACGCCCCGGCCAGTCAACGCGGGCGAATCCGTAGCCGATGAAGACGTTGGAGATCACGGCTGCCACCATAATGAAAGCGGCGTAGTAGAAGGTGTTGCCCAGATAGCGCAGGAAGTGGATCGCACTTATCGCTTCGGGATAGTTTTCAAGGGTAACGGTCTCCGGTATGAGGCGCACGGGGATTTGGAAAATGTCTGCCGTGGGCTTGAGGGAGCTGGACACCATCCAGAGGAAAGGAAGCATGAAAATAATGCCGAAGAAGATCAGGGTTGCGTGCGCGCCCAACTGTTGCAGCAGCAACTCGGTGCGCGCCTTAATCGAGCCGGAGCGGATCGTCGTAGGTTGGGGTAGGTCGCCGGTCGTGGCTGTCACCAGGTAAGCCCCGTCTATCTGTCGTAGTGAATGAAGCGTCGAGAGCCGTAAAACATGGCTATCGTGAGCGCGAGAATCAGCAGAAACAGGATCCAGGCCATGGCCGAGGCGTAGCCCATGCGCAGCCGTTCAAATGCCAGGCGATAGAGTTGCAGGCCGTAGAGAAGGGTCGCTTTGTTGGGCCCACCGCCGGTCATAATCAGCGGGGCAGCTATCGACTGGAATGAGAAGATCGTCATTGTGATGACGTTGAAGAGGATTTGCGGTGTCAGCAGCGGCAGGGTGATGTGCCACATTTTGCGGAAGGGGTTGGCGCCGTCGATTTCGGCGGCTTCGTAGAGGTGGCTGGGGATCTCTTTGAGGCCGGCGAGGTAGATTAGCACGGCGCGGCCGCTGCCCCAGACGGCGACGAGCACGAGAGAAAACAGGGCGGTCCTAGGGGAAGCCAGCCAGAGGGGGCCGTCAACGCCGATTCGATCCAGGAGCCCGTTCACGAGCCCGTGGCGGGGATTGAGTATCCAGACCCAGGTGAGGGTTGCGGCTACGACCGGCACCATCACGGGGAGATAGAAGACGGTGCGGTAGAGTGAAAGTCCTCTGACGTTCATGTTCAACAGCAGGGCGATGCAGATGTCGAAAACGGTGGCGAGGCCGACAAGCATGGCAACATACTGGATGGTCACGCGCAGCGAGCCCCAGAAGACGTTATCAGACGTAAACAGGTCGGCATAGTTCTCGGTCCCGACCCATCTGGGTGTGAAGTTGAGGATGTTGTAGTTGGTAAAGCCGTAATAGAAAGAGGCTGCGATGGGATAGAGTGTGAATGCCAAGAATCCCAGTACCCAGGGTGAGATGAAAAAGAGACCCCAGATAAGACGCCTGCGAACCATCGGACTCATGTCCGAAAGTGATGATCGGGAGCGTTCGATACGAGTCCCGGCGAATACACTCATCGGGTCACCTCAGAAAAATCTGGAGATTCAGTGGGCACTGTCAGTTCAAATCAGACACGTTCCCGCAAACGGCAGGAAAGTTGGGGAACGTGTCTGAGTCGAAGAATAGAGCCTCAACCGCCTGCGGCTTCCAGCTTGTTGTTTACTTCCTCCTGGACGCGACCGGACAATGCTTCCAGCACGGCTTCGGGGTCGGCGCCGTCGTAAGCGATTTCGTCGATTGCCTCGTATATCTGGCCTGCCAGGTATTGAATGCCGGGCATGCTCGGAACAGCCCAGGCTTTGGGGAGGATGTTGTCGCGGGCAAATGGCATCCAGAAGCCGCCAGCTGCCTCTACCTCAGGGTCAGTTGCGTTGCTGATGCGTGAGGGTGTTACGGAGTCCGGCACTGCCTTATTGAGGGCGACCCATTTGGAGGCGCTCATGAAGTTGCAGAAGGCAAAGCCGCCGGGAACATTTTGGGCGTTTGCAGGCACGAAGTACATGTTGGCGACCAATTTGCCAGGATGGCCGTCGGTGATGTCGCTGGGCGAGGGCGTTGCGGCAACGCCGAAGTTCAGGTCGGGCCCGTATTCGCCGATATCATTGAACAACCATGAGCCGGCTTGCCAGGCGGCAATCTGGCCCGTGTAATAGAGGCCCTCGGGCGAGTTACGACCAAAGAAGTTGCCGCCGTAGGCGGTGCGGAAGGCCTGGATGTTTTCGGCGCCATAGCGTTCGTTGTAGCTACTGTACCAGTTGAGCAGGCGAAGTGTGCGTTCGTTGTTGACCGTCACGGTGGTGGTTTCTTCATCCCAGACGGCGGCGCCGAATGCGGGCAGCCAGTTGTGCGGGTCGGCGCGGGGGATGAGGGGAATGAAACCGATGCGATCGAGTTCGCCGCTGTCTTCTGTTTCGGTCAGGGCGTGGCCCATCTCTTCCCATTCTTCCAGGTTGGCGGGCACGTTTTCGGGATCGAAGCCGCCCTCGGCCATCCTGTCCTTGTTGTAGTAGAAGAGTTGGACGATGGTCGAGATGCTCATGGCATAGAACTTGCCCTGGTACTGCATCTGCTTCCAGGTCGCGGGCCAGTAGTCATCCTGAGGCACGCCTTCGGCCTCGACGAAATCGGTCAGGTCGGTCAAGGCGCCGATAGGGGCGTCTTCGGCCACGATCCAAGCCCAACCGCGGTAGGAGTCGGGCGGGTTGCCGGCGGCGGTGTTGGCGATCACTTTGTCGTGGATTTCGCCCCAAGGCACGATGACGTGGTTGGGCTCGAACTGTTCATTCTCTTCGCCGAACCTGTCGATAGCGCCGGTCATGGCGTCGGCCATGCGGCCCTGTCCGAAGCCGGTCCAGATCTCCACTGTCGTCGGTTCGGCTTCGGCGCCACCGTCATCCGAAGCGGATGGGGCAGAAGCTTGTGGGGCTGCGGGAGCGCAGGCTGCCAAAGCGAGGCCGGCGCCGCTTAACCCTCCCAAGCGCAGCAGCGCGCGGCGATTGAGCTGAAGACCGAGAGTATCAACTGAAGATCTCTTCATGAAAGCATCTCCTTTGTGGATTGTGGTGCCGCAGATAGAATGGGGAAAAGCGGTTGGGTCGCCACATAATTTACCACCGAGAATCGAAATTTCAAAGTTCCTGGAGTGGGAAGACCTAGACAGATCGAGTCTACAGTAATCAAAAAACTATGGATCGAGACTCTTTGGCTGAATAGGAAACAGACACTCATAGGATTGAATGGAACACAGGAGTTTATAACATGGGTCGCAAGATCAGGATCTCGTTCGAGAAGCACAATGTCTCCGCCGTCGCGGAGCTTCTAGACGATGCGGCGCCGTTGACGGCCGAGGCGGTCTGGAATGCGCTGCCGCTGGAGGGCGAAGCCTATCATGCAAAGTGGGCGAACAACGAAGTCTATATTCTGACGCCGCCGTTTGCGGAGAAGGATCCCGGGAGAGAGAATGCGACGGTCTTTCCGATTCCGGGCGATTTTCTGTATTTGCCTGTGCCTCCGGGAAGCAACGTACCGCCTTTTTTGCGGGAGCAGTGCCGGGAGACGGGGTTGATCGATCTGGCGATCTTTTACGGGCGGGAAAACTATCTGCTGGGGCCGGAAGGGCATATGCCGGGCAATCTGTTTGCCACGATCACGGAGGGGCTGGAGGAACTGGCAGCGGCCTGCCAGGATCTGTGGCGGAACGGTGCCGGCGATGAGCGGATGGTCATTAGCCGGATTGAAGAGTGACCTTTCCCCTCCAGATGCGACTGGGTAGGTCGCGTGGAGGCCAGGAGTTGGTAACGTTTCCCTGACCTGAAATCTGCATTCCTAATGTAGTCAGTCCACGAGGGCACCCACAAGGGGTGCCCCTACAGGTAGTTGGCCGGAGGCCGATCGTTTTAGTCCTCGTAGTTTTCCTTCGACATGCGATGGCGGGAGGTGAAGGTCCCGCCGTCGGACAACGGCATCAGACCTCCGATTATTTCGCTGCGGCGGCCCATGTGGGCTGACTGCGGTTCGGTGATGCGTTCGAGCTCGGCGTCGGTTATGGGGAGCGTGTAGCGGACCTGGGGCTGGAAGCGCTGGAATTCTTCGGCGTAGGCTACGAGGGCGCTGTTTCCGGAGTTTCCGTCGGAGGTTTCGGCGCGCTTGCGGGCGTAGGGTCCTCCGTAGTACTGGCTGGCGATCTGGTCGAGTGCCCGCACTTTTTTGTCGATTACGTCGGTGATGTCGATGTAGAGGTCGACGCGGGCGGTGCCGGCGTATTCGAGGCTGTTGTTGCCGATGTAGGCGGTGGGGTTCATGAAGTAGATGCAGGGAACGGGGTGGCGCTCCTGGCGGCCGCGGCCGGACCCCATGGCGAGCTGCCAAGCGTAGAGGGTGCACTGGCCGGTGGTGCCGTGCATTTTGAAGCCGCCGCTCTCGAAGGGGTGGTGGGTGATGAGCATGTCGGGCTTGACGGCGCGGATGACTTCGGCGATGGCCTCGATTTTGTCCTGGGTGACGAGGACGTCGTCGTCTTCGAAGCCGAGGTCGCGCACGTCGTCGAAGCCGAGGATGCGGCAGGCGCGGCGGACCTCTTCCAGCTTTTCCTCGACGGCCTGGGCGACGAATTGTTCTACATCCAGTTCGGCGCCGGCGCGGCGCCGCTGCTCGCCGAGTTCCCAGTGGTGGGAGCGTACACCGGTGGTGAGGATGGCTGCGGTTACGCGGTCGCCCTGGTCTACGTGGTGGGCGAGGGTGCCGCCGGCCATGTCGAAGCTGTCGGCGGGGTGGGCGGCGACGAGGAGGATGTGGATTGGTCTGCTGGCCATGGTTGGTTTCCTTTTTTTGGTATCGGGGGGCGTAAGGGCACCCACGAGGGGCGCCCTTACGGGGCGATTCGAGATTCTCCTGGGCACCCACAAGGGGTGCCCCTACAGTTGGTTGGCGGATGGGAGGTTGTGCTATTGCTCCTCCAGGGCGGGGAAGAAGGTGAGTTCGGCGCCGAAGTTGGACATGGTGGCGACTGAATCGCCGCGGAGGCGTACTTTGATGTCGCGGGTGCGGTGGCTGAGAACGATGTCGCGTTCGGTCAGATCGAATTGGATGGTGATCCAGCGGTCTATAGGGGGCTGGCTGAGGACGAGGTAGCCATTGTGGAGGCGGGGCGGGTCGTTGGGGGCGTCGATACTGACTGCGTCCGCTGCGACCCAGCTGGGCAGGCGCACGAAGAGGGGACCCGGGCGCTTGGCGCGCACGCGCATGTGGCGATGTGTATAGGGCGATTCAACGTCAATGGCTTCGGTTTCGTGGTCGAAGTGCAGATTCACGTAGTGGCCCGTAGGGGTCGTGTCTACGGCTTGCCGGTAGACTTCACAGAGTGACGCTACGGCGCCGCCGACGATGTCCATGTTGAAACTGATGCGTTGGGCGTCGATTGTCTTGTGGCCGTAGGGGGCGGGGAAGCCGAAGGCGCCGAGGTGTCTGATGGCTACATCGCGTTTGCCGTCCTCGCTGTGCGGGTTGTCGGGTTCGCGGATGAAGGAGTTGTCGCGCAGCTGGGAGGGAAGCATGTGGCAGCGAAGGATGCGTTCGGCGTCTTCATAGTATTGCGGATAGCCCCACTGCCCGAGAAGGAGTGCGGTTTCGACAATGTCGCCGGTGTTGTTGACCTCGCCGCGGTCGGGATCTCTGCCGTCGTCGCTGCTTTCGATAACCCAGCCGAGCTGATCGCGAATGTCGTTGAGCCCGTTGTCGTAGAAGGCGCGGACACGCTGCATCAGGCTCGCGTTGCGGGTCAGGTCGGCCAACTGGGCGAGCGAAGACATGACGCAGGTGGTGGAGTGGGTGTGGGGGCCGAAGGTCTCACGATCGTAGGCGCCGGACGGGAGGAAGAACTCGGAAGTGGCTTTGTCGGCGAGCTCAATTGCCAGTTCGAGGGCTCCGGCGCAGCGGGTGTGGCGATGCAGCTTGACAAGGGGGCCGATCGCCCGCGCCAGTCCAATGATGAATGTTGTGGAATGGAGTTCGAACCTGCTCTCAATCCGACCTCTGTCCCAGCCCTTGTACGGATGCCACAACTCCTGAATTGCATGAATGCTACGCTCTGCCAGCTCGATTGCCGGTGCGCTGTTGCGGAACCGGGCCAGGGCGTAGAGGGCGTGAAATCCCTCGCGGACGTGATGGGGATAGAAATGGACGAGGGGGCCGTCTGTGCGATCGCGATTGAGGGGGAGAGGGAGCTCGCCGGAGTAGGAGAGGAAGGCGGCGCGGGCGTGGCGGTCGATACAGCCTTGATCCAGGTTGAGGCCGAGCACGTCTTCGGCGTTGAGGAGGGCGTTGAGATGGCGGCCGGGTACGTGCGCCTCGGAGGCTGAGGTACTAAAACTGAGGAAGGCCTCGGGCCAGACCTGGGAGCCGAAAAAGGGTACGTCGTCGTCATCGGCGTTGAAGACCGAACACATGGTGCGGCATCCCAGCCGGATGGCGCCGGCGACGTCGGTCGTGTTGACATTGGCAAGCATAGGCTTAGCGTCCTTCATTCGCGGTATCAGGTTGGTAATGAGACTGGAAGCCGTAGAGGCTGCTCTCCAGCAGTGAGAAGCAGATGCGTACGGGCTTGTTCCACAGGGTGCGCAGGTCAGGCGAGTCTTTCCAGGTAGCCTGGTGCCATATCTGACGGGAGGGCGCGTGGAGCGGGACGGAGTCCTCCAGGCTGAAGCCGGGGTAGGGTTTCAGCTCGGAGTCGAGGAGGGCGACGCGGATCAGGCCGTAGGCGCAGTCGGTGTTGACGCGCAGGGCGTTGCCTTCGAACACGAACTGCTTGGTGATGGCCTGGCCGGTCTCGTATTTGGGTCGGAGTGCGGCCCAGCCGTCCTCGCGCAGGACGATGGCGCCAATGCTCCGCTGCAGGGAAAGGTCGGGGCGGACATGATCCATCATGGGGCTGCCGATGCCGTGGCGGGTGAGGTCCTCTATGTGGCGGCGGGAGGCAGCGGCGGAAGAGAGGGGCGCGTGATTGGATACGCCGGCGGGGCGCGTGTCACGCTGCTTGTGGGGGAAGGCGGAACAAGGGATGACCATTTTGCCCTGGTGCAGGAGGTAGCCGGCGACGGTGTGGCAGAAGTAGCCGTAGTACTGGCTGCCGGGCGGGCCGTTGTCGGCCCAGGGTTGGTAGCCGTCGGCGCGGAAGAAGCGATGGCCGTCGCGGCTGATGTAGAGGGCGGCCTTGGTGTGGAACTGATCGCGCTGGTTGCTGCCGTCGCGGTTGACGAGCCACTGGTGTTCCCCGTGCGCCTCCTCGACGATGCCGATGTAGAGGCCGCCCTCTTTGCGGACGGACATTGTGTGGAACTCGACATTGGGGCCGACGTTGGGATCCCAGTCACTGGAGAGGATGATCTGTTTGGGCGACCAGTTGATGAAGTCGGCGCTTTCCTGGCGGCCGATGGTGCGGACGTGGAGATGGCTGGCGAAGGCGTGGGAGGCCTGGGAGTAGCCGACCCACTTTTTGTAGGCGTCGTCCCAGATGACGCGCATCTGGTGATGGTGGCGGAAGGGGGAGTCGTCACTGATCACGTGCCATCTGATGCCGTCGGGCGAGGCGGCGACGCGGGACATTACGCGCTGGCCGCGGCTGGTGGCCTCCATTGACGGGTTGTAGACGGCAAGGAATCTCCGCTGCGGGTCGCTGCGATCGGGATTGAGGACGATGGTGCCGTTGTCGAAGTCGCTGACGACGATATTGGTCTTCGGGCTGTCCTGGAATGGCTGACAGTCGTCGCGCAGGGGCTTGCGCCAGTGCAGGGCGTCGTCGGACTCGGCGTAGCAGAGAACGACTTCGGTTCCCTGGGCGGAGTTGGTGTTGCCGCTGACCAAGGTCTTGTACCACATTTTGAAGAGGCGGTCGTCGGGGTCGTAGAGGGCGGCGGCGGGAACGCAGGTGAAGTGATAGCGTTCCCAGGGCAGGTTTTCGAACTCGATCAGGGGCGGTTCGGCCTTTTGCGGTGGTGGGATGGTTCGTTCGGCGTCGATCAGCTCGTCGAGGATGTAGTTGTCGAGGAATAGCTGCTTCTGCAAGCCGATGTGCTTGAACGGCAGGCGGTAGTCGGGGTTGAAATAGGGGTAGGTGCCGGGATCGACGGGTCTGTCGCCGGCCCAGGTTTCGTCCATGCGGCGTTGTACGTCGACGATTTCGGAGTCGTATCTGGCTTCGGGGATTTCGGCTTGCTGTTGTTCTGTCATCTGTTGTCAGTCACTGGCATGCGCCTGGTCTTGATTTGTGGAGTCGGGAGATGAGCAGTTGTGGAACCGAGCCTGGAAACTCCCTAATGAGAGTGGGCTATGCGACAAGTTGACCACTGACGGAAACGGGTAGGGAGCTTTTACTTTTTGAGTTGAGTTGGAACCTGGACGGCACTTTCGCCGTTGAACGGGAGGATGTGCCTGGTCAGGCCCGGTATCAAAAGCACTCTACAGAGGCCCTGAAATGAAATCTTCACAGACCTTCAAGCAAAGTCCTGCCGCTCTCCTTGTGAAGAGCCCTCGGTTCAGGCAAGTGGGCATTGTGTCGGCAGTTTTTCTGCTCATCCTGTTGGCGTCGGCAGCTGTCCTAGTCTTTCGGGCGTACTCTGAAAGCAAGGAGATCCGGGAATACGTTGGGGGTCCTTTCAGTTCGCAGCTTCTCTACCTGCAGGGATGTGCGACAGGCACCGGGGATGGTGGTGTGCAGGCAGGCAATGCAGCCTCTTTGTTGGAGCAGATCGACGAGTGCCGACGGGCAGAAGGAGCACGGCCCGGCTACTACGTTTATGATTTCAATATCAGAAGGTCGGTGTCTCTTTCAATAGTAGACATGGAACAGTTCAGGAAGTATGAGGTACTGACTTTTCCTGATTCAGTCACAGGAAGGGTCGGGAACAGCCTGAACAACCCATTCAACAAGATCATACCCTTCGAGGAGTTCATGGGCTTTGAGCATGACTGCAGTTTTTCGGTTGAGAGACAGGAATCAAGCTGCAGTTTTGCGCCGGTAAAGTGTGATTTGAGCCGCGACGCGATCTCATGCTCTGTATTTGATCCGCGTACAGGGGGATTTGAATCTCACGTCATCAAGCGGGACAGGGGGCTAGAACTGCTCCTGCCGCAGGGGTACATCAACGGACCTGACCTCTACAAGCTGTTGAAACCGCGCTTTTTCCCAGTTCTTGAACGATAGCAGGCCGAGCCCGGTCTGATTCTCAGCCGGCTTGCCGGCGCCGGTGCCTACA
>JAPPKG010000225.1:0-16642 GCA_026914085.1 Caldilineaceae bacterium | reverse complement strand
CGATATTCGTAACAGGTGCCTAATCGAAGGTGTCTAGCCAGACCACGTCCCGCCAGTCCCATCAAATCCCCCTGGCCCCCCCAATCAACGGACCTCCCGGTAAGGCCAGGCTTGGCGGCTGCCCTCCGTCCCTGCAACAGCCGCCGCCATAAATTCCCGGACTGTTCTCACCCCAATTCTGGGATGCACCCCTCCGAACTGTCTCTCCGCAAGGGTCGACGCACTTCAAAACTGCACGCAACGCCCCGCCGGGCACGGTCCACACCGGTCGATTACAAACATTTCATAACCGAAAATCCCAAAAAGGTATTGAAATTAGTCAATCCGCGTGCTATACTATACGAATGCGCGCGGGGCGCATGTTTTCTTACCGTCTTTTGAATCCAGGTTCTGTGGATGTTTCACATGAAACATTCACCACTTCGTATCCGTCCTAATGTCCGGATGCGCCAAAAGGAATCCGAACCGGCGCACCTCTTTACGTGTTGAATCCCTGATCGCCTTGGAGCGGCCCGCATGTCGGCAAACAATATGGCTGCAGCGAACTGCACAGCAATCAAAAAGCCGAATAACCAGGAAGACGCCACCGCGCCAGCCGCTATCCCCGTCATCGACTACGAAGGCAGCGGCTACCGTCAGGACTTCTGGGAAGGCCAGGGACGCGAGTACGAGGATGCCGTCGAACGCATCGCCCTGAAACGCCTTCTGCCTCCGCAGGGCAAACGGATCGCCGAAATCGGCGCCGGCTTCGGACGCCTCGCCGATCTTTACCTCGGCTACGATCAGATCGTGCTCTTCGACTACAGCCGCACCATGCTGGCCGACGCCGTGCGCAAATGGGGGCACGACCCGCGCTTTGTCTTCGTCGCCGGCAATCTCTACCAGATGCCGCTCGCACCCGGCACGCTCGACACGCTCGTCATGGTGCGCGTGATGCACCATCTGGCCGATGTGCCCGCCGCCCTGGCCCAGCTGCAGCCGCTCCTGCATCAACGCAGCACGGCCGTACTCGAATATGCAAACAAGCGCAACCTCAAAGCGGTCCTCCGCTGGCTCACGCGCCGCCAGCGCTGGTCGCCCTTTGACCCGGAGCCGCTCGAGTTCGTCAGCATGAACTTCGACTTTCATCCCGGCTGGATGGCCGCAAAAATGAAAAACGCCGGCCTGCGCGTCGATGAACGATTCGGCGCTTCCCATTTCCGCCTGCCGGCGCTCAAGAATAACCTGCCGGCCCGCCTGCTCGCTCGTCTGGACAGCCGTCTCTTTCACATCGGCGGCAAATTCCCCCTTGCGCCCAGCATCTTCGTGCGCACGGCTGCACCAGCCGCAGCAGAACGGCCGCAACCTGAAGCCCGTCCGGGCGAATCCGGCCCGGCAAACCTGTTCCGTTGCCCGTCCTGCACAGCCCAGCCATTGGCTGCCGTCGGCCCGACACACCTTCAGTGTCCGTCCTGCGCCCGCCAATATCGGCAAACGGACCGCATCTGGGACTTCAAACTCCCGGTGTGACCCTTTCGCACGCAGTTGCCCAGGGGTCGCGTGAAAGGTACCCCCACACGATCTACCCCGATCGTACCCGGGCCATTTGAGATGGGCTCTACGGAAGAGTTACATCTCTCTATGGTAAGTTGACCTTCATCTGAACATTGCTACGCGCCAACGACGACGCCTGACCGGCTCTTGTCCGGTCAGCCGCGAAATGCGTTTACGAATTTACGAAAAGAGGTGACGATGGCTGAAGAAATGCTTCTCACAAAGGAACTGACGCAGGAGCGCAACGGGGATTCCAATTCACCCTTGCCCAAAAATGGCACGGCGCAAACCGACCTGCAGTTTTCCAGTCCGCAGGAGACCCTCGCCCATCTGCTCAAACTCGGCCGCGAAAAAGGCTTCGTCAGCTACGATGAAGTGCTGCAAGTCATGCCCGAAGCCGAAAACGACGTTGAGCAACTGGATGATATCTTCGCATCTCTGCTGGATCAAGGCATTTCTGTCGGGCAGGCCAAAGAGGAAGTTCCTAGCGAAGAGAAGAAAGATCCAGCCGAATCCGCAGAAGAAGACGAATTCGACCTGAGCCAGATCGAGATCGACGACTCCATCAGCCTCTATCTCAAAGAGATCGGCCGCGTTCCTTTGCTGACCGCCGCCGAAGAGGTCGACCTTGCCAAACGCATGGAGGCCGGTCGCGATTCCCGCCACCGCCTCAACCAGGAACACGTCGAATGGGAGGAGCGCGAACACCTGCTCTGGCTGGTACGCGACGGACGCTCCGCACAGGAGCACCTGATCAAGGCCAACAGCCGCCTCGTCGTCAGCGTCGCCAAAAAGTATGTCGGCCGCGGCGTCCCCTTCCTCGACCTGATCCAGGAAGGCAATATCGGTCTCATACGCGCCGTCAAGAAGTTTGATTACTGCCGGGGCTATAAGTTCAGTACCTATGCCACCTGGTGGATCCGGCAGGCTGTCACTCGCGCCATCGCCGACCAGGGGCGCACCATCCGAGTGCCGGTGCATATGTACGAGCAGATCAACCGCCTGACCCGCACCAGCCGCCAGCTCGTGCAGGAGTTGGGCCGCGACCCGACCACCGAAGAGATCGCTGAGGAGTTGGGCGTCACCCCGCGCAAGGTCGAGCACATCATGCGCGTCAGCCAGCGGCCTCTCAGTCTCGAAATGCCGGTCGGCGAGGAAGAAGACAGCTACCTCGGCGACTTCATCGAGGACGAGGACGCAGACAGCCCGCAGGACTCCGCCGGCCGTCAGATCCTGCGCGAGGTGATCGACGAGATCTTCCAGAGCCTGACCCCCCGCGAGGTGCGCATCCTCCAGCTCCGCTTCGGACTGGTCGACGGCTACAACTATACGCTCGAAGAGGTCGGCAGAAAGTTCGGCGTCACACGCGAACGCATCCGCCAGATTGAGGCCCAGGCCCTCAGCCGCCTGCGCCACCCCAGCCGCAGCCGCCGCCTACGCGACTACCTCTAACAACGAGGAAAGAGGAACACCAGGAGAGAGGAGTGAGAGAACATCTGCGACGAGTCGCAGTATCTCACTCCTCTCTCCTCTTCACTCTCTCCTCTCCCTTACCTTACATCCCCTTCCCCACCGATTACGCCCCGCTCCAGCCGGTCGAACAGCTTCGTAATATTCTGCTCCGCCACCTCCTCCAACGACAGGTCCAGCTCCGTACAGATCTGGTCGGGTAGGGAGCAGGCGAGTTGCTTTTTGCACTTTTCCTACTCCCCCCCTCCGAACCGTGCTTGCGACTTTCACCGCACACGGCTCTCTACGGCACAAGCGTCTTACTTGCTTGTGGCATTTCTGCGTGTCTTTTTCAGTGACTTTTCGTTCCATTTTGAGAGATGTTTTCCATATGTGATTGCTAGGTGGCATTCTCTGCATACTGCCAGCGTTTTTCTGTTCATGGCTGCCATCTTGTAAGCCCAGGCGCTTTTTCTTCCTGTTCTTTTAAGATCTTTTAGCGCTCTCACATGGTGTACTTCTACATCTCTTGTTTCCCCACACATTTCACATTTTTCTGCGTGTAATCTGTCTATTAGTTGAGACCTGATCATCCGCGGTTTTGGTTCTTTTTCTGTGATATGTGCTGGTTTTGGATCTCTTGCGAGGGACACTGCGCCGAACCTGGCTACAAGGTCTTTTTTCCCTTCTCTCTCTATCCTGGCTTCCAGTACTTTGTATTCCGTTCCATTTTCTGTGTGTTTTGTTCCATACTTCTTCCAGATTTTTGTCACGGTTGTTTTGTACTTTGCTGCCAGCGTCTTGACCAGTGAAGCCTGTGCTACTCCTCCTACTTCGCTCAGCGTGTGTATGTTGTGTGCCATTCGATAGTACTCTACCAGTCCTCTGTATTCTGACTGGAAGGTTCCGATTATTTCCAGGTCGTGGTCTATTATCCTGGAGTTTCTGTGTATCGGTTTACCTTTCTTTGTGTACTTTCTTTTGGCTTTTGTGATGACTTCCTTTGGAACACCCAATCTGATTTTTCCGTTTACTGTAGGCCTTTCTTTGGATTCGAATGTGCTTATTTCATATCCTAAGAATTTTGCCTTTTCAGATTTTGCGTGGGTTATCAATGTCTTTTCCTTGGACAGTTCCAGTTTTAGTTCTGTCCTTAGAAATTCTCTGATTTCCTCTTTTATCTCTTTTGCTTCTCTTTTTGGTCCTGAGAAGCTGAGAAGAAAGTCGTCTGCATACCTGACGTACTCTAGTTTCCTATACTCTTCGTCATTTACGATTACTGAAGGTATATTCTTCCTTTGTTTGCCAAGCATGTTGTAGGTTTCGAGGTCTCCTTTTACTTTGGCTTTGTACCTTCTTTTTGAGAGCCTTGCGTATTCTGGGTTCTCTCTCTTACCTACCCTACTTTGACTACTTTTGCGGTTGTACTTTGTTAGCAGCTCTTCTTCTACCCATTGGTCGAACTTGTCCATGTATATGTTCGTGAGTAGTGGGCTTATTATTCCACCCTGAGGAGTTCCGCTGTAGGTACCTTTCTTTATCCAGTCTTCCATGTACCCTGCTTTCAGCAGTTTTCTTAGGAGTTCAAGGAGTCTGTTATCTTCTATTTTCTCGGCCAGTATTCCTATTAAGGTTTTGTGGTCGATATTGTCGAAGCACCCTTTTATGTCTCCTTCGATGAACCAGCTCATTCCTCTGTGCTTTTGGGTTATTTGCAGGAGTGCTGTTTGGCATCCCCTATATTTTCTAAACCCGTGGCTTCTTTGGCTGAACGTTGGTTCATAGTATGCTTCCAGCAGAAGTTTCTTAGCTGCCTGTAGGAGTTTGTCGTCCCCTGATGGCATTCCTAGGGGTCTCAGACTTCCGTCGCTTTTTGGGATGTACGTTCTTCTTACTGGTCTCCATCTATACTGTTCTTTCTTCACTTTTTGGATTATCCTTTCAAACCTTTCTATGGACATTCCATCCAGCGTTTCTTCTCCCGTGCCTTTTGTTAGTGCACTTTTGTTAGCATAGATTTGAGAGTAAGCCAGTTCGTACAGTTCCGGCTTGTACAGTTGCCTGTAAACTCTTTGCAAAGGTAGTCTTTTCTTCCCTCGCTCACTGTAGATTGCGAGCACTTTTTCGGTTTGTTCGAACATTTCGTTCTCCTTAAAGTTCTCTGCAATCCGACACCCTGCTCCCCTTTGCCATGTAAGTGGCTTTCCCACTCTCTGACTACTATGGGAGCTCCGTTACCCTGCGCCTCTCGGCGTTTAGGCAATCCTGGGATACGTCATCATTCTCTGTTAGTTCCCTTTAGGTTCTTCGTTTGTTTTCTTAGTTCGCATCCTTTGCGAATATCCTCGTGTTTTGTCTGGTTTCCTGCTGGCCTAACACATTCCTGCAGGCTTTTTGTCTCTGCCTTGACCCATTGCAGCGACCTCACGAGAGCGGGTTTCATCCACGATTTCCCGCTGGGTTGGTTGGCCCCGATTGAAAACTGAAGTTCAAGCAGTCTAGCTTTAACCATGGGGATCAGGTCTTGGCAGGCAAGTTTTCTTGTGGCTTTCCGACTTCCTGCCTTTACTACCATGCTTTGTTTCCTCTGCCCTTTCGAGTTTTGGTAAGGTAGTTGACCTACGGAATATCCAGCTTCCGTGTCCACTTAGTGGACTGTAGAGTGATGCGCTACCCAGCGCACCGTCAAATACCAAAGCACGTCACCCAACTCGTCCTTCAACGCCGCCCGGTCCTCCTCCGCAATGACACCCTCCTTGTCACGAAAAATCTTCTTGATCTTACCCGCCACCTCACCCGCCTCATTCACAAGCCCCAACGTCGGATACACGATCGCATGATCGGTGTGAATCAGGCTCCACGTCTTGCGAGACTCCGTCTGATACTTCCCAAAACTGTTCGTCGCCATCTCTCTCTTTCCTCTCTCCTCTTCACTCTCTCCTCAAACTTTAGTGCCCCGCTACCCATCGGGGTTCACTAAAAACTAAAAACCAGAAACTGAAAACCAAAAAAGGCCCGACCAATCAGTCGGGCCTCTCGTCAGCCGCTTCCCAGCCTATACGTCCAGATTACGCACCTCATGGGCGTGCGTCTGGATAAACCGCCGCCGCGGCGGCACACTGCTCCCCATCAGCATATCAAACGTGCGGTTGGCCTCCGCCGCATCCTCCACCTGCACCTGCAGCAGCGTCCGGTACTCCGGGTTCATCGTCGTCTCCCACAACTGCTCCGGGTTCATCTCCCCCAAACCCTTGTAACGCTGCTCCAGCTTGATGTTATCGTTACCCATCTCCTTCCGGATCTGGGAAAGAGCGTTGTCGTTGTACACATACTGCTCCGACCGCTTTGCCTTTCCGTTCTGGCGCTCGGTGATCTGTACCTTGTACAGCGGAGGCTGCGCAATGTAAAGGTGGCCGTTTTCCACCAGAGGCCCCATATACCGGAAGAACAGCGTCAGCAACAGCGTACGAATGTGCGCGCCGTCCACGTCTGCATCCGTCATCACGATGATCCGGTTGTAACGCAGGTTCTCAACCGTGAAATCATCGCCGACGCCGGTGCCCATCGCAGTAATCAGCGACTGGATCTCCTTGTTTCCCAGAATCTTGTCCAGGCTCGTGCGTTCCACATTCAGGATCTTGCCTCGCAGCGGCAGCACGGCCTGGAATCTTCGGTCGCGACCCTGTTTGGCGCTGCCCCCTGCACTGTCTCCCTCGACAATGTAGAGTTCGCTCTCGTTCGGATCGCGGCTGGAGCAGTCCGCCAGTTTGCCGGGTAGGGTCAGGCTCTCCAGCGCGCTCTTGCGGATTACCAGGTCCCGGGCCTTGCGGGCAGCCTCTCGGGCGCGAAAGGCGACCTGGCACTTGTCAGTGATCCGTCTGGCCTCGCGCGGGTTCTCCTCCATCCAACTGTTGAGGCCCTCGGCCACGGCAGTCTCGACCTGATAGCGCACCTCGTTGTTGAGCAGCTTCAGCTTGTTCTGGCCCTCAAACTGCGGCTCCACGATTTTGACACTGATGATCGCCGTCATCCCCTGCCGCGTATCATCCCCGCTGAAGTTGGCGTCATTGTCCTTCAGAATCCCCTGTTTGCGCGCATAGTCGTTGATCTGCCGCGTCACCGCCGCGCGCAGACCGGTCAGATGGCTGCCGCCGTCGGGCGTGTTGATCGTGTTGGCAAACGCGAAAATCGATTCATTGTAGCCGTCCGTGTACTGGATCGCCGCCTCCACGTGGGTTGAATCAACCTGCATGTCAACGTAGATCGGCGGGTGCAGCACCGTCCGGTTCTTGTTCAGATAGCGCACGAAAGTCTGCACGCCGCCCTCGAAATAGAAGCTGATCTCCCGCGGCGCCTCCCCGCGATCATCGACAAAATGAATGTCGATACCCCGCGTCAGGAAAGCCATCTCCCGAAAACGGGTCACCAGCGTATTCCAGTCATATTCCAGAACGTCGAAGATCGTGTCGTCGCGCAGAAAACGCTGAATGGTGCCCGTCTCCCCGCGCTTGCACTTCCCCACCTCCTCCACGTCGGTCACCGGCACACCGCGCTTGAAACGCTGCCGCCAGACCTTTCCGTCCCGCTTGACCTCCGTCTCCATCCATTCGCTCAGCGCGTTGACCGCGCTTACGCCCACGCCATGCAGACCGCCCGACACCTTGTAACCGACATCGCCGAACTTGCCGCCGGCGTGCAGCTTCGTCATCACCACCGTCAACGCCGGTATGCCGGTCTGTTTCTGTATGCCCACAGGGATGCCGGCGCCGTTGTCCTCCACCGTGACGCTCTCATCCTTGTGAATCGTCACCACGATCTTGTCGCAGCGCCCCTGCATCGCCTCGTCTATGGCGTTATCCACCACCTCGTAAATCATGTGGTGCAGGGCCTTCGTGTCGGTCCCGCCAATGTACATGCCCGGCCGCTTCCGCACCGCCTCCAGGCCTTCCAGCACCTGGATCTGGTCGGCGCCGTAAACGAAATCCTGCTTGTTCATCTTCTCTGCCACGTATACCTCCGGTCATTTCAAAAGGGGCTGCCGCCCGCAACCGGGCCCTCAACCCCAATTCAACTCCGCTGGCTGCAAATGCCCGCTCTCAACCTGTCATCCAGCCGGTGTCAGCCGGCCGGCGATCGGGGAGCGTCCGCAACCCTACGCTCGCATCAAAAATATGTCAGGCAAAACTGTCCGTTTCTTGCTGCTGCATCGCCAGAATGCGCGTCCGGTAAAAGACCAGCAGTGACATCGCCAGTCCCGTTCCGATGAAGGTGTTCCCCAACGTGGCAAATGCCACGCCCAGCATATGCCACTGGGTAACCTGGCGAAAAAGCAACCCCATCCCCGTCGAAATCAGCGTTGTCAGCAGAACAAACCCGACCGTGGGCCAGAAGTTCTTCCGCACCATGTGGATGCTGCGGCGGACCGCGCTCCCAATCGCCAGGTCGTCCAGCACAAGCGCTGTCGTCACAAAATAGAGATAGAGCAGGATCACCATGATCAGGCCGCCGAACAAAAACAACGCCCCGGAGCCCAACACCGGGCTGATCAGCGCCAGCACCGTGACCCCGATCACACCCGGAATGTAGATCATCAGCAGGCCGAGGGCGAAGAACACCAGGAAACCGATCGTCCGCAGCCAGTGGCGCACGATTCGGCCCGCCAGTATGTTGAGAGTGAGCGCCTTCGGCCCCTCCCCGATCGGCAGATTCTGGGCCAGCAGATTCATATACGTCGCCCCGATCAACAGACCGGCCAGACCAAAGAGCAGCGACAGCAGGCCCGCCGCCCCGATCGAGTCGACCTCGACGCTGGGATGGCTTCCCTTTATGCCCGGCAGCGTCGCCAGCAGGCTCGGCACGTGATACAACAGACCGTTGACCAGAAACTGGGCCAGATTGCTCGTCTCGCCGAACACTGTCAGCAGCTCGCTCATCTGGTCCAGCGCAAACGGACTCCCCTCTGCCAGCTGCGGGTCCGCGGCCATCTCCGTATAGAAATCGGCCAGTCTTCCCAGCAGAGGGCTGATGCTCCAACGCGGCAGAACCCACAACAGCGCGTCCAGCAGCAGCGGCAACAACAGCAGCCCGGGACGCTGGCTCACAAAGCGGTAGCCGGTTGAAATACTGTCTATGATACCCACAAACGCGTCCCGTTTCGGCCGGACAAACCCATCCCCAATCCGCCCTCAAATTGGCGTTTCTGCGGCACACTTTAGCCTTCTGATTTTACCACATACGCCCAGAATTGGCGAACGACAGGGACCCACTTCGTGGATCACAAAGCCCCCAAATCTGCTCTGCAAACGGATTAGACGGGAAGGGTAGACCGTTCTACAATTGACTGACCTGTGATCGCTATATCTGGGGACAAATCGGGAAATTGGTAGCCGAATCGCAGTGTTTTTCGCCTGTCTGCCTGCAACGATCCCGCAGCCACATCCTGGTACCACGAGAATCAACTGACGCAAAGTCCCACTGTACAACCACCAAAGGAGTAAGCATGGCCTCATTTGCCATCCAGGGCGGCCACCGCATCGAGGGAACTGTAAACGTCAGCGGCAACAAAAACGCCTCCTTCCCCCTTATCGCCGCATCTCTGCTCACCGACGAGACCGTCACCCTGGAGAACGTCCCGCAAATTGACGACGTCGCCGCCATGCTCACCATTCTGGAAGGCCTCGGCGTCTACGTGCGCAAAGAAGGCAACCGCCTCACGCTGCGCGCCGACAAACTGCACAGTCACGCGCCCGACCCCCAGCTCTTCGGGCGCATCCGCGGCGGGCTGAACCTGATGGGGCCGCTCCTCGCCCGACGCGGCGCATTCCGCGTCGAGGGCGCAGCCGGCGGCGACGACATCGGCCGCCGCCGCATCGACACCCACCTGCTGGTCTTCGAGCAGCTGGGCGCCTCCTTCGCCCGTCCCAACAGCGGCCGCTTCGAACTGACCTCCTCCGGCAGACTGCGCGGCGCCGATATCCTGCTCGACGAGGCATCCGTGACCGCCACCCAGAACGCCGTTATGGCCGCCTCCCTGGCCCAGGGCACCACCATCCTCCGCAATACCGCCAGCGAACCGCACGTGCAGGAGCTGTGCCGCCTGCTGGTCGCCATGGGCTGCCCCATCGACGGCATCGGCAGCAACACCCTCTACGTCCACGGCCAGGAGCGGCTCCACGGCGCCGGCGCCACCGTCGGCCCCGACTACATGGAGGTCGGCAGCTTCATCGGTCTCGGCGCCATCACCCCCGGCGAGCTCCGCATCGCCAACGTCGCCCCCGACCATCTGCGTATGCTCGAAATGGTCTTCTGCCAGCGCCTGGGCGTACAAATGCACCTGCAGGAGGACCCCAATGCCGCCCTCACCGGCTATTCACTCCTCCTGCCCGACGAGCAGGACCTGCGCGTCCGCCCCGACTTCGGCGGCGCCATCCCCAAGATCGACGACGCCCCCTGGCCCGCCTTCCCGCCCGACGTGTTGAGCATCGCCGTCGTCGTCGCCAGCCAGGCCCAGGGCACCGTCCTCATTCACGAGAAGATGTTCGAAAGCCGCCTCTACTTCGTCGACAAGCTGGTCGCCATGGGCGCACAGATCATCGTCTGCGATCCCCACCGCGTCGTCGTCGTCGGCCCCGCCCGCCTCGTCGGCCAGGAGGTCAGCAGCCCCGACATCCGCGCCGGCATGGCCCTCGTCCTCGCCGCTCTCAGCGCCGAAGGCCGCACCCTCATCGGCAATATCGAACAGATCGACCGTGGATACCAGCGCGTCGACGAAAAACTACGCGCCCTCGGCGCCCGCATCGAGCGCACTGACGCTTGACGCCAGTGACCGCGGATCACGAACCACTGAGGCCCTGTGCTGGGTAGCGTTTCAAGATTCCCTTGGTAGTTCCCCCCATACACGCGGGAACAGAGCTTTCTCTGAACCATCAACACACGGCGTGGCCCAAGCGCCTGGCGGCGACGGCCCGTTCGCGGACCACATCGACAACCGCAACGTGCCGGACACGGAGCAAATCTGCTATGCAGACGCGCCTCGATGAAGAAAAATATGTGGAGCATGTGAAGATTTTCTTCATCGACGGGAAGATGATACAGTCATCAGGTGCACTTTGGAAATGAGAAAGCAGTTTTCGGGAATCCGGGGTTGACACGGCCGCTGGCGTGTGCTAAAATGTATGCTGTTGCAAAGATTTGCAGCAAGTAAAATTATCAATTCCCGCAATACCACGGAAGGCATTGCACAGACTGCCGCAGCTCTGCCGGCGCCTGACGCCAACTGTCCTGACGCCAATTGTGGGGGCACACGCCACCAGCCTGACGAAAAGGTACCCGCAAATGCTTCACTCACTTCGAGCTCTGTCCTCGGTTCTGGCAATTCTGTTCCTCCTCGCCGCTTGTACCCCAGTCGCGCCGACAAGTACGCAGTCAGGCCAGGAGGCGTCGCCCTCCGGCACGCCGGTCCAGGTGGTGGCAACCACCAACTTTGTAGCCGATTGGGCCCGAGTGGTAGGTGGAAGCAGGGTGGAGGTCTTCGGCCTGCTTCCGGTGGGCGGCGATCCGCACAACTTTCTGCCAGGCGCCCGCGACGTTGCCAGGGTAGCTGACGCCGATCTTGTGTTGACTGTCGGTCTCGGCCTGGAGGCCGACTGGCTGCAGGATCTCCTGCACAACGCCAGTGCAGACGAGTCCAGGATCGTCGCGCTTGGTGACAGCGTCGATCCGATCGAGGCCGCCATGGTCGATATGCATGACGATCACGCCGATGAAGCCGGCGACCATCATGGCGAAGGCGACGATCACGCCGATGAAGCCGACGACCACCATGGCGAAGGCGACGACGACCATGACGAAATGATCATGGGGCGCCTGCTCGTTGCCGATGCGGTAGAAGCGCATCTCTCCGTCATCGATCTATCGACCAATGAAGTTGACAGCGGAATCTTTAAGGTCGCCGCGCCCCGCGCGACCGTGTACCCCAGCCCCACTCACCGCTACGCCATCGTCCTCGCCCGCGGGCCGGAGGACGGCGACGACCGGATCCACATCTTCGACAGCGGCGTCTTCCTCGTCGAGCACGGCGATCACTACGACCTCGTCACCCGGCCCGTCTCCCGTCATGCACTGGAGATCGCTGACGAGCAGCCGGTCCATTACGTCAACAGCCACGGCTGGACCGCGATCTTCGCAGACATCAGCGGGCATGCCATCCTGATCAACGAGGCGGACCTGGCGAACGCACGCGGCGACTATGAGCCGGTCGTGCTTGAGGCCGGACCGCAGCATGGCGCCGCGCTGGTCATCTCCGACGAGCACGTCGTCGTTACCACGAAGAATCCCGACTACCCCGAGAACTCCAACGACGGCCTGCCTGTTGGCGTGGAAGTTCGCGACTTCAGTGATCAGGTCGTCTACGACGCCAGCAATCGCTCATGCCCGGGCATGCACGGTGAGTCCCACAATGAGCATGGCGTCGCCTTAGGATGCACCGGCGGCGTGCTCTTCCTCCACACTCACGATGGCGAGTACGAGCACGAGTTCATCGCCAATCCGCCGGAGATGCGCGCAGACTCTCGGATCGGGGCGGTCTACGGTCACCACCACGTCGAGCATTTCTTCGGCAAGGCCTCCTACTACGACGGTCAGGGCTTCGCCGACGATGGCATTTGGCTGATCGACGTGGACCACAGCGAAATGCGCCAGGTGTTCAGCGAGCCGAGCGTTTCCACGAAGTTCTCCAGCGATGGCGAACTGCTCTACGTGCTCGGCACTGACGGCGTTCTGCACGCGCTCGACGCGCATGACGGCGAACTGCTCGAGACCATGGAGTTGGTCGGGCCTGGTGATGCCGGTCGTCCCGCATTCATCGTTGTTGGCGAGTGGCTCTACGTCGCCGACCCCAATAGCGGCCACGTCATGGCCGTCCACCTTGAAGAGATGGAGATCGAGGAGGAGTGGGAAGTCGGCGGCGCGCCGTCGAGCCTGGCGTTCGTAGGACTCGCCGACGCGGGCGGGGCGCCCGATGAAGGCCATGACGAGCACGAAGAGGACGAGCACGAAGAGGACGAGCACGGCCATGAAGGGCACGCCCACGGCCCTCTGGATCCTCATTTCTGGTTCGATCCGGTCCGGGTGAAGGCCGCGGTCAACGAAGTGGCCGCCCGGCTCTCGGCTATCGACCCTGAAGGCGCGGAGACCTACCTTCGGAACGCCGCAGAGTACGGGCAGCAGCTCGACGAGCTTCACGCCTGGATCCAGGAACAGGTCAGTGCCGTGGCGCCGGAGCGCAGACTGCTGATTACATCACACGACAGCTTCTCCTACTTTGCAGAGGCCTATGGGTTCGAAATAGTTGGCCTGGTTATACCGTCTCTCGCGACGCACGTGGAGCCGTCTGCGGAGCACATCGCGGACGTGGTCGAGGTGGTGCGGGAGCATGAAATACCAGCCCTGTTTGGCGAAACGACGGTCAGCGAGAGGCTGGCGCAAACCATAGCAACCGAGACCGGCGCGCAGCTGTTCCGGCTCTATTCGGGCTCCCTTGGGCCCGAGGGCAGCGGCGCTGACACCTACCTCGGCATGGTACGTACAAACGTGGAACGCATCGTTGAGGCTTTGAAATGAAAACCACTCATTACCCGCACGCCGCCAGAATGTCGCTTCAGGACGTGACCGTCGAGTTCGATGGGCACAAGGCCCTGAGTAACGTCAGCTTCGACGTAGGCGCGGGGACCCTGATGGGCGTTGTAGGACCGAACGGAGCCGGCAAGAGCACCCTGTTCAATGCGATTGCCGGGCTCCTCCCCGTTCACCGGGGGAAGGTGACGCTTCACCGCGTGGACAAGGGAAGTGGAGCGTTGGCCTACGTGCCTCAGCGAGAGAGCGTCAACTGGCGCTTCCCCGTGACCGCCATGGACGTTGTCATGATGGGCCGCTGCTGCAGACTGGGATGGTGCCGGCGGCCCGGGAAGAGAGATCGCGAGCTTGTCGACGACTGCCTGTGCCGCGTGGGCCTGTCGGACCATCGCTCCGCTCTGATGACGGAGCTTTCGGGAGGACAGAGGCAGAGGGTATTCGTAGCCAGGGCGCTCACCCAGGAGGCGAGTGTGCTTCTCCTGGATGAAGCCTTCAGCGGCGTTGACGCCGGCGCCCAGGAGGGCCTCGTAGAGGTCCTCCAAACAGTGCGCAATGAAGGGCGCATTGTCCTGCTGGCGACCCACGACCTGACCAACCTGGCCGGTCGCTTCGACCAGGTACTGTGTCTGAACCGCCGCGTCTGCGCCTGCGGCCCTCCCGACGAGGTGTTTACGTCCGAGGTCATGGAGCAGCTGTACGGCGCCCACGGTGTAAGCCTCACGATGGACGGGGAACGGTAGCAAAAGGACGTGATAGAGTTCTTTGTCGCCCCACTTGAGTACGGCTTCATGCTGAGGGCCCTGATCGGCTCGGTTCTCGTTGGCGTGATGTGTCCCCTGGTTGGCGCCTACGTTGTCACCAGGAACCTCGCCTTCATGGGGGACGCTCTCGCCCACGTCGTGCTGCCGGGTATGGTGCTCGGATTCATCGTGGGCATCAATCCGGCCATCGCCGCCGTCCCTACAGGCGTCGCCGTTGCCGTGCTCGTCAGGATTGTGAGCCGGCGCGCCGGCCTCAGCACCGATACCTCCATAGGCATCCTCTTTGCAGCCATGTTTGCCCTCGGACTGGTGATGCTGTCGGTCTCGACGACGATTCGGGTCGATATGGAAGACCTGCTCCTCGGGCAGCTCCTGGCCATATCTCCCACCAGCATCTATGTGTCGCTTGCGATAACCGTGACGGTCATCCTGGGGCTGTTCGCTCTTCACCACTGGCTGCTGTTCGCCAGCTTTGACCCCGTCGGGTCGCAGGTTGTCGGCGCACGTGCCAACTGCGTCGACTACGTGCTGCTCGTCATGCTTGCCCTCGTTATCGTGATTGGAATTCAGGCCGCGGGTATCATTCTGGTCATGGCGATGTTGGTCACACCTGCTGCCACGGCCTATCTGTTGGTCAGACGTTTTGTCTCGATGATGATAGCGGCCGCGGCAATAGGGACCGCGGCCGCCGTGACCGGCCTTTACCTCTCCTACCACTTCAACCTGCCCGCCGGTCCTGCCATGACCCTGGTGGCAAGCGCGATATTCGCACTCGCAGTCGCATTCAGGCGCAAAGCCCCTGTCTGAACATCCTCTTCTCGAAAGCCGCTCGTCGTCAGAGTCCCGTACGTCGGCATCGACACCGGCAACGTGCCGGACACGGAGTATATCCGGTCGGCAGCAGACGCGCCTCTATGAAAAAGATCAGTGGAACACGTGGCCATTTTCTGTCTCGCCGGCAAGATGGTACAGTCAACAGCAGTAGTTTGGAAGCGAGTAAGCAGTTGACGGGAAACCGGTGTTGACACCGCCGTCGGCCGGTGCTAAGCTGTGTTCCGTTGCAAAATCTTGCAACAAACAAAATTACCATGTCCCACAATACGACAGAGATCAATCGACAGTTACGCAAATCCGGCTACCGGGTAACCCCCCAACGCCAGCTCATCCTCGACGCCGTCTGTCAACTCGGTGACCACGTCACGCCCGAAGCCGTGTACGACCATGTACACCGCACTGCTCCCACCCTGAGCCGGGCCACTGTCTACCGGGTGCTGCACTTTCTGACAGAACAGCGCATCCTGGCGATGGTGCATATGGCCGATGGCCGGCTCGCCTACGAGATGGCCGGCCCCGAGCCGCATCACCACCTCGTCTGCCGCACCTGCGACAGCCTGCTTGAGCTGCCGCACAGCGTCTTGCGGTCCTTTCGCCGGGCGATGGACGCCCAATACGACTTTGAGATAGACGTAAGTCACGTCTCATTCTTCGGGCAATGCACCGACTGCCGTAGCTCTGCCGGCGCCTGACGCCAACTGTCCTGACGCCAATTGTGGGGGCACACAGCGCCTATCCGGCGAAAGGGCACCCGCAGATGCATCACTCACTCCGAACTCTCTCCTCGCTCCTGGCAATTCTGTTCCTCATCGCCGCCTGCACCCCGATCGCGCCGGCAACGACTGCCGCCCCCGCCGAGGAGGAGCGCCCACGCGTCGTCGCTTCTATTCTGCCGCTTGCAAATATCGTCTACAATATCGGCGGTGATCGCATCGAACTCGATGCCATCATGCCGCCCGGCACCGACCCCCATACCTTCGAGCCCAGGCCCTCCGATGCCGTGAAACTGGCGCAGGCCGACCTGATCTTCGTCAACGGTTTGCACCTCGATGAGACAACATTGAGGCTGGCCGAAGCCAATCTGAAGGACGGGGCTAAGCTTATCGAGTTGGCAGCCGCGGTTGCCGGTCCCGATGAGCTCATCTACGGCCAGGAACACCATCATGGCCACGGCGAAATGGACGATCACGAAGACGACGAGCACGGCCATGCCGATGAGGACGATCACGAAGACGACGACGAGCATGGCCACGCCGATGAGGACGACCACGACGAAGACGACGAGCATGGCCACGCCGATGAGGACGATCACGAAGACGACGACGAGCATGGCCACGCCGATGAGGACGACCACGACGAAGACGACGAGCATGGCCACGCCGATGAGGACGATCACGAAGACGACGACGAGCATGGCCACGCCGATGAGGACG
>JAPPKG010000045.1:523-16822 GCA_026914085.1 Caldilineaceae bacterium | reverse complement strand
CCGCCCAAAAGAGCGAGGAGAGAGTGAAGAGGAGTGAGGAGAGAGAACTGCCTTTTCCTCTGGCTCAGCGTTGATCGTGAGATGGTTGGGGCTCCGTAGCGACCCGAGGCATGGGGAAGTTCGCCCTCATTTTGGGCTGCACCCTCAGGCAGCGACCCAAAGCAAACAGGAACAGGATCGTGCTTCAATCAAGAAATGATACCTTCATGAAGGGCCAATTGGGCCGGGTTCGCTGCGCGGCATTTCAGGTCGGCGCTGCCCTGCTCATGTTGACGCTTCTTTTCCTGCGACCGAGCTGGGTCCAGGCGTCTGTAGACTGGGCTGACCTGCGGGCAGTCAGCCCAGCAGATTCTTCGCTTCTGGCGACTCATCTATACGAGATTCAGGTCGACGCCGTTGAACTCGAGTCGTTTTCGACTTGGGGGGGCGCAATAGAACCATTGGAAGACCATCTGTTACTGGCTACGCCGAGGGGACGCCTAGCGCTGATAGACAAGGAGAGACAGGTCGAGTATTTACCGGTCAGCGTGCCGATGAATGAGTCTGCGTCGGAGACGCCGATAAAGTGGATCGGCTTTCGCGTGGCTGATATTCTGCTTCAGCAACAGGAGCAAGGCAGATTCACGCTGTTCGTATCCCATCATTACTTTGCCGGCGAATGTGTGGAATTTCGGATCTCTTCGACAGATTTGCTTTTTGAAGACTCCGTAGCAAGAATGTCCGGTGAGTGGAAGACCGAATTCATTGCGGACCCTTGTATCGACAGCGACATCTTTAACTTCGCCCACAGAGGCGGGATCCAGGCCGGCGGGCGCATGTTGATGGACGGACCGGGTCATCTCCTCCTGGTGACCGGCGACCAGGCCTACTTTGAATGGTACCAGGAAGAACATCCGCTGGAGCCGCCCCCGGCCATCGATTGGGATTCTCATTTTGGCAGGTTGTTGCGAATCGAACTGGCGAGTGGGGAGGTCGAAGCCGTTGCCATCGGATTCCGGAATCCACAGGGGTTTGCTCGCGATGAGGACGGCAACTTGTGGCAGACGGAACACGGGCCGCAGGGCGGCGACGAACTCAATCTCCTGAGACCAGGGGCTAACTATGGATGGCCATACGCTACCCATGGAATCCAGTACGGAAACAAGGTCTGGCCGTACAGCGCGGTTCAAGGCCGGCATGACGGGTACGAAAAGCCCGTCTATGCCTGGATTCCGGCGATTGGGATTTCCAACCTGATAGTCAGCGACAGTCGTCATTTTCCCTTGTGGCAGGACGACCTCTTGATTTCTTCGCTGATCACACAGTCACTGTACCGCGTGCGCCTGGACCAGGGGCGCGTCATATATGTTGAAAAGATTGAAATCGGCGCGAGGATGCGAGACATCACCCAGATGCCGGACGGCCGCCTGGCGCTCCTTACCGACGGCGCAGAGGTTCTTTTCCTGCAACGGGCCCCGGTATACTGCCAGTCTGCGAACGATACCGAGTCTATCTACTCCTATGATGCGGGGGAAATCTGCGTCGATCTTGCCGGAATCACCGCGGCTGCAGAAGACCCTCTGATTCGTTCCCTGGGTGACACACACTTCGACAGCCCCATTATTCGTTCACTCTTCAGCCTTTACCTCGAAGATGGACGGCTTACTTATGTCAAGAGCCCTTGTGTAGATGGTGATCTGGATCATCGCTTTTTCCTGCACGTTACGCCTGCAGATGCCACGAATTTGGTCGCAGAGACCGAACAGCTGGGTTTCAACGTACTCGACTTCAATGCTGACGAAGTAAACGTCGCCACAACCGTGCACGCGGACGGATGTATTGTAACCCTCGCTCTGCCCGACTATGCCGTCAAGCACATTTTCACCGGACAGGTCATTCGCGTGGAAGAACCGGACGGCGGGATCAGTTGGAAGGGACCTGTCTGGGAAGGGAGCTTCACTTTCAAGGAAACAACTGCCCCTGTGTCGGACAGGGGGGGTTCGCCCAGTCCGCAAGCGGATGCGGAGGTCCCTTCAGCCGGCGCCGAGCTTTTCGCCGTGCGCTGCGGCAGTTGCCATACACTGACGGGGGAGCACAATATCGGTCCACACTTGAATGGCGTGATAGGTAGAAGGGCCGGCGAAGTGGCAGGCTTCAACGCCACGGCTGCCATGACCGCGCTGGAGATCGACTGGACAGCGGAGAATCTGGCTGAATTTATCGTCAGTCCTTCCCAGTTCGCACCGGGGACTACAATGGCGGGGGTTGGGGTGACCGAGGAAGAGGCCCTGCTCATCGTCGAATTCCTTGCGGGAGATCAGTGATGAGCAGGGATGTTCGCCGGCCTCCTGGACACGAACGACCGAGGTTGACGAGGGCAGCGGCTTTGGGCCGATATAGAAAAGGGGTAACGGAAACGATGCTCCTCCCCAAAGTCAGAAAGTAGATCCTGGTGAGAAAGCGACAAGGACTTTCCTCTCTACTGCTGGTTCTTACGGTGACTGTGACTTTGTCACTCCTTCCCGGGCGTGCCCCAATGATCGAGGCGTCCTACGGTTTTGCCGGCGAAGGCAGGGTCTTCGACCCGGAACCTCCCACCAAGAGAACTCACCTGTATGAGCTCCAGCTTCTGACAGTTGAACTTGAAAGGTTTCGCGGCGACGGCGGAGCCATCGAGCCGCTCGGGGATAGCCTGCTTTTGGTGACGCCAAGAGGGCGGATTGCTCTGATTCAGGCTGAAGGAAGGGTAGACTACCTGCCTGATAGCGTTCCAATGTCCGAGACTTCGCCAGCTGAGGAGATCGGCTGGGTCGGATTTCGCGTCGCCGACATTCTGCTCAATGAGGAGTCGCCAGAGGAGTTCACTCTGTTCGTTTCCCATCACTATCTTGTAGGCGAATGCGTGGAGTTTCGGATTTCATCAACGAGATTGAATCTGGGCGAAGGGGAAATTGCGGTTTCCGGAGAGTGGACGACGGAGTTCACCGCAAATCCCTGCCTGGAAACGGCAATTTTCGGTAATTGGGAAGGTGATATTCCGAAGGTGGGCGGTGGAATTCAGGCGGGCGGCCGGATGTTGATGGACGGCGACGAGCATTTATTGGTTGCAGTGGGCGACCACGCCTGGTACGAGTGGCATGTGCGCAACGAGGGTGGTGACCCGGAAAGGCCGCCGGTCGTGGATCCTGATACGCACTTGGGCAAGCTGGTCCGCATTGAACTTGAGAGCGGTCGGGCGGAGATCGTAGCCACGGGCTTTCGCAATCCACAGGGGCTGGTGCGCGATGCGGAGGGGAGACTGTGGCTGACCGAGCACGGCCCGCAGGGAGGCGATGAACTCAACCTGGTTTGGCCGGGGCTGGACTATGGTTGGCCTTTCGCTACCTACGGCATCCTTTACGGAGACAGGATATGGCCGTACAACGAGGAACAGGGCCGGCACGATGGCTCTGAAGAACCTTTCTATGCATGGATTCCCGCAATCGCCGTTTCCAATTTGATCGTCAGCGCTAGCGAGCAGTTTCCCCTTTGGCGGGACGATCTGCTGGTCGGATCTCTGCGAAGCGGTTCACTCTTTCGCGTGCGTATACGCCAGGAGCGAGTCACCAATATCGAACGAATCGGATTTGGCGAACGTATCCGCGACATAGCGCAGACGGCGGATGGCCGCGTTGCGCTGCTGACAGACTCTTCCAAAGTCATTTTCTTGCAGCGTGCGCCGCTGTACTGCCAACTGGTAAACGATCCGAGATCGATCTTTTCGTTTGACGCAGAGGAAGTGTGCATCGACGTCTTCAGCCTCATGGGCGAAGATGTCGATGCGCTGATTCGTGGACTCGAAGGGACCGATATTGGCACACCGGCCATGCGTTCCCAGTTCGAAGTGTTCGTGCATGAGAACCTGCTGATTTATCTGAGGATTCCCTGCAGCACGCGCGACTATCGAAACCGATTCTTCCTGCACATAACACCTTTTCACGCGAAAGACATTTCGGAAGATCTCAGGCAGTTCGGATTCAACGTTTATGACTTCAACTCCTTCGATCCCGGCGTAGGCAGCGCCGCATTTGAGGGCGGTTGCGTCGTGGTACGCACACTGCCTGAGTATGAAGTCGAACACGTTTATACGGGACAGGTGGTTCGTGATGAGAGCCCTGACGGCGAGGTCTTCTGGAGAGGACCTGTTTGGGAGGGCAGTTATACATTCGGGACTCCATACCTCGCTCCCGCGCCTGCGGATGAGGCTCCTCCGTTCCCAGCACAGGACGAGGGGGCGAGCGATCCCGGCGCCGGGCTCTTCACTGCATTCTGTGCGGGTTGCCACAGATTGTCGGCTGAACATAGTGCCGGCCCGCACCTGGCCGGTGTAATTGGCAGGCGGGCAGGCAGCGTTGCGGGCTTCGAAGCCTCGGCCGCGGTGAGGGGGCTGGACATCGTCTGGACGCGAGAAAATCTGGCCGAATTCATCGAGAATCCCACCCAATTTGCGCCGGGAACTACGATGACCGCAGTGGGAGTCACGCCAGAGGAGGCACGAACCATTGCGGAATTTCTGGCATTGGAACGATAATGTGTGCACGACTCAACAACGGCAAAACTTCTGAACCAATGGAGAAAGCACTATGAGCGATTTCAGCGGAAAGACCGTGATTGTTACTGGAGGCGCGAAGGGTATAGGCGAAGGTGTTACGAGGGCATTCGCCCAGGCCGGGGCCCACGTATTCTGCGCCGACGTCGACACGGAAGCCGGCGCCAAGATGGAGGCCGAAAACAGTTCGGTGGCCGGAACGATTACCTTTGTCAACGCCGATGTTTCCGGGGCGGCAACTTGTGAGGCGCTGGTGAACCAGGCCGCAGCGACGGGCAGCGTGGACGTTCTGGTCAATAACGTCGGCATTCAGCCGGTGGACAGCTACCTACCCGCGCACGAGTTTCCGGAGGAGACCTGGGACCGCATACTGGACGTCAACTTGAAGAGCGGCTTCCTGATGTCAAAGTACGCGGTGCCTTTCATGTTGAAGCAGGGCGGGGGCGTTATCGTCAACATTGCGAGCGTGCAGGGCCGCCAGTCGATGAAAGGCGTGCCGGCCTACGCTGCCAGCAAGGGGGGCATGATCTCGCTCACACAGCAGTTGGCGCTGGAGTATGCGGAACAGAATATTCGCGTACTGGCTGTAAACCCCGGCACCATTGAGACCAGCCTGGCGATGGAGAGTGTGAACCACGACCTGGAGGCGCTGCGAACAGCCGCGGAAAGAACGCATCCCATGGGCCGCATCGGCAAACCGGAGGATATTGCCTCGGTTGTTCTCTTTCTCAGCAGCGACGCCGCCTCCTTCATGACAGGCGAATACGTAAATGTAGACGGCGGCATGATGGCGCAGGGGTCCTGGGCAGAGTAACGGCCGAAGTCTCCACGGCTGTAGGGGGCGAGTGTTGCGTCAGACGACCTGAAACCAAGTAAGGTGCGCCTGAGAAGCGAAAATAGCGAACGACGACCGGGTCACCCTGGGACACTGGCCAGCTGAATGCAGGCTGCAGGCGGAGTGGCCCGGTTTTCGCGCGATCTGAGATTTAAGACGCGCGCGCCACCGGGAAAATTTGTAATCACGGGCACACTGACTTAGACTAGCGGGCGAGATCGACGCTTGCATCCCTCGCATCTAATTCACGCTGTCTGAGCCGGCAACGCTGTGCAGGATAGAAACTGCGCCGTTGTTTCCGCTCTCGCACCTTTTCCACCTTTTCACCAATGTCAAAGGAGAAATCAGTGACAACACAAGCTGTTCGCCGATCAAGATGGATCACCTATGGACTGCCCCTCCTTCTTCTCCTGGGGCTGCTCCTCCAGGCCTGCGTTCCGGCAGCTGGGCCGGAACCCATGGAGCCAGCGTCCGAGGAGGCGATGGAAGAAACAGCGGGCAACGTTACCGTATACGGTACGGAACTGCCTGCCGACGCCAAGCCCTATGATGAGCAGGTCTACAGGGTAGCGGCCGACATAAACCAGAGCGCCTCCACATTTGACTTCCCGGTGGCGGTCTACAACAGGTACTGCCTTGCCGATCTGTTCCAGGATACACTGGTGTCACTGGACAAGGATTTCAACGTGATTCCCGGCGCTGCCGAGAGCTGGGACGTCTCCGAAGACGGGAAGGTCTGGTCCTTCCACCTGCGGCCTGGCCAGGTCTGGAGCGACGGCACGCCGCTGACTGCTTATGACTACGAGGCCACCTTCCGACTCACGGCCACGCCGGAACACGGCTGGGACTTCTCCTGGTTCTACAGTTTTCTGGCCGATGGCGGCATCAAGAACTGGAGCAAGATCATCGCCGGTGAGCTGCCGCCCGAGGAGCTGGGCGTGCGCGCCGTGGATGACCTGACCCTCGAGGTCGAGACGGAGGATGTCTTCCCGCCGCTTCCCGGTGTGATGAAATTCGCGTTCACGCTGCAGAAGAAGGCCCTGGAAGAGCATGGCCCGTACTATAACAGCAGCCTGGAAACTTCGGTTTCGTCGGGCCCCTTCGTTCTGGCCGAGTTCGATCCCGGCAACAAGATCGTCGTCGAAGCCAACCCGACCTACAAGGGGTTCCGCCCGCCGCTGATCAAGCGCATGGAATGCATCTTCATGGACCCCAGCACATTCTTCGCCGCTTACCAGAACGGCGACATCGACAAGGTGCCCTACGGCGCGCTGACACCGGCCGATTTCGAGCTGATCCTGCGTGATGAGGAGATGGCCAGCAACTACCTGCGCCACTTCGGCGACTTCCGCACAGACTATCTGTTGTTCGATACCTTCACCGAACCGTTCAGCAACCTAGACGTTCGCAAAGCCTTCGCCCACGCGGTTGACCGCGAAAACATCGTGGCCAGCGTGTACGGCGAGATCAAGGCGATGCCCGCCTACTCAATGCTGATGCCGGGCTACCCCTCCTCAGACACCGAGGGCAATCTGCGAGAGTATCAGAACTACGATTGCGACCTGGCCAACGAGCACCTGACCGCGGCCGGCTATCCCGGCGGCGAGGGATTCCCCGACCTGGTCAT
Organism: Caldilineaceae bacterium; assembly: GCA_026914085.1. Taxonomy (GTDB): domain Bacteria; phylum Chloroflexota; class Anaerolineae; order Caldilineales; family Caldilineaceae; genus Bin5. The sequence goes on along the minus strand of JAPPKG010000045.1, from coordinate 9,793 downwards.
GATGCTGCGCGGCGAGGCGCCGGCAATGGCTGCGGTCTATCAGGCGGTTGCGGCCTCCATCACCGAGTGCCTGAACATCAACCTTGAAATTTCAAACGTGGACCGTAAGGTCTACATGGATGCACTGAATGCCAAGCCCACAGAGCTGACATTCGGAGCCGTAGACTACGGCATGGACTTCCTTGATCCGGCCAATCTGCTGGGCAACGTGTGGAAGTCGGGCGGGCGGCACTCGTGGAAGAACGATGAGTTTGACGCCCTTGTCACCGAGGCGGCCGGCATGGTCGGCAATCCGGAGCTGCGCGATCAGATGTTCCGCGACGCCGAACGCGTCCTGGTGGACGACGTTGGCGGGATCTTCATTGCCCATCGTTGGGCTGGAGACCTGATGCAGTCGTGGGTACAGGGCACGATCCGCGATGCTGACTCTCAGGGCATTACCGGCTGGCACTGGGGTAATGATCAGGACATCTCGCTGATTTACATTACCGAGTAGCGTTCTGAAGGCGTGTCCCAAACACTAAAGTTGCGATTGAGCAAAGCGGGAGGCCACCAAGGTGGCCTCCCGCCACCGTATCACGAACCCTGACAACGCTATGGCACGTTACATTTTGGGACGGATTCTCTCACTGGTCCTTGTCCTTTTTGTTGTATCCGTTGTCACCTTCTTTCTGATGCACCAGGTGCCGGGCGGCCCCTTTGACGAAACCAAAGCTCCCCTGCCGCCGGCTGCCAAAGAAAACATTCTACGCAAGTACGGCCTCGACAAACCGATCCACATTCAGTACCTGAACTACATGAAGAATGTGGTTCTGTATTTTGACTTTGGCATTCCCTACCAGCAGCCGACCACAACCGTGACCGCTTTGATTGCCAAGAGCTGGAAAGTGACGGTGCAAGTGGGGGCGATGACCGTACTGCTCGCGTTCGGCGTTGGGATAACCTTGGGAATCTACGCTGCCTATCACCAGAACTCCTGGATCGACAACATAACAACTTTCATCGCCATGTTGGGGATCACGGTGCCGAGCTTTGTGGTGGCGATGTGGCTGATCCTGTTTTTTGCCGTGCGTCTCGACTGGCTGCCGATGGGCGGCTGGAATGCATCCGAATCCTGTCTAATCGGGAGCGCTTTTGTCTGCACCGACTGGATCATGCCGGTCGTCGCTTATGCGCTGGGCCCGCTGGCGATCATCGCCCGTTATACGCGCTCCAGTATGGTGGACGTGATGCGCCAGGACTTTACGCGTACAGCCAGGGCAAAGGGGCTGGGCAACAGGGCGATCATGCTACGCCATATCCTGCGCAACGCGCTGATTCCGATGGTGACCGCCCTGGGCGTCATCATTCCCAATCTGCTGACAGGCAGCATATTTATCGAGGCGGTGTTTCGCATCAACGGCCTGGGCAAGTTCTTCGTTACCAGCATATTCAACCGCGATTATCCGATGATCATGGCCCTCTTCCTGCTGATCGCCTTTTTGTGGAGTCTTACCTATCTGTTCACTGATATCGTCTATACCTGGATCGATCCGCGCGTGCGGCTGGGCGCGGAGGGAGGAGTATAGTGACGGCCAGGGTTGCAACCGGTTTAGACCTGGCGCCAGCGGACGGGGAACGTCACCGAACTCTCTGGCAAGACGCAGCCCGCAGGTTCATGCGCAACCGGCTGGCCGTAATCGGTCTTGCAATCGTTCTGCTCTTTCTTTTCCTGGCGGTATTCGCCGACCTGGTTGCCCCTTTTCCCTACGACAAGGTCTACTTTGATCGTGTACTGCGCTTTCCCTTTGAACTTCCCGGGCACCCGCTCGGCACAGACGAAGTGGGCCGCGACTATCTGAGCCGTCTCATCTACGGCGCGCGGACGTCGATGACCGTCGGCATCGCGGTGCAGATGGTGGCCTTTCTGGTCGGGGTACCGCTAGGCAGCCTGGCAGGATATGTGGGAGGCCGAACCGATTTTATCATTTCCCGTTTCATCGACACGATGACCGCCTTCCCCGGTTTGATGTTCTCGATTCTGATCATATCGGTCTGGGGTGGGGGAATCACGAAGGTAATTTTCGCCCTCAGCATCACCAGCTGGATCGGTATCGCCCGGCTGACGCGGGGGCAGATTCTTTCGCTGCGGGAAAAGGAATATGTCGAGGCGGCGCGCTGCACGGGGGTGAGTCAGAATCGGATCATTCTGCGCCATCTGCTTCCCAATGCATTGACACCGATACTGGTCTCGATCAGTTTCGGTATCCCGGCGGCGATATTCGGGGAGGCCGGACTGAGCTTTCTCGGTATCGGCATCAACGATCCAATCCCCAGCTGGGGCAAGATGGTCGGCGTCAGCAATGCCTATGTACGCGTCTACTGGCATCTGGCTCTCTTCCCAACCATTGCCGTTGCGCTGGCCATGCTTGGGTTCTCCTTTGTCGGCGACGGCCTGCGGGACGCGCTTGACCCGAAGATGATCGAATGATAGAACTGACATTCAGCTAGCTGTTACGCCCTTTGCCGCAGTACGTGACCGCGCGCGTTGAGCAGGTAGGGAAAAACGAGGCAGGGAGCTGGCAAGATGGTACTGAAAAAAATGACAATTGCACGAATCACTGAACGCCCTTTGCCAATCTTCGCCGTTCTTCTCTTGCTTCTTGCACTGGCGGCAGGATGTGGACCGGGCGATGAGCCGACCGAATCCGACGGTGGAACGGCCGGCGACAGCAGCGCGGTGCCGACGATGCCGGCGGCCCGCTTTGACCAGCCGACGCCGGTAACGGATTTGGAAGAGGCGAGCGAGGCCGACAGACAGGAGGATGAAGAGGAGGCTGCCGAGGAGCCGGATATCGCGACGGGCGAGTTTGTCTACGGTAATCGGTGCGTCGAGTGCCACGGCGAAGGGGCTGCGGGCACTGATGAGGCTTCGTCGCTCGTGGGTCTCACTCTGAGCGAAGACGAGTTCGAAGATCTGATTCGCACCGGGGGCGAACTTGGACCCGATCACCTGTTTGGCTCGACCAAGATCAGCCCGGACGGACTCAAAGCAGTTTACGCCTACCTGATATCACTCGAGTGAACATTGTCTGCGAGCCGATGGTAGACCGCTTCCTCCACGGGTCTTCCGTTGCGGAGATGCTCTTCGACGATTCTGTCCAGCAGGGCTTCATCGACCTGGCAGTACCAGATGCCTTCAGGGTAGACGACAGCGACGGGCCCGCTGTGGCAAACGCCCAAACAAGGCGAAGTGCCGCGTTTAACGCGCAAGGGATTGTCATATTCGCCCAGTTCGCCTAACTTGCGGGCCAGTTGTGCATAGAGCCAGTTTGCCTTGCCTTCCGGATCGCAGAACGGCCCTGAACAGATGAAAATGTGACGCCTGTAGGGCGCCATCTCCGGCAGGTCCACTGAAATCTCCTCCATCTATCTCCCCAAGTCGGCCAGGCGTGGCAGAAGCAAAGGATCGCCCTTTGTAGTAGTGTTAAACGGACCGCGGCGCTTTGGGAGGCGCCTACGTTGCTCAGGCCGCCGGGTCCCACAGCGGCTCGGCAACCCCCTGTCGCAGATTCTCAAGCCGTGACATCACGAAGAGCGCGTCGGACAGCCGATTCAGGTAGCGCAGCGCCTGGGGATTGATTGCTTCTTCTCTGGCCAGTGAAGTTGCCTCCCGTTCCGCCCGCCGGCACACGGTTCGCGCGACATGCAGATGGGATGCGCCCAGCGAGCCGCCTGGCAGAATGAAGTTTTCCAGGGGGCCGACGACGGGTGTCAGCTCGTCGATCAATGCCTCCAGGCGGTCCACGTGGCGCTCTTCGATCTGCGGTGGCGTGTAGCGTACCTTATCTTCTTCCAGAAAGCACAGATCCGATCCCAGGTGGAACAGTTCATTCTGAATCTCAGGCAGCGTCCTCTGCAGACGGTCGCACAGGCCGCTGGCCAGCGCCACGCCAATGTGCGCATTCAACTCGTCAACCGTCCCGTACAACTGGACGCGCAGAGCGTCCTTGGGCACACGCTGGCCGCCGCCCAAGGCAGTTGTCCCGTCGTCACCGCCGCGCGTATAGATCTTTGTCAGCCTTGGCATCTGCTTCTCCTCTGGCGCCGCCGCGGCGCAGGTATGTGGTCAGAGCGTTCAGCGTCGCGAACGATTGCGTACGCCCTTCAATTTCAAGCATGTAGATAGGGCTGCCGTCCTGCATGCACACGGTAACGGCGCCGTTGACCGATTGCGCGGGATGGAGGTTCGAGGCGTAGGAAGAGAAGTCTCCGTTCTCCCCTTCTTTCGCCACCGCGTACCCGATTCGCTCCAGAGCGCGCCGCGTCCAGAAGGCAGCAACGCCGTCGCCCTCCAATCGCAGCCGTCCGCAGGCTTCCTGGCGGGTATGAAAAGAGCCGCGTTCGCGGTCGAATGTCACGCCTTCGGCGGAGAAGACGCGCTCAAAAGCGCCGTTGAGAATCAGGTCTTCAGGCGCGCCGTCGAAGAGTTCGCCGTCGGCCGACAGCAGCCACAGCCGGTCGGCGTTGCGCAGCGCCAGGTCCAGATCATGCGTGGAGAGCAGAATTGCCTGGCCGTTCTCGCTGGCGAGCTGCCGCAGGAGGTCCATCACTTCCACCCGCCGCGGCAGGTCAAGGAAGGCGGTCGGTTCGTCCAAAAGCATCACTCTCGGTTGCTGCGCCAAGGCACGGGCTATCAGGACCTTCTGACGTTCGCCATCGCTCATCTCGATAGTTAGCCGGTCGGCCAGATCTTTGGCGCGAACGGCCTGCAGCGCCCACTGAACGATTTGCTGGTCCTGCTCCTCCAGCGTTCCCGTCCAGCCGGTGTAGGGGTGGCGGCCCAAGCTTACCAGACCGTATCCGGACATTGCGCCCACGTCAACTCGATCGGTCAGAACGATGCTGAGTCGACGTGCCAGCTGGCCGGGTCGCAGGTCGTCGAGCGGACGATCATCCAGCCAGATCTGCCCCGACAGCGGGGGTTGCAGGCGGGCCAGCGTGCGCATGAGAGTCGACTTGCCGGCGCCGTTCGGGCCCAGCAAGCAGACCAGCTCCCCCGGCCGCAAGGAAAAACTCAGATCGATGGCGATTACAACAGGATCCCTGCGGGCGCGACGATAGCCAATGGAGAGGTCCTCTGTTCGCAGAACAATCGCGTTTCTCATGCCAGTACTCCCGTCAACCGGCGAAGGCCTGCCGCAGATTGCGCTGGCGGAGGATCACCCAGATGACAACCGGGGCGCCCAGCAGCGCGGTCACGGCATTGAGGGGCAGCGTCAGCTGACTGCCGGGCAGCCCGGCGACGATATCGGCGCCCAGGGCCAGCGTTGCGCCCATGAGAGAGACCGCGGGCAGCAGCAGGCGGTGGTCCGACGTATGTAGCAGGCTGCGGCAGAGATGGGGGACAGCGATTCCAAGAAAGCCGATCGGCCCGCAGAAAGCGGTGACGACGCCGGCCAGGATTGCCGACGAACCGATGATGCCCAGGCGCACGCGGCGTACGTTCAGTCCCAGAGACTGGGCGTAGGTTTCGCCGAGAAGCAGCGCATTCAGCGGCTTCATCAGGAGATGGCCGCCTACCAGCCCCAAGAGTATCGCCGGCGCCATGACCTGGAGCTGGCGCCAAGTGACGCCGCCGAAAGTTCCGAACGTCCAAGAGATGTAGGCTTGAATGCGCTCAACGACGCTGAAATAGATCAGCACGCTCACCAGGGCGCTGGTCGTGTACCCGAACATCAGGCCGAGGATGAGCAGCGTCATACCGCTCTGCACTCTGCGAGCCACCGACATGACAAGAAGCAGTACCAAGCCGGAGCCGATAATCGCGGACAGGGCCAGGCTGGTATCGCCGGCAAGGCTGATCCCGGCCAGAAGGGTGGTGCTGCCGCCCAGGCCGACCGCCACGCCCGCCAGCAGCACGGTCAGTGCCACACCAAGACTGGCGCCGGAGGAGATCCCCAACACGAACGGCCCTGCAAGAGGATTTCGAAACAGGGTCTGCATCTGCAGACCGCTGACCGAGAGCGCGGCGCCGGCCAGCATCGCGGTCAGTGCTTTGGGCAGGCGAAATTTGAGAACGATCGTCGCCCATGCCGGCTTAGAGGCGTCCCCCCCCAGTAGCACGGCCACGATCTCGTCAAGAGGGATGCGTACGGAGCCCACCGCCAGGCTCAACATGAAGGCCGCCAGAGCCAGCAGCGCCAGCCCGGCCAGCATCAGGCCAGGTCCTGCAGAGAGGCTCCTCGTCAACGAAGCGGGGATCCGAAAATTGGATGCTGCAAAGGGAACGTTTTCTCTATTCATCTTTCACAGAGGCTGCGTTTGCCTCTGCCCCCAAAAGGACCGAGGCGGTTCCCCGGGTTCCCTCACCCTTCAGAACCAGTGGAAGTCCCGCCACCATAAGGATCGCCCGATCGGCGGCGGCTGCCAATGTCTGATTGGCCTGACCCACCAAGTCGCGAAAGGCTCTCCCCAAAGGGGTGAGGGGCGCCATGCCGGTACCCACCTCGTTGGAAACGACGATCATCCGGCTCGTACACGGCATACCGTTCGCCGCCCTCACTATCTCCCCAATTTCCTGATCCACGCGTTCACGGACCGCTTCGGCATAGGGGTCCGGCTTGTCGACCAACAGGTTCGACACCAGCAGAGTGATGCAGTCCACGATAATAGTCGAGAATCCCTGGGGCTGTCGACCGATCGCCTTGCCGACGTTGCAGGGCGCTTCCAGTGTGTGCCAGTGGGCGGGCCGCTCTCCCCTGTGCTTCTCTATGCGAAACCGCATTTCATCGTCACCGGGCTCGGCGGTGGCCACAAAGAGCACCCGGCCATCTGTGCGCTCCGTTGCTATGCGCACTGCTTCTGCGCTCTTGCCGCTGCGCGCGCCGCCTAGAATCAGTATCAGTTCCCCCACGAAAACCTGTCCTCTGTCCAGCCTGCGGGTCAAGCAGTGCCGGGAATTTGTCAACGACTATCCGAAAGTCAGGTCAGTTCTCAGCCATCGACCCGTTTCTTCCGAGGGCTCGCGTTGTCGAGGCCCTTGGACCCTATGCGGACCAGTTTGCTGCCAGCGTCACGATGCAGACTGTCTCACCGACTTCACACAATGCGCCGTAGATATCGCCGGTCAGCCCTGGGATGCGCGACAGTGTGAACCTGACAAGAGTCCAGGCGCAGATGCAAGCCAGGACCACGGCTGCGCCGGTGGCGGCGATGCCCACTGACGGCGCCAGGAATCCAACCGTCGCGGCGGCAATTGCGGTCGCGCCAGCGGCATGAGGCCAGCCAGCATTGTCCTTCATGTCCCGGCCCAGACCGGCAGGGCGAGCATACGAGAAGAGAACGACAGCCATGCTGGTCAGCCATCGGCCCGCGACCGGCGCGACGACGAGTGCGCCGGCTGCCCCAATGCTTCCGATGGCTGCGAACTTCAACAGAAACACAGTACCGCCGGCTGCGACGGCAAACGAACCGACACGCGCATCGCGCAGGATGCGCATTCGATCTTCTGCATCACGACCGCCCAGGAGGCCGTCCACCGTATCCAGAAGGCCGTCGAAATGCAGGGCACCGCTGCACAGGGTCCAGACACCGAGCAGAATCGCGGACGTCAGCAGGTCCGAGAAGATGGTTGACAGAACGCTATGCAGCCCGAGCAGCAGCAGCCCGATCAGGAGGCCGACGAGGGGGAAGAAGGTGACTGATCTCCCCAACTCGTCTGGCGCCAGCGGGCGACGCAGGAGCGGCGGCACGATGGTCAGGAATTGGAATGCGACCGCTATGCCGGTAAGACCTGCTTTCACGGAGCTCCCGTGCCTCCAATCACTCACCGACCGGGCCTGTCACTCTCCGGTCACGACGAAAAATCGGTTACTGAACCTGCTGGTAAAACCTGAGTTCGTGTTCCGGCAAAAGATGCGGGTGAAGAATCTTTACAAGGTCCTTCAACACCTTTTCGGGATGGGCTGCGCCCTCTTCGTAGTAGGCGTTGCCCCCATTTTCGTTCACCCTGGCATTGTTGTTGAATAGCTGGCCCTGTTTGAGCGGCGCAAAGTCGCCGTAGCGGGGATCGCTTTCGAGCACGTCGTCGACGGTGAGCCAGAAAGAGTTGTCCGGGTTGAGCCAGAATTCAGCGTCCGCCGCCACAGCGTAGACCGACTCGAAGTCGAGCGGAAGGGCACCGACGTCCCCTTCTCCCGACCAGAGGTAGGCGGCGCCGGCGTCGGCCAGCAGTTTGGCCATGTAGCTTCCGCCGCCCGAGACATACCAGGTGCCGTTGTAGACGCTCCCGATCAACACCGAGGGCCGCTCGGTAAGCGTTGCCGTCAGTTCGGCTACAGCGTTATATTCGGTGGCGACGATGTCAAACTGCGTTGCGGCGTCGGCTTCGCGGTTGAAGAACATGGCTATGAACTTCATCCACTCGGCACGGCCCAGGGGGCTCTGTTCAACAAAGTCACCGTTGAGCGCGACCGGTATCCCCGCTTCCAGCAGCACGGGATGCGTGTCGAAGTCGGAAAAGCCGGTCCCATATGTCATGACCAAGGCAGGATCCAGGTCGAGCGTAAGCTCCACGTTGACGGCAGCGCCGCCGCCGATTTCGGCGATTTCGCCTGACTCGATGCGCGCGCGCACCGCGGGGTTGGTCGTCCACATGTAGCTGTCCAACCCGATCAGCCTGTCTATCAGACCGAGGTCTTCCAGCGTCGGAAGGTAGGTGGTCGACATGGCAATGATGTTACTTACCGGCACTTCGATTACTTCGCCTTCAACGTCCTGAGGAGCCGGCGTGCCGCACTGGAGAAGCACATAGCGGAAACTCTCCTGCGCCCCCTGCCACGGATTGGTTACGGTAACGATCTTGTAGTTGTTGTGATATTCGACAGCGAAGCCGGAGGCATAGGCAACTGACAGCTTCTGTGGAAAGTAGTCGATCGCCGGATCGTACAGTTCGACACAGCCGTCCTGCAGATTCTCGGTTGGGGGCGCCGTCGCACCGGCCGTGCCTGCTGCGGTACTGTCCTGTGGCGAGGCAACCGCGGCTGGCTGCGCAACGCAGGCACTTAGAACCAGGATTGCGAGTACAAGAAGGTGGGCGGGCAGACTTCGCATCAGTTTCTCCTCATGAATGGTATATGGTTGAGGCCCCTGCCGCGTCACCCGAAACAGCCGAAAAACAGAAACGTGCCAAAAAAGAACAGAAAAGAAGCAAACCGGCAAATTTTACAAAAAAAAAAGAGGCTTAAAAAACAACACCAAAACAACAAAAAATTAAAAAAAACGAAAAAA
>JAPPKG010000045.1:0-513 GCA_026914085.1 Caldilineaceae bacterium | reverse complement strand
TCTAATATTTTCCCCTTCACTTTCTTGGTTTGTTTTACCCCCCGCCCCCGACACTTAAAAACCAAAAAAAAAAAAAACCTCCGCTTCTCTCCCGTTATGGCACGCTACCGGTCATGCTTGCCCCAAAATGCAGAGGCTTCACTCCGTCACCCAATCCACGAGATGTTTCAAGAGCACGACAGAGGCGGTCGACCTGGCTTGGGAAACTCCTGCCCGTTTCTCGTTTGAGACTCCCTTCGTGTTGGAAGGGTGGGCGGGATTGTCTCCCTTACAGTTGCGGGACAGCGCCGGACTCTAACCGGCTTCGCCTTTTCAGCCCTGGCATCCGGACCATGGGCACCCCTGACGTTCAGTATTCAGTTTCCGACAGTATACAGGCAGGGGCGGGGCCTGTCCAAATGCGGTTGCCGCGAGAGATCACGGTTAGGCATTCGAAACGCGTGCCCGAGCTTTCCAAAGGGCGCCTACCTTTGAGCAATCGTTCCTCCTTTGGCATACTGTGGGCAGTCGAAG
>JAPPKG010000232.1:0-16957 GCA_026914085.1 Caldilineaceae bacterium | reverse complement strand
TAGGCCCGACCGCCCAGAACTGCAGTGGTCAGTGGTTAGTGGTCAGTTGTCAGAGGCGTCGCTTCCCATTGCATCAGAGTTGAACGCGGACTCGTCGTCGTCTGTCTGGCGCCAGAGGTATGCTAATGTTCGCACCTATTTTGGGATGCACCTATCTGAACGTGTCCTAACATCAGTCCCGTCTCCGGCGCCACACCAGAGCGGCCTTCACACTATTTGAATCTTCTGCCGCGCCTACATGGCGCGCCTATGTTAAAATATCTGAAACAATTCTACATTCGGCCGCGGTAACGACTCCAGAGCGGCGGGCAAGAGAACGACAGAGATGAACAGCACTGAGGAAATGACATACATTGCGGCGATCACAGATGCGCTAGATGTGGAGATGGCGCGCGACCCGGAAGTGATAATTTTCGGCGAAGACGTGGCCGGCCCTTTCGGCGGCGCCTTCAAAGTAACGAAACCGCTGACGGAGAAATACCCGCCCGAGCGCATTTTCAACACGCCTATGTGCGAGAACGCATTCATCAGCATGGGTACTGGCATGGCGCTGATGGGGATGCGGCCGGTGATAGAGATGCAGTTCGCCGACTTCATTTCCAGCGGTTTCGACAGCATCGTGCAGTTCGCCGCCACGAATCACTACCGCTGGGGGGCTCCTGTGCCATGGGTGATCAGGGCGCCGAGCGACGGCGGCCTGCGTTCCGGACCCTTCCACAGTCAGAACCCGGAGGCGTGGTTTACACACTCACCCGGTCTCAAGGTCGTAGCGCCGGCGACGCCGGCAGATGCCAAGGGTCTACTGGTGGCAGCGATACGCGACAATAACCCGGTCATTTACATGGAGAGCAAGATCCTTTACAGATCGGAGCGCGGGCCCGTGCCGGAAGGCGACTACACGGTTCCGATTGGAGAGGCCCATTTGGCGCGGGAAGGCGCGGATCTGTCAGTCATCACTTATGGAGCTCAAGTGCGGGAAGCCCACGAGGCGGCTTCCCAGCTGGCAGAGGAGGGCGTTGACGTCGAAATCCTCGATCTGCGCACGCTCAAGCCCCTGGACACCGAAGCAATCCTCGAAAGCGCACGCAAGACGGGCAAAGTACTTATCGTCCACAGTGCCACAGGGAACACCGGAGTCAGCGCGGAGGTGGCGGCGCTGATCGCACAGGAGGCGTTTGAGTGGCTGGATGCGCCGATTCAGCGGTTGACGGGCCTGGACGTTCCTGTTCCCTTCAGCCCTACCTTGGAGGACGCATACCGTCCCAGCGCGGCGAAGATCTACACAGTTGGAAAGGAGCTGGCGGCGTTCTGAACATGGGCAATTTCAACCTAAAACTTGCAACGCTCTGTTATGTGCAGCGGCCCGGTCAGACACTCATGCTGCACAGGGTCAAGCGCGCCAACGACTACCACGAGGGCAAATGGAACGGTCTTGGCGGGAAGTTTGAGCCAGGGGAATCGCCCGAAGAGTGTGTGGTGCGAGAGGTTTGCGAGGAAAGCGGGCTTGTTTGCATAGACCCGGCGCTTCGGGGGCAGATCACCTTCCCCAACTTCGATGGCGAGGCAGACTGGTATGTGTGGCTCTTCCTTGCCAAGCACTGGACGGGGCAGCTACGCGATTCTCTGGAGGGAAGGCTTGCCTGGATCGACAACGACCGTCTGCTGGAGCTGAACCTGTGGCCGGGCGACAGGATGTTTATCCCGTGGCTATTCGAGGACCGATTCTTTTCGGCGAAGTTTCTGTATGAAGGCGGCGAATTCCAGGGATATGAGGCCACTTTCTACGGGCAGGACGGACGAATAGAGCGAGAGAGTTACGTGCATCGAGTCGAAGCCGCGGAGACCGAATTCGTCCCGGTCTACGAGCCGGTGGACGACACTTTCTGCTGGCTGTGCGGTGGCGGTGTAACCAAACGCCACTGCAAGATCATTTGTACTCAGTGCGGATTCACCCGCGATTGCAGCGACCCCTAAAGAACGGCTGTTAATCGTCGATGCTTCCCAAGTCATGACAGTAGGGGACGGCCGAGGACTTGTATCGAGGCTGTGTCTGGCCGTTCCCTTACTGCTCAGCCAAGGCTTTCTCCCCGGCGGCGAGGACCTCCAGGATGCGGTCCGTGTCATAGACGCAGCCGGCCCAGGTGCCGCCGCTTACGGCCTGCAGTGCCGCCCACAGGCGAGTATCGTCAGGAAGCCTAGGGTCGGCGGCCAGGTCGGGATGAAGAGAACGGTTGGCCAATAGCTCGGAACCTTCCTCACGCTGCATCGCGGCTGAGCCATTGCCGCCAACACCACTTTCATTGCTACTATGTGGGGCCAGGAGATCCAGTCTGCCCTGCAGGTTGACTGTGTCCACTTCAATCTGAACCGTATCCCCTTCCCGAACGCGGCCGATTGCGCCGCCCGCCAGTGCCTCAGGACCGACGTGGCCGATACAGGCCCCCGTGCTTACGCCGGAGAATCGCGCATCGGTGACGAGAGCGACTTGCTTTCCAAAGGGCAGATAGCGTAGAGCCGACGTCAGCTGATAGGTCTCCTCCATTCCGCTTCCCATCGGGCCACAACCGATCAGGACGATAACGTCACCCGCCTGAATCGATTTCTCATGGTTGCCTTTGATGGCGGCAATCGCCTCGCGTTCGCTGGTAAAGACCCTGGCCGGGCCCGTCTTGCGGTAGACGCCGTCCGGGTCAACCACAGAGGGATCAATAGCCGTGCTCTTGATGACCGACCCCTCGGGAGCCAGGTTGCCGGTGGGGAAGGTAACGGTACTGGTCAGCCCGCGCGCTGACGCGGTCTTTGGGTCCATAATGACGTCATTGGGATCGACGCCGTCGGCCGAGAATAGGCGTTCACGCAGGCGTTTGCGGCGTTCGCTTCCCTGCCATTCGTCGAGCAGTTCATCGAGCGGGCGGCCGTGGACGGTGACGGCGTCCAGATGCAGGAGGTCCAGGTCGCGCAGGTGGAGCATCACCTCGGGTACGCCGCCGGCGAGGAAGGCCTGGACCGTAGGATGGCCCTTGGGCCCGTTGGGCAGGACGTCGACGAGTCGCGGCACCTCGGCGTTGATGCGCTGCCAGTCGGAGACACTGGGTCGTGGCAGACCGGCAGCGTGGGCGACGGCGGGGATGTGGAGCAGCAGGTTGGTCGAACCTCCAAAGGCGGCGTGTACGACCATGGCGTTATGGAGGGCGTTTTCGGTGAGAATGTCGGCGCAGGCGACTTCATTTTCGTGTAGTGATACTAAGGCTTGGGCTGACCGATCAGCTGCATCCCTCCATATCGGTTGACCGGAGGGCGCCAACGCGGCATGCATCAGAGTGAGACCCAGGGCCTCGGCTACAACCTGAGATGTGGCGGCCGTACCGAGGAACTGGCAGCCACCTCCGGGCGAGGCACAGGCCCGGCAACCCAACTCAGCGGCCTCTTCCATCGTGATTTCGCCGTGGGAGAAGCGGGCGCCGATGGTCTGCACCTTGCCGGCGTCTTCGCCGTCGCTGGGGGGCAGGGTCACGCCGCCGGGCACGAGCACGATGGGTAGTTCTCGCTGTGCTGCAAGGGCGATCATCATGGCTGGCAGACCCTTGTCGCATGTTGCCACGCCCATCACACCCTTTCGCGTAGGCAGCGAGCGAATGAGGCGGCGCAGGACAATTGCAGCGTCGTTGCGGTAGGGCAAGGAGTCCATCATTCCGGTCGTGCCCTGCGAACGTCCGTCGCAAGGGTCTGTGACGAAACCGGCAAAGGGTACCATGCCAAGATCCTTGAGGCGGGCGGCCGCGGCCTCCATCAGCAGTCCGACTTCCCAGTGGCCGGTATGGTAGCCGAGGGCGACCGGAGTGCCGTCCGGGGCACGGATACCGCCCTGTGTACTGAGGATGAGGAACTCCGGATTACGCAGCCGCCGGGGGTTCCAGCCCATACCGGCGTCTTGGGTGAGCCCGAAGATGTCGCCGCTGGGCGCGTTGCGCAGGAACTCTTCGTCCAGAGGCAAGGAGCCAGTGGGACCGGCGGCATTGGTCTGGACGTCAAAGAGGCTGCTGTCGTCGCTGTCTACCGGGATCCGGCTGGAATTCTTGGCGGCCATTTTGTCTTCCTTTACAAGAATCGGACTCTTACTTGTCCTACTATGCCATGGTCGTTTGCTTGCTCTTTATAGCACGGGCGTTTAAGATGGACAACCACTGACAGGACCTGATTTCTTGTAGTCATGTGGAGTACTTTGGATGAACAGCGGACGGAAGCAGGATGCCTTCGGACTTCTCCTGGCCGACCATCTTGCAGGTGAAGACTGCAGTGAGTTTATCGAGCGGGATGACGGTTATCTCATGGCAACAGACAATCTGCCCGCCTACTTCGCACCTTACAACGATTGGCCTCCGCGTATGCAGCAAGCGATGGAATTCGTACATGGCCGCGTCCTTGATGTTGGTGTGGGAGCCGGCCGCTTTGCGCTGTATCTGCAGGACAGAGGCCATGAGGTGGTAGGCATCGATGTGTCGCCCGGCGCGCTCGAGATCTGTCGAAAGCGGGGCGTTAAGAATGTGAAGCAGTTGCCGTTCCACAGAGTTGACGCATCTCTCGGTACTTTTGATACCGTTCTGATGATGGGTAACAACTTTGGTCTGTTGGCAAACCCCCGCCGGGCAAAGTGGATGCTCCGGCGGCTCAAGAACATCACCAGTCAGGATGCCCGCATCGTGGCTGAGTCGCTCGACATCTATGGAACAGACAAGCCGGAGCATCTTGGCTATCATGATCGAAACCGCCAGAGGGGGCGAATGGCCGGCGAGATTCGCCTGCGCGTGCGATACCGCCAGTTGATCGGCGATTGGTTCGACTATCTGATGGTCTCTCAAGCGGAGATGCAGGAGATCGTGGAGGGTACCGGTTGGCGCGTTGCTGAATTCATAGGCGGTACCGGCGGGCAGTACGTTGGCGTAATAGAAAAAGTGGGATGATCCGGCAGAGCGTGGCTAACTGCCTGCCTCTCAGATGTCACATGAGGTCCTTATATGACTCGGAAAGTATTGCTTACCGGTGCGGCCGGTAAAATTGGCAGTTTTTTCCACAATGCCTATGCAGACTCCTACAGTTTCGTCCTTACGGATATTGCTGAACCGGAGGATACGAAGGGCGCTCCCTTCACGCAGGCGGATTTGAGCGATTTCGACGCGATTCGATCGCTCTTTGAAGGCGTCGACGCGGTGGTCCACCTGGGGGCGGATCCGAACATGGACGCCTCCTGGGAGAGTCTTCTGCCCAACAATGTAATAGCCACCTACAATGTGTTTGAAGCCGCCCGTCAGGCCGGTTGCCGTCGGGTTGTCTATGCGAGCAGCATCAATGCAGTGTTAGGCTATCCACGCGATCAGCAGGTTCACACCAGCCAGCCCGTTTATCCCATCAACCTGTATGGCGCGACAAAGTGCTGGGGCGAGGCCCTGGCGCGCTATTATTCGGCCGCGCACGGTCTTTCCTCACTATGTCTCCGTTTCGGCGCCGTACAGGACCGCGACTCGGAATGGATCCACTGGGATCACGAGTATGTAGAGATTATTCAGACATTGGAGGACAATGCGGGCCTGATCGCGGCGGCGGTCGAGGCGGGCGACGATGTTCTGTTTGGCAACTTTCACGGCATTTCGGACAATCGCTACAAGCGCCTGGACATGACCGACACGAAGGCGGTTCTCAATTACACACCGCAGGACGACGCCTTTGAAATGGCGCGCCGCCGCGGAAACCTGTAATCTCGCCAGACTTTTCGTGGTGGCGCCGACTCCTCACCCGAGGGCCTTCAGTTCGGCGTCAATGGCCTGCAGCTTCTCCTGGGAAAGGCCTGCGTCGACCGCTTCCGGGTAGTAGGAAATCTGCTGCAAGGTCAGATGCATTGCCATAGGCAGGTCTGGGTGGGATGAGGCGCCTGGCATGTGCTTGTCCAGGATGGCCTTGGCCTGCTCATTGCTCAGAATATTCTGCAGTGTTGAGTGAATGCTGTAGGACATCTAGAAACTCCTTCTTGTTGATTGAATTTACGGCAGCTGTGCGCCGGTCGTTTCAACGTATACTGCGTAGAGCGACTGGCTTCCCGCCATAAACAGCCTGTTCTTTGCCGCACCGCCAAAACAGAGATTCGCGCAGATTTCGGGCAGATGGATCTGGCCAATGCGGGTACCGTCCGGCGCGTAGCAGTGGGCGCCGTCGAAGCCAGGGCCGGCCCAACCGGCCGCGGCCCAAAGATTGCCGTCCTCATCGCAACGAATGCCGTCGGCCATGCCGGGGTTCATGTCGACAAAGACGCGGCCATTTTCAAGGCGGTTATCGGCGGTGACGTCGAAGACGCGGATGTGGGAAGGGCCGTCAGGATCGTGCGAGCGTCCTGTATCCACGATGTACAGGAGGTCCTCGTCGGGGGAGAAGCAGAGCCCGTTCGGGCGCAGAAAGTCGTCGGCTACGATTGTTGCCTCACGTGTTTCGGGGTCCAGACGATAGACGCGGGTGGGCAGCTCCGCTTCGGCGACCTTGCCTTCATAGTTGAGCATAATTCCGTAACCGGGGTCGGTGAACCAGACGCTGCCGTCTGAATGAACCACGACATCGTTAGGAGAGCTGAGCCTCTTGCTTTCGAAACTGTCCATCAAGACAGTGATCGAGCCGTCGTGCTCGGTGCGGGTAACGCGGCGGCCCGTGTGCTCGCAGGTTATGAGCCTACCCTGGCGATCGCGGGTATTGCCGTTACTGTGATGTGAGGGGCAGCGATAGACGCTTACCTCCTGGCTCTCCTCGGTCCAGCGCAACATTCGATTGTTGGGAATATCACTCCAGATCAGACATCGGGCGTCTCCAAACCACACTGGACCCTCTGCCCAGCGGCAACCTGTGAAAAGGCGTTCGACGACGGCGTTGCCGATTCTGTACTTGCTGAAGCGGTCATCAAGCACTTCGACAGCGGGGTCAGGGTAACGAACGACACCTCCGCTCCAATCCCTCTCTGCCAACGATGGCGTGGACATGTAGGTTCCTCCTAAATGAAAGACGGTGAGTAAGCGTCCTGCTCGTGCCGGACATTATCGCAGACCAGCGGCCTCGGTGCACAGTATCACAACGGCCATAAAAGCGGAATCAAAACAGTAGCCAACGCCCACATAATGACCGTCAGTGGAACCCCGATGCGCAGATAGTCGCCAAACGTGTATCCGCCGGCTCCTCGTACGATTGCGTTGGTCTGGTAACCCATCGGGGTCATAAAGCTGGCCGACGCCCCAAAGGCGATCGTCATCAGGAGTGGCTGTGGATTCACATGCAGTGTGGCGGCCATGGACAGCGCGATCGGGGTGAGGAGAACGGCAACGGCGTTGTTGCTGATCAGTTGTGTCAGGAGGCTGGTGAAGAGATAGAATAGGGAGAGCATGACGACCGGGCTGACCTGGCCAGAAACGGCAATCAGTTGGTCCACGAGCAGCTGAGCGAGTCCGGTCTTTTGCATTGCAATCCCCAAGGGGATGGTGCCTGCAAGCAGCAAGAGAGTTGCCCCGTCAAGAGACGACATAGCTTCATCGGCGCGCAGACAACGTGTAGCAACCATCAGCGCCGCCCCGCCCAAAGCCAGCATGACTATCGGGATTCCCGTCAGACTGGCCAAGAGAATCACCGCACCCATAATAATGAGAGCCGGTCTATTTTTGGCGCGCCTGACGATCGCTGACTCGACGCCCTCGACCAGAAGCAGCTTGAACAGCTCGCTCACTGTGTGCAGGTCGGAGCGGGTACCCTGTAGGAGCAGTACGTCCCCGCTATGGAGGCGTGCGTGTCGAGGGCCGACGCGGCGTTGCCCGCCCCTTCGCTGAAGCCCCAGCACATGGACATGGTGGCTATCTTCAAATTCAAGCTGTGCGAGCTGGCGGCCTATTGCCACTGAGTCCGGCAGAATTACGGCCTCGACGATACGGAGCGCGGGCGAAGCGCCAGACGAGCTCTCTGATGGCGGCGGGCCAAACTGTCCCGGCTCAGACGAGTATCCCGAGTAGGTGTCGATAAAGCGGGCAATCACCGGTGGCGCGCCGCAGATGACCAGAACGTCGCCTTCCTGGATTCGCAGTGACTCTGCGTCGTCCGGCTCGAAGCGTCTGACCAAATCCAAGCGTGATGGTTGGGGATGCCGTGCGCGGTGCGGCCTGCCGTCGCGCAGAAGTTCGAGCAGTTCGATGCGGTCTTGCGCCGCTTCGCCGTTATTGTGCAGCGCCCCACGCAAGTGAGTCAAGCGCCGGTGGTGGCGCTCCGATCTGCGCCGCGAGAAACGGACCCCGGCGGCCTCGCTGAACAGTTCGCCTACGTTCTGGCCGAGCAAGGGGCTCGTCTTTTCGACTATCAGCTCGGCGACGAAAGGGGTGCTCTGGTGGCGGCCTTCTCCGAGGCTGCCGGCAGGGGATCTGTCAGGCAGCAGTTTTTGGCTTGTCAAGACAACGAAGACTCCGCCTGCAACTGTGAAGATCAGGCCGAGTGGGGTGAAAGTCAACAGGCTGAAACCGGGCCCACCTGCTGCACGGTAGAGGTCGTCTACCAGGATATTGGTGCTTGTTCCCAGCAAAGTAATGGTACCGCCCAACACGGCGAAGTAGCTCAAGGGAATGAGCAGCTTGGACGGTTGAATTCGGAAGCGCTGGCTAAGTGAGAGCACGACGGGGGCCATCATGACAACCACGGGCGTGTTGTTCATGATGGCGCTGGCCAGAGGAATGACACCGCCCAATAGGATCAATAGCCGGCGTGGACTACCACCAGAAAATCGCGCCAGACCAATTGTCACGATCTCCAGCGCGCCCGTGCGAAGCAACCCACCGCTAATCACAAACATTGCGCCCACAGTTAGAGTGGCGGTGCTGGCGAATCCGGACAAGGCCTCGCCAGGGTCCAGTATTCCGGTCAGAGCGAGGGAGGTGATGGCAAGAGCTGAAGTCGTCTCAGTTGCCAGCCAGTCCGTCAGATAGAGGTAGGTCGCCACCACGAGAATGATGACGAGAATCATCATGTCTGTGGTCATATGGAGCTAATTCGTGGGGACAAAAGGTAAATTCCTTTGGGCACAGGACCAAGCTGTGACCGCTCTCAGCAGCCTGCCAAATTCGCATAGTTGCCGTGCATTAATGCGAAGGGGCAGCCGCAAATTACAGGCGGGGTCGGTTATCAGGATACTGTCTTGCCTATACTGAGTCAAGCCTGCGAGCGCCTCAGGTGGAGGTGTAGAATTGCCTGCATCAGCTGATCAGAATACAGGAAGGAGGGTTGACGGTGAAGGTCCGCCGTGATATTGTTCGTGTAATCAGCCAAGGGTTTTGCCTCCCCGCCAAAGGCCTGAATCAGTCTCACCAGCGCTGGAAATATGGAGGTCCTGTAGATGAGCGATCCCACAGCAGAGCATGACACAGCTGAACGCTGGATCGATCCGGTATGCAAGCCACTGTCGATTGATGCGAGCCGACCCTTTGTCAGATTGCGGAACGGTGGACTCATGGCTGTGGCTGGAAACGCAACCATCGTCAGCACCGATGACGGGACGACCTGGCAAGCCCCGCGTCCGATTTACCGCGGCGACGGGGCCGGCCTGCCTTCACCGGGTCCAGGCGTACCGCGGAACGCTGGACAGTTGTTGACTACCCGAGGCGGCACGCTGGTTTTCGTCTGGATGGACGAACGAGTCCTGAATTGGGACGATGCCAGCGGCGAGCCTGGCTCGGATGCCCGCGGTGACCTCTGGGCTATCCGCAGTCTGGATGGCGGGGCAACTTGGGTTGACCGCCAATGTCTGTTTCGCGGGGTGTGCGGTCATCCCCCCATCAACATGATTGAAACTGTCAACGGAAGAATTGTAGTAACGAACCAGTTCTACATGCGCCGCCCGGGAAGAAATGCCATCAGGGTCTACTCTTCTGGCGATGGAGGGAAGAGTTGGCAAGGCAGCAACATTATTGACTTGGGTGGACATGGTCACCATGACGGCGCGTTCGAGCCGACCTTCATCCAAAGGCGGGACGGTACCCTTTGGATGCTCATTCGCACGAACTGGGATCGATTCTGGGAAGCGATATCCTTTGATGAAGGCCAGTCGTGGCGTACGATCCGGCCAAGTTCGATCAAAGCAAGTACGTCGCCGGGCTATCTGACTCGACTGGCGAGTGGGCGACTTCTCCTAGCCTGGAACCGCCTCTATCCTGAAGGGGCGGACAGCTATCCCCGGCGCAGCGGCCAACTGTCGGAAGACGAAGCAAGCTGGCACCGGGAGGAGTTGTCCGTTTCCCTATCCGAGGATGAAGGGGTCAACTGGTCGGCGCCACGGGTAGTTGCCCGAGAGAAAGATGCCTGGATTTCCTATCCGTATGTTTTTGAGTGGGCTCCGGGCCAACTATGGATTCTGACTGGCCAAGGTGATCTTCGATTGCGCGTAGCCGAAAGGGATCTGATTGACAGATAGAGCTGTCACTGAGGTGATTCTTAAGGTTGCAGTCAGTGGAAGTGTCGCAGGGCGCGGCCGGATCTGCGAGGTGGCGAACGAGGTCGGGAGACCAAGAAAGAGAGAGCGGGCGAACGGACTCGAACCGTCGACATTCAGCTTGGGAAGCTGACGTTCTACCACTGAACTACGCCCGCAAAACGATAGAATTCTGAGCTTCGCCCAATTGTTCAGTAAGGTTGGCGAAACGCCCCTACTATAATACGGGTGCGTACGCGCACTGTCAAATCAGCAAAAATGTCGCTTGCGCTATGCATCTGTTTCGTGTAAAACTATGATGTGGAGTCCTACGCTTTCAGATCAGGAAATCCCCCTTTCAAACTTCAATAGTCGAGCAGTGCCCCTTCGTGGAAATCGTTCCGGGTATGGCTTACAATTGACAGAAACGATGAGCGTTTCGAAATAGGAGGAGACGTTAGAATGATACAGTTTGACTTTGGCCGCCTGGAACAAGTGGAACTGCGCACAGTATGGGTTAGTGAGGACAGCGACTTCGCCACTTGGCTGGCGCGCGGCGACAGTCTTGCCCTTCTAGGGGAGGCGCTAAACTTGGACCTCGAGTTGGAAAACATGGAGGGCTGGGTCTCACCTTACCCACGAGGCGTGGTCTGCCGTTCTCGAGGCAGTGGTGGCTACGTAGTTATCGAGAACCAACTGGAACATACCGACCAAAGCCACTTAGGGCAACTTCTCACCTACGCAGCAGAGTTGAAGGCGGTTACGATGGTGTGGGTGGCTGCTCAGTTTACTCAGGAGGATCGAAACACACTCGACTGGTTAAACGAGATAACAAACGATAGCATTCGGTTTTTCGGCCTGGAGGTAGAGCTGTGGCGAATCGGCGAGTCGCCACTTGCTCCCAAGTTCTATCTGGTCAGCAAGCCAGCCGGCTGGGAAGAAGGCACAGCTTCTTCAGGACGAAGCAACCCCGCCAGCACGGCTAACCCGACTCCGACTCCTGCGCCAACACCTGCCCCGGTCGAAACAGACGAGACATCCTTAGAGGATCAGCTGCAGCAAGTTGAGAATGAACTGCAACTCGAATACCAACTCGTGGAAAACGAACTGCAAATGGAGTACTGGCAAGCATTAAGGAAGCATCTGGAAGACAGTGGGAGTTTCATCCGTCCGGGCACGCCTCGTTCACAGAATTGGATGAATTTTGACGTTGGGCACTGGCGTCTGCGCATGACCGCCTTCAACAATATGCGAGAAGGCGGCATTGGCGTTCAGTTAGTGATTCGCGAAGGGGATGCCGAAGTTTCCTACAATACACTCTATCAACAGCGCGGTGAGATTGGGGCCGAGATCGGCGACGCCTTGGAGTGGCGCGAATTACCAGAACACAAGCAGGGGCAGGTGATGTTGCGCAAGTACAACGCCGACCCGACCAACCGGTCACAGTGGCCGGACCAGCATTCCTGGTTCAGGGAAAAGTTGGAGGCATTTGACCGAGCATTTCGTCCGCGAATCTCTACGTTCGGCGCCGCCAACTAGAAGGGCAGAGTACAGGCACCAATCCTGCTTTAGCCAGTAAGAGAACCAGTCTTTCGCCGCCCATTCCGGTTCCGCCAGTACTGTTCCGGGTGGGCGATTCCTTTTGTGCCGGGACATGCAATCTGTCTCAAACTTTCTTTGGTGCTTTCCCCAGTATTTCGGCAGCGAACTCTCCATCCGACATGATACGTCTTCCGTCCACGTCGATTGTGCATTGCGTTGGGATGACGTCGACATGGTGGTCGGACTTCCAGTCGGCGCCTGTCTGCTTACCGTAGGGGTCGCCGAAAGCGACGTGCACACCAGGGAACTTCTCGTCCTGTAGCAGATTTCCAACCAGCCCGGTCAGAGCGATGTTGGTGCCAATCGCAAATTCGCCAACCCGATCGGCGTTCTCAGCGCCGTAGATATAGGACTGAACATCCTTTTCCAGAGATTTGTCTTCGCTTCTAACTGATTTCACGCGTCCGTTCTTAACATCAAACCTGACCGGAGTTTCGAGGATTCCGTAACGTTCGCTGAAGTAGTCGCCTAGCTCGTCTACAACCAGTACGCCGTTTGCGTTTCCAGGTGAAGTAAAGGTCTCCCCTTCCGGCAGGTTGCCCCATTTGCCCGGCTCGTGGTAGAGCCCGTGGCAGGGGATCCAATTGAAATCGGGATTCAGGGCGGCGGTAAAGTCGGTTCCTTTCGGGTTTGTGACGCGAATTTCCTTTGCCCGACTTGCAAGCTCGTGGACTCGCATAGTGACGTCGTAGATCTGCTGATAGTCGACGCGCATCCCCTGCATCATCAGTAGGGGCGTGATGTTGATCATATGACCGTGGCGAGCGCCGGCAGGATTGGCTTGCATCACTGCAGGCATATAGGCCATACGGAATTTCAATTCGCCCGGGCGGCTGCTGGCGGTGTAGAAACTGACGTGCGGTTGAAAGCTCTCTAAAGCGCTCTGGAGCTTACTCGGAATCTCGGTGATTGGGCGCGTGCCGAGCGATTCCAGCGTGTGCGCTTCCACGGCTTCGGCGAGGGGACTTGCGGCATCGGCAAGTGCCTGGCTGATCAGCGACGAGCCCTCGTCGCCAAGAATGAACACGCGTTCGCCAGGCTGTACGCCCATGCAGATTCGCACTGCGACATCTGCGCCAGCCCGCATGTCGTCCAGGGTGTAACTTCCTGTATCAGTCATGACCAGAAGGACCTCCGGAGTACTGTGGTGCAACTTGTGACTGCAATAGGTCGAGAAGGAACGTCGCCATAGCGGGTGACGCGACGCTTACCCCAAAATGACCGGTTCCTCAGGATATTGGAGCAGCGAAGGGCGCTCACGCTGGGCCAAAGCGATTACAATGGTGAGTGGTCCCAGGCGACCCCAAAACATAGTAAACGCGATCAGCGCCTGTCCCCAAGCGTTGAGCTTGTGCGTGTGGCCCAAAGAGTAACCTGCATTTGCAAAGGCGCTCACCACCTCGAAGCCAAGAGCAAAAATGTCTCCTTGAGTAAAAAGAGACAAGATGATCGTGACGGCCGCGACCAATAGCGTACTGACTGTCATGATCGCGACGGCCTTATTCAGCGTTTCTCTTGGTACTGAGCGGCCAAACGCAACGGCCTGATTGTCTCCCCCTTTGGCTGTTGCCAGGGCCGAAATCAGCAGAACGCCAAAGGTGCTGGTAGTCACGCCGCCGGCCATGCTGGCCGGTGCGCCGCCGACGAACATCCAGAATAGGAGCATGAGCTGGGTACTCTGGTTGAGCTCCTGGAGGGACAGAATGGTCAGGCCAGCCGTTCGAGCGGAAATGACTGTGAAAAGAGTGATTGCGATCTGTTCGCCTATAGAGTGGGCAGCCAGAGTTGCTTCGTATAGTTGTCGATCTAGAAGCATGACGGCCAGGCCCACGACGAGGAGCACAACAGTCAAGCCCAAAGTTATACGCGTATTGAGGGCCAGCATGCGATTCCTGAAATAGCTGACCACATCGTACAAAACGGCCACGCCGACGCCCCCCAGTACAATAAGGGCGGACATGACCGCGAGAGTGTAGTAGTCGGCACTGAATCCGAACAGCGGAGGGTGTTCGCTACCTGCAAAGAGGTCGAAACCGGCATTGCAGTAGCTGCTGACGGCGTGGAAGAGCGCCAGCCACAGGGCTTCTCCGTCGGGAAGTTGGGTCCGCCAGCGAAGCCATAGCAAGAGCGTGCCAACCGCCTCGATTGAGACGGTTACGATCAGGACATATAGTGCGAGATTGGCGACGCTACCGAGACGTCCCCAGTTACGTGTCAGAGTGAACTGCTTTTCGGCTCCGAGCGACTGCTGGATCAGGAACCGTTCATTCAGGGTTACCCGCCTCCCAACCAGGCGAAAAAGGAGTACGCTAAATGCGATAAAGCCGACGCCTCCCACCTGAAGGAGGACCAAGATAATGAACTGGCCGAAACGGCTGAAGTCTGTAGCGGTGGTGAGCACCCCCAGGCCGGTAACTGTCACGGCGCTGGTAGAGGTGAATGCGGCCTCCATCCAGGAAATTGACACATCCGAGGTTGTGGCAGCCGGCAACTTGAGGAGGAGCGTTCCCAAGAGTATGATGCCGGCAAATCCAAGAATCAGCAGGCGGGGTGCCTGTGCGCGTGACAAACGAATGTCTGTGGCCTCCCTTCTACGGACGGCATCGTCTGCCAAACCCGGCCGATCGAAACCTTCCCCCTTGCTCAGTCGAAGATTTAGCTGGACTGCATGGGATGCCTCTTCTTCTGAAGCAAGAGGATTCTGGCCCTTGGGTTCTTGGGAACGACTTTTCATGGCCTGTTGTGGGTACCTGTTGCCAAGGCGAATCGGGCTGCGTCCCAAGGGGAACTCGCTTAATCGACTACTCAAATGGTAATGTACACCCGAGCAAGATTCCGTCCAAAATGAGGGAGGCAGCAAGCGCTTCCGCGATCATTAGGTACACCGCGGCGTCGGACCACAAACTACCAGGGCGTAAACAGCACACAGACTTTTCTTGAGGGGGAGTTCTGGTTCATATGGACTGTCGACTTCCAGCAAGTCGACCCAAGAGGGGGCCCATTCCCCACTCCTGAAACTTTACTTGGTATAAAATTTATTATACGGAATAAAAATATGCAGACTGTCACCCTCGTCGTTTGCCCTAAATCTTGCCATATTGTTTATGTTCATGTACTCTCACTCGGAATGCGCGCTTCAGGTACTGGACGCGTTCTTGTCCCGGAATGCTCTGTGCGGAGATCTTCCCTTTCATGATACTTTATCTGATTCGTCACGGTCAGTCTTCCAACAATCTGCTTGCTGAGCAATTGAAGGATCGTCCAGGTCCATACCCCTACGAAGCTTACATGAAGCAGCGGGTCGCGGAACCACCGCTGACGAAGCTAGGGGAGGAACAGGCGGAACGGCTAGGGTCTTACGTCAATGGCATGGCGATTTCCCGCCTCTACTGCAGTCCAATGTTGCGCACTATGCAGACGATCCGACCACTTGCGGAGTCTCTTGGCTGCAATCCAGAAGTCTGGATCGATCTGCACGAGCATGGCGGTGTGTTCCATCGGCCAGGTGTTGACGTTGAAGCAGTCGGCCATCCTGGCCTCAGCCGTTCAGAAATGAGTGAAATGTTCCCCAACTATCGGTCTGACGGCATCGGGGAAAGCGGCTGGTGGCAGGGAGGCGAAGAAGATCTGGCCTCTTGTCATGCTCGTGCCGTGAGGGTGGGGGATGAGTTGCAGCGTATGGCAAGCGAATCAGGGGCGGATGAAAGCATTGCCGCTGTCAGTCACGGCACATTTATGGACAGTCTGCTAAAGGCGCTCTTGGGACGGCTGCCGGGCAATGACTTTTACTTTAACCACCACAATACCGGTGTCACGCGGGTCGACTTTTCTCCTACCCGAATGCCAGGAAGAATGACGGTAACTGTTCGCTATACGAATAGAATTGAGCATCTGCCAGATGAACATATGACCTATTGAGAGGAGTAGTAATTGGCTGATTCACGCCCCCGCTTGCTTGCGAGCGATTTGGAAGGCGTACTCGTTCCTGAAATCTGGATTGCGTTTGCCGAGAAGACCGGGATTGAGCAGTTGCGCCTGACTACGCGAGACGTATCTGATTACGATCAGTTGATGCAGATGAGGTTGAAGATCCTTAAGGAACGAAATCTTCGCCTGCAGGATATTCAGGAAGTAATCGCGACCATCTCACCGCTGCCCGGTGCGGGGCAGTTCATAGACTGGATTCGCGAGCGCGCTCAGGTAGTCATCCTGTCCGACACTTTCTATGAGTTTGCCAAGCCATTGATGGCTCAACTCGGCTATCCGACTATCTTATGTCATTCTCTTGAAGTTGATGCAGTCGGGTCCATTACCGGCTATCGATTGCGTCTTGACGAGTCCAAGCGAAAAGCGATTTCAGCGTTTCGCGACCTCAAGTTTCAGACGTTAGCGTTGGGCGATTCCTACAATGACATAGCGATGCTGAAACGGGCTGACGTGGGGGTCCTATTCGACCCGCCGGCCAACGTAGTTGAGGACCATCCCGACTTACCAGTAGTCCGAAACTATTGTGAGGCTCAGTCAATCATCGGGGAGTGGCTGTTGGATAGGGGAGAGTAGAGCTGCTTTTTGCATCGATATTTTAGCCGATTCTATGGCCAGTACTCGGAACGGGCACAGCCAGGTGGCAACGAAGTCCGGCTCAACGGAGTTGGTCTCCATCCTTGGCTACATACTGACCGTTTCCTACCCCCTACTAGCGCTTTCAACAGGCGTCCGGGCGTTATTTCAGCTCTTCCTCAAGGAAGGCGTTGTCAACTACCTGGCGCCGTCCCTGAGTCTGTTGGCCGCAGTCTGCTATCTGACGGCGACGATTGGATTTGCCTGTCGCAGGCGATGGGCCTGGCGACTCTCGGTCGGCGTTCTTCTCTTTGAGACTTTCCTCAC
>JAPPKG010000427.1:0-17105 GCA_026914085.1 Caldilineaceae bacterium | reverse complement strand
CCCGCACAAGGGAGGGCCGACTAGGCCCGACCGCCCAACTGCAGTGGTTAGTGGTTAGTGGTTAGTGGCTGGTGATCAGGGACGGCGCTTCGCCTGAGTCAGAGCTGATCGCGGACTGAGCATGGTTCATCTTCTGCCGGAGTTATACGGGAGTTCGCCCCCATTTTGGGATGCACCCAAGCCGTCCCGCAAATGTTGACCCCAACTCAGACCGCGGCGTACAATGTCCTCACCACGCATAACTAATTGCACACGTCCCACCAAAACAACCAGGAGCAAACCAGATCATGAAACGCATCGCGCTGTCTGTCTGCCTGCTAACTATTTCCCTCATGGCGGCCTGCGCCCCGATTCCGACCAAAGACAATCCCGCCGCCTACACTCAAGCATACGTGCAAGACGCCATCCGCCTTTACAATCGTGAAGGCCGACAGGCACTGACCGACCACTACAATTCTGCCGAAAGCGCAGACGGGCAGTGGTATCTGTTCGTTGCCGACCGGGACAACGTCCTTTTTGTCCATCCCGAGCCCGAACTCGTCGGAATGGACCTTTTGGACATTGTGGATTCTGCCGGCTACAGGAGCGGCGAGGCCATTTCCGCCACGACCGAACAAGGTCAGTGGTTCACCTATTCGTCGCCCAACTACGAAACCGGCGAGCCGGCCCGCAAACACGCATGGTGCATTCGTCACGACGGTCTGATTTTTGGTTCGGGATGGTACGAGTAATCGTCGGCGACACAAAGTCCGAACTCACAAGCCAACACGTCCCGCAGCAGTTGAGCCCGTTGCGTGGGGAAAGGTGTCGGAAAATCCAAGTCAGGGGCTTTGGATAAGAGCCAGATGAAAATCGAGCAAGTTGAAACGGTTCAGCCAATCGACTTGAGGGTTGTTGGAAGGGCGATTATCCGCGAAGGGGCGCGAAGATCCTCTTTCTTTGATCCGCGAAGGGACGCGAAGAGGCGCGAAGAACATCTTTTTCTATCCGCGAAATGACGCGAAGGGGCGCGAAGAACATCTTTTTTTGAGCCGCGGAAGGCCGCGAAGGGAGGCTTTCGCGGCTGTTTTTTTGGGGGCTTCGGGTTTTGGAGGTGGCTTCGGCGGTCAGCAGCCGGCGAGGAAGTTGGCGCCGTGGAGGATGCCCCATTTTTCGGATTCTTCGGCGCCGTTGAAGTTGGAATCTTCGAGCTCGATGGAGACTGCGCCGTTGTAGCCGTTTTGGGCGAGGATGCGGAGTCCTTCGCCCCAGCGGAAGAGGCCCTGGCCGGGGATGGTGTAGCGCCAGCTGTGGGCGCCGAAGGCGATGCGGTCGGCGAAGGTGGCGGGCTGCTCGTGGCCGTATTCGTAGAGGTTGTCGTCGAGGATTTCGGTGTCTTTGCCGTGGACGTGATGGACGCGGTCGACGAACTCGGTGAGGAAGCGGAGGGGGTCGATGCCCATGCGGATCAGGTGGGAGGGGTCGTAGTTGACGCTCATGGCGGGTGAGGGGACGTCGCGGAAGAAGGCGCGGTAGGTTTCGGGGGTGCAGCAGAGGGCGCCGGGGCCGGGCCAGCCTTCGATGACGTAGTGGGAGCCGCTTTCTTCGAGGACTGCGGCGAGGGCGGCGAAGCTTTCGACCATGTAGTCGTAGTTTTGGCGGCGCGGCAGGGTGGGGTCTTCGGGGAGCATGGTGGCGAAGAAGTTCTGGGGGCCGGCGGCTGTGCAGGCGCGGATGCAGTCGGTGTTAAGGGCGAGGGCTTCGGCGCGGCGGGCGGGGTCGGCGGCGATCATGCCCCTGTTGTCGGGGAGGTCGATGGAGCCGATGCGGAGGCCGGCCGCGGAGACTGCCTCGAGGGCGCTCTCGGGGTCGGTGGTCAGATCGATTACTTCCAGTTTGTTGGCAACGGCCCATTGGATGAGGGAGGGGATATCCCGGTTCCAGTTGGTGTTGACCTGGCGGAAGCCGATGGGGAAGTTGCCTGTTCGCGTTTTCATTGGGTAGATCCTTTGGAATCGGATGAAGTACGGGTGGCGTCATTATGACACAGAGCTTGTGGATCGGCTCATCCTGGGGGAGAGATCTGTTGCATGGGATTTTATGACGACGAAGAGAATGTCGAAGCGTACGTGCAGATGGCGAAGGGCTACGACGGCAGAGAGCTGGTCGATGTTTTGAAGAAGCACCTGCCATCCGGCTCGTCGGTCCTGGAACTAGGCATGGGGCCTGGGAAGGACCTGGCGCTGCTGGCGGAGGCGTACGACGCGACCGGCTCCGACTCTTCGGAGGTGTTTTTGCGCCGCTATCGCCGGGACCATCCAGATGCCGACCTGCTGCTGCTGGATGCGGTGACGCTGGCGACGGCGCAGCGGTTTGACGCCATTTTTTCGAACAAGGTGCTGCATCACCTGAGCGTGGATGAGCTGCGGGCATCTCTACGGCGGCAGGCGGCGAGACTGAATGGGAACGGCCTGGTATTGCACTCCTTCTGGTACGGCGAGGGCACGGAGGAGAGCCACGGGCTGCGCTTCACGTATTATACGGACGCGTCGCTGAGGGCGGTCGCCGGCCCGGAGTTCAGGTGGGTTGCATGCGTCCGCTACACAGAGATGGAGGAAGGTGATTCGTTGTATCTTCTGATGCGCCGGTCCTCCAACGCCGGGTCTAGCCCTGTGCGACAGGGCGGGTGGGATCTGTGATCCAGTCGCTCCAGGAGCCGGGGTAGAGGCGTGCTTCGCCGAGGCCGGCGTGTTCGAGGGCGAGGATGTTGTGGCAGGCGGAGACGCCGGAGCCGCAGTAGAAGATGACTTCGGACGGTGGCCGGTTGCCCATGAGCTGGCTGAAGCGTGCGGCGAGCTCGGCTTGTTCGAGGAAGAGGCCGTCGCGCAGGTTGCCGGCCTGGGGGAGGTTGGAGGCGCCGGGGATGTGACCGCCGATGGGGTCGTGGGTCTCGTTTTCGCCGCGGAAGCGGTCTGCGGCGCGGGCGTCGATGACGAGGGCGCCGCCGCTGGCGGTTTTGGCGAGCATTTCGGCGGCGTCGACGACGAGCTCGGGGCGGGGGGTGGCTGTGAAGCTGCCGGGCTGCACGGTTTCGTCGCCGCTGCGGGTGGGCAGACCGGCGGCGGTCCAGGCGTTCCAGCCGCCGTCGAGGACGGCTACGGACTGGTGGCCGACCCAGCGCAGCATCCACCACATGCGGGAGGCCATGCTGCCGCCGCTGGCGTCGTAGAGGGCGACGCTGGATTGGTTGCTGATGCCGAGGCGGGCGAGGGTGCGGGCGAAGTCGTGGGGGTCGGGGAGGGGGTGGCGGCCGGTGATGCCGGGGAGGATGGGGCCAGACATGTCTTGGTCGAGGTGGGCGTAGGCTGCGCCGGGGATGTGGCTGTGGGTGTAGGCGCGGCGGCCGGCTTGGGTGTCGGTGAGGTCGAAGCGGCAGTCGAGGATGCGGAGGGTGGATGTGGTGAGGGCGTCGGCCAGTTGGGTGCAGCTGATTAGGGTGTGGAAGTGTTGTTGGTCGATGGTCATTTGGGTAACTCCTTTTTTTATCCGCGAAGGGACGCGAAGGGGCGCTAAGGACACCTTTCTTTATCCGCGAAGGGGCGCTAAGGACATTATTATAACCATTGAGGCTGTGGTGAACAGTTTTGGGGGTTGATGGTGGTGTTGGTTGTTGGGAGGTGGATATAGCGCGCATTAGGGAGGGCGATCGCTTTGGATGTTTTTGCGGGCCTTGGATTGGGAAATGCGTAACATTCAGGACGGCGCGGGCGGGGGAGGCGTGGTCGCCGTGCCGCATGCTGCGCCGCCGGTTCACGCCGGCAGGCGACAGTTCAGACCCCTGGACCGGGAGGGGAAAGAAATGGCCAAACAGAAAGAGTGATCAAGTCCAAGCTCGATCTCTATGACCGTCTGAACTCCACAACGTCTGTAGCGCAGATCAGGAACGCCCGCTCTGTCGTAGAGCGCCTGAGAGATGATCGCTGGCGATAGTTCGAGGCGGGTTCTAAGCCGTTTGACCGCTGGAAAGAAGGATGTGACGAACTGTACCAGCTGGGACTCTTTTACGTTTGTCTGAAGAATGACTTCCGGGGGCAGATTGGGGCCGAGCGTCGAAGGGCGGCGCAGCTGCGCAAAGGAAATCCCATCCGCCCCTGGTGTCCTCCGCGCCCATCCGCGTTCCTCCGCGGACTTAAGAGCAGTTCTCCGTGTCCCTCCGTGTTTCTCCGTGGACAGAAAAGAGGCGTTCCCCGCGGCCCCACGCGCACAATTGGTACACTGGCATGAAACTGGTATGAAAACAAGCCAGATTGTCATATAAAATACATGCGGAAAGTGTACACTGATAATCTGGCAGTCCCGTGACCGCAGCCAAACGCAAATGGAGGCGGTCGGACGGGGCAATTCTGTCAGACAGCCCTCACCGGAAAGGCCGGACTACGAAAGAAGCCGGGAGAAGCCCGACCGCCGCGAAGCGCGTGAACAGGAGCGGTCGCGCCTGCCGTGCGCATCATCAGGAGGAGGATGTGAAGCGATGAATGAGCCTATCCGACCAGTCGTTTTCAACGTGATTACAATCGCGGCCTTGCTGATTGCCCTAGCGCAGTTGGTGCTGGTGTTTCCAATGTATGCGATGCCGGCAACGACTGAAGCCATTCAGCTTTTTGTAGAGCTTGCCCAAGAGAGCGACGCAGTGGATGAAACCTTGATCGAGCTTCTGTCGAACGATCTTATGCGGCGTAAGTGGCTTGGCAACGGCATGATAGTCACAATGGGCATCGCCATTCTGGCCAATGTCATCGCCAACCATCTTGGCCGCGGAAGACAGCGCATGAACGTGGCAAGGATTCGCCAGCTGGAGGCCGATCTGCAGGCAATGCGATTATCTGCTGAGGAATCAAGGAGGTCGTAAAGTGGAGAGCAAGTTTTTCCAACCCGTAGTGTTCAACCTGATTACGATTGTGGCGATGTTGTTCTCACTTTTCCAGCTGGTGGCTGTGGCGAAAAGAGACGAAGTGGCGACGGCAAGGGCCGTTCAGCTTATTGAAGAGTTTGTCGAAGAGGGCGAAATCGAGGACGACGGGCTGGCCCAGCGTCTCGCTGACGAGTCACGCCAGATCGGCCTCTTCGAAGTCTATATTGTGGGCACGTTGCTGCTCGCGATTATGGCCAACTTTGTGGCGAACTATATCGGCAGAGGAAGGCACTATGAGAATACGGGGAGGATTCGTGAACTGGAGGCGGAGATGCGCGGATTGCGAGGGGGTTAGGGTTTGTTGACATTTCGATTGAGCCAGAACGGTGGCGGAATGGGTTTGGTCAGAAAGTCATTGGCGAGACTCTCGATAGTTGTGGGTTGACTTGGTGGTCTGTCGGGGTTGGGATTGTTGGGTCTATAGGGGTAGGGGAACACTGGAGGTTCCTTTCTGAAAGCCGTTAGCCGTCTTTGTTCGGGGGCAGGTCACTGCCTTCAACTGATTCTTGCATAATGCGGAATTTGCAGGGTGCCGTAAGTCTTCGCCGTTTCTAAAGCTTTGGATTGCCCCTCTTCTGGCTTGGCAGTTGGCTCCATTATACAACTGAGTTCGTAGGCCGGGATTTGAGGCCAAGGCCATTCTTTCTCGCGACAGTTTTGATGGCCTGGGTTGAAACGCCGGCATCAGTATCGCTGGCGGCGGGGGCCGTGTCTGAACTGTGATACGGGTGGGATTTGAGGGTTGGGCGGGATTGCGGTTGTGCCGGTTCGAGGATGGATGGGGAGAGGAACAGATTGGTAACCGACGGGGGAAACTGGTCTGCAGGAAGGAATGTGCGGGACTGATGGAACTAGCGTCTTAGGCACCTTGTGCGTTGTCAAGAACCTGAATTGGTCTATAATTGTCCTGCAGGCATTCAGTCAGTTCTTTGATTTGTATAGCTTACAGCGACGATGTTCATCATGGTCGTAGATTTCGGCGTGGTGACATTCTACGGGGTTCTCTTGGGTTGGTACCAATGATAGCCGCGTACTTGGATGAGTACCAATTGCTGTTTGACAGAAATGACTCCTGAACAGCAGGCGCGGGAAAATATAGATAGGATGCTGACGCAGGCAGGGTGGGTCGTTCAGGACGCGAGCGCGCTGAACCTATACGCGGGCCAGGGTATCGCGGCGCGCGAGTTTCCGTTGAAATCAGGGCATGGTCACGCTGATTATTTGTTGTATGTAAACGGAGGGGCAGCAGGGGTTGTAGAGGCCAAGCCAGAAGGGTTCACGTTGACTGGAGTTGAGGTCCAGTCGGAGAAGTACAGCACCGGCTTGCCCGACATACTTCCCGTATACCGGCGTCCCCTCCCTTTCCTGTACGAAAGTACAGGTGTAGAAACCCAGTTTACAAATGAACTGGATCCTGAGCCCCGTAGCCGAACTGTCTTCTCCTTTCATAGGCCCAAAGTGCTGGCCCAGTGGGTCGGAGTGAAAGAGGGTCTATCTACAGTACAAAACATCACGATCGAGACAGGGTACAACTACCTCACCTTAGACAACCTGAGGCATGGTTTGAGGAACATGCCGCCGCTGGACACGTCGGCATTGTGGGCGGTGCAGGAGCGGGCGATCACGAATTTGGAAGAGTCTCTGGCGGCAGGGCGACCGCGTGCGCTGGTGCAGATGGCTACCGGCAGCGGGAAGACTTTCATGGCGTGCAACCTGATCTACCGGTTGATCAAACATGCGGGGGCGAGCCGCGTGCTGTTCCTAGTGGACCGGAGTAATCTCGGGCGCCAGACGCTGCGCGAGTTTCAGGGGTTCAGCACGCCGGATGACGGGCGCAAGTTTACTGAACTGTACAACGTGCAACTGCTGCAATCCGGAAACATCGATCCGGTAAGCCGCGTTTGTATTGCGACGATCCAGAGGATTTACTCGATGCTGAAAGGGGAAGAACTTGACCCCGAACTGGAGGAGCTATCCGGGTTTGACAGAGCGCAGTTGCAGGACCCGACGCCGGTTGAATACAATCCCATCTATCCAATCGAAACCTTCGACGTCATTATTACCGATGAGTGCCATCGCTCGATCTACAACCTGTGGCGGCAGGTCCTGGAGTATTTCGACGCCTTCCTGATCGGTCTCACGGCGACGCCCTCCAAGCAGACGTTTGGCTTCTTCCAGCAGAACCTAGTGATGGAATACAACCACGGGGAGGCGGTGGCGGACGGGGTGAATGTAGATTTTGATGTTTACCAGATCAGGACCGAGATCACGCAGAAAGGCTCGTCGGTGGATGCGGGCTATTTTGTGGACAGGCGAGACCGCCGCACGCGCAAAGTGCGGTGGGAGCAGTTGGAGGAGGATCTGGACTACACGGCCAATCAGTTGGACCGTGAGGTGGTAGCGGAGGACCAGATTCGCACCGTAGTCGAAACCTTCCGCGATCGACTGTTCACGGAGATATTCCCTGGGCGCACGCATGTGCCCAAGACGATCATTTTCGCCAAAGACGACAGCCATGCCGATGACATTGTGCGCATCGTGCGAGAAGTGTTCGACAAGGGCAACGACTTCTGCCAAAAGATCACCTACAAGACGACCGGTGTATCACCAGAAAGTTTGCTTTCGTCTTTCCGCAATAGCTATGCGCCGCGCATCGTTGTAACGGTGGACATGATCGCAACGGGCACTGACATCAAGCCGGTGGAGATCGTCTTTTTCATGCGAAACGTGCGCAGCCGCAACTTTTTCGAACAGATGAAGGGGCGCGGCGTGCGGACGATCTCTTCGACGGAGTTCGAAGGCGTAACCCCGGACGCCAAGGATAAGCTGCGGTTCGTTATCGTGGATGCGGTGGGGGTGACGGAGTCGGAACTGTCGGACTCTTACACGTTGGACAGAAAGAAGACGGTCCCGTTCGATAAGCTGTTGGACTACATAAGTATGGGCAGCCGCGAGCCTGACGTGCTTTCCTCTCTGGCCAGCCGACTGGCACGATTGGACCGCCAACTGAGCGCGAGCGATCGAAAGGCTATCGAGACGGCGGCCAAGGGCGTGTCGCTGCCGGAGTTGATCGCAGGGCTTGTCCGTGCAACCGATCCGGACGCTGCTTTGGAGGCTGCCCAGCAGACCACCGGACAGGAGGAGCCGGAGGAAGAGGCGGTGAAACAGGCACGACAAGAACTGTTGGAAAGTGGGGCGCAGCCATTTGCGGCGAATCCCCAGCTACGCCAGTTGCTTGTCGATGTCCACCAGAGTTACGAGCAGACGATCGACACGGTCAGCGCAGACCAGTTGATTGAAGCCGGGTTTTCGGATGAGCAGGCGGGGAGCCTAGTGCAGTCGTTTCAGGAGTTCATCCGGGAGAATCGGGACGAGATCACGGCTTTACAGGTGCTGTATGCGCGGCCTTACCAACAGCGGCTGCGTTTCGACGACATCAAGGAACTGGCGGACATGCTGCGATTGCCGCCGCGGGCGTGGACGACTGAGCGTCTGTGGCAGGCATACCGGCAGCTGGACCAGTCCAGGGTACGGGGATCGGGTCAGCGGACGCTGGCGGACATCGTGTCACTTGTGCGGTACGCAGTGGGCGAGGAGGAGGAGTTGGTCCCCTTTGACGCGCGGGCATATGAACGATTTGAGGCGTGGATGGCTACGCAGGAGGCCGGCGGGCGGACTTTCACAGCCGAACAGCGTCGGTGGCTGGAGGACATCCGCGACCACATCGCGGGCAGCGTCAGTATCGAATTGAGCGCTTTCGAATTAGCACCCTTTAACCAGAAGGGCGGCTTGGCAAAAGCATATACGTTATTTGGGCAGGAGTTGACACAGGTTTTGGAGGAGTTGAACTTGGCGTTGGCGGCGTGAGGCGGCGGTATGGAGGCTTGGTCGAATCTCGCGAAGATAGCTCTCAAAAACTGTATCGTGCCTCGTAATAGTGGTTACTTGACCTGCGACATGCGGGATGAAGGGATGTGGTGGGAGGTAGCAAAGTATTCCAGCTATGCTGCGCTGGAGTTTCTGTGGGAGCGTTAGACTATCGGAACAGAGCGGCCCTAGCCGAGAGTCGGGCCAAAAATCAGTTTTGGGTGGATGGCAACAAGGAAGTCGCCTTCTCTTTTGCCGACGCTTCGTTCGCCTGAGCGGATTTTAACACGACTGTGAATCCCGCTAAGCCTAAGATTCTTGAAGGGAGTTGGTCAAGACACATTCGTTCAGGTGGGCTCAGTTTTCTCCGTGGCTGGAACAGAAAGTGACCCTGAAGCGCGATAGGATGGATGACTAAACTTGGAATATCGCGTACGGCATGGTGAAAGGTGAACGATACATGGGGTATGAAACACTGTTAGTGTGGTTTACCGGCGTAGTTGCCGTGTCTACAGTTTTTTATGTCATCTTGACGGGGTTGCTTGCGATAGAAACAAGGAAAACGCGGATGGCCTACGTCGAACCAAGAGTGAGCGTTCGTGTAGAATTAAGTCTCGCTGGGGACTTTGGGTACGAATTAGTCCTTTCTAACGAAGGACAGGGGGTTGCTAGGGACGTACAATTTAAATTTGAGGGTGACCCAAGCTATTTTCGTAAGAGTTTTGTTCGCGGAGTAACACCCACAGTCGACCAATTGCCGGTTATCAGAGATGGCTTGGACTATCTAGAGCCGGGTCAGACTTGGAGATTCCCAATTGGGACGGTGTCCGAAGATGAGTTCGAGCGCGCCGCCAAGGCTCCCTGGGTCTTCCACGTAAGGTACAAGAATCTGTTTGGGAAACGGAGAAGTGACACTCATCAGATAGAGTTTTCTTTGTTGAGGGGGACATTCTTTGTTCCAAACAGACTGAAGGAGATCTCCCAACACCTTGATTCCATCAGAAAAGACTTGAATAGACTCACTGAGGGTTTTTCAAAGGTCCATATTGTCACGGAATCCAAGGAGAGTTTCCTAAAGGACCGTGAGGGCCTTCTGTCCCGGCACGAAGACGGAACGAAAGACGAAATTGCATCTTCCGGTAAAGATGAAGTGACTTGATGACCAATTGCAGCCTACCTTCCCACTGGGCGGTATCGACATTGGGAGAAATCTGTACCATCATACAAGGTCAATCTCCGCCCAGTAATACCTACAATTTTGAAGGGAAGGGATTGCCGTTCTTGCAAGGAAAGGCAGAGTTTGGCTCCATGTATCCCAAGGCTGTCAAATGGTGCATGGCTCCGAAAAAGATTTCGGAACCGGAGGATGTTTTGATTTCAGTAAGGGCACCGGTTGGGCCAACGAATTTATGTGCTGTGCAGTCGTGTATAGGTAGGGGTCTGGCAGCGATCAGAACCCATGCCAATATGCTTCCCAAATTCATCCTTTACGCTCTGCGTGCCTCGGAAGAAGAACTGCGGTCCAAGTCAACAGGTACTACTTTTCAGGCAATTCGTGGTGACGACCTGAGAACTCATCCCATTGGCCTTCCTCCCCTTGCCGAACAAGAGCGCATTGTTGCGGAGATCGAGAAGCAGTTCACGCGGCTTGACGCTGCGGAGGCTGCGCTGAGGCGTGTTGAGGTCAATTTGAAGCGGTACCGGGCCAGTGTGCTGAAGGCGGCGTGCGAGGGGAAGCTGGTGCCGACCGAGGCTGAGCTTGCCGAGGCTGAGGGACGGGACAACGAACACGCGGAGCAACTGCTGGAAAGTATTTTGGCTGAGCGGCGCGCTCATTGGGAGTCTCAAGAGAAGCGTCGGGGGAAGTATAAGGAACCAGTATTGCCGGACACACCTGACTCACCCGAGTTGCCGACAGGATGGGTCTGGGCTACGGTTGACCAACTTATTTTAGGATCGCCACAGAATGGAATATATAAGCCAAAGTCCCTGTATGGAGATGGAATCCCAATCCTTCGCATAGAGGATTACCAAGACTTTCACGTCCGGACCCTTGACCAGCTCCAACGACTAAGGATTACGGCAGAAGAAACATCCATTTACGGGCTAGCCGCCAATCATCTAATCATCAACCGCGTCAATAGTCCTTCTCATTTGGGAAAGACTCTGCTGGTCCCGGATCATTTCTCACCGGCCGTCTTTGAATCGAACATGATGAGAGTCATTCCAAGCAGATTTGTGGTCTCACCATTCCTTGCCCATTACCTTCGCTCACCTGAGGGACGAGGTCGCTTAACTAGCAACGCAAAATGGGCGGTCAACCAAGCTAGCATCAACCAGTCAGACGTCTGTACCACTCCTGTCCCCGTGCCACCACTTCACGAGCAACACCGCATCATTGCTGAAGTAGAACGGAGTCTGTCAATCATCCAGCAGTTGGTAACTGCTGTAGAGGCTAGCCTTAAACGGGTTGAGCGATTGCGCCAGAGCATTCTCAAGCAAGCATTTGCCGGTCAACTGCTACCTCAAGACCCTGATGATGAACCGGCCTCATTACTGCTGGAGCGTATCCGCGAAGAGCGTGGTGCGGACCATTCTGTCACTTCCAGAAGCCCCCAACTTAGATTACAAGAGGTCAAAAAGTGACCGTTCTATTCGACAATACACTAAAAAACACGGGAAATGTATCCAGTGAATATGCAGAGGTTGCCCAGTCTCCCTTAAGTTTCATGATGACTGTCCGAAATACGCTTGAGGAGTGGTTTACACACTACCCCCAAGACCAAAAGAAGGAATTCAGGAATCGTTTTAGCGGTGATAATGTGTCTTATCGAGGGGCGTTGCTTGAATTGGTAGTTCATGAGATCCTACGGAATTACGCTGGCAACGTACAACATGAGGTGGAGTTGCCGAGCGGTAGGAAACCGGATTTCCATCTGAAAACGCCAGAAAAAAGGAAGCTGTGGGTGGAGTGCACAGTGGCACAGCGTTCAAATACTCTCAAGGCATCAATCGCAATAGCAAAGAGACTTCAGGAAGCTGTGAATTCGATAGATACGTCCCCTTTCGGCCTGGACTGGACAGTACTTCGACATCTGAGTCAGACCCCTCCCGGCGAGAACCGCCTTAAATGTCATATTCAAAAATTTGTACTCAAGCTCAACCAAGAAATTCTTGGTCGCTCGGTAGTTGAGGGGAGATTTGTAGGAGAAACACTATGGGAGGATCGCGGGTGGACAATCAGATTCGGTGCTTTCTATCTTCCTAGCTTAAGCAGTAACGACCCTTCGATAGTAGACGACGAAGGAGAGAACGCTGGAGTTAATGAAAACAATGATGGCTGGTTGGAAAGCGACCCCAAGAAGCTAAGGCCTCCACTGGAAAAAAAGGCCAGTCAGCTAAAGTCAGCAGCTGGTTCGAGCATTATTGTTCTCAGCCACGCCGACTTTATTATGGACAACACTGACAAAGTCTTTGAGCTTGCTCTATTTGGAGACTCGAACACAGGGGACAGTCGCGATTCCTTTTTTGGTACGGCAGACAGTCCAAACAACAGAAATGTGTCAGGTGTCCTCTATTTTCCCTTGATCAAGGCACAGATGTTTTGTTCACGTGAGACGCCTTGGCTCTATGTACCCCATCCCTGGTCAAATTCGCCTCTGAGCGAAGATATCTTCTCTTTCGCGCGCCGTGGTGCTTTCAACTCCGCAGGTGTACTCAAGTGGAGGCCCTCCCTTTGTACGTTGAACGACGTGCTTGGCCTACCTGAAGATTGGCCAGGGATTCCAGACAAAACATCTCCATGTTAACCCAAAACTCTGGTGTAAGACTCAGTATCTCTGTCAATAGATAGGAGGTAGCCATCAGCTATTCGCAGGAGAACAGACCATGACCAATTCCTCTGCTATCGGCCAGAAACTGTGGAATTACTGCGATGTTCTACGGGATGCCGGGCTCTCCTACGGCGACTATTTGGAGCAGTTGACTTATCTAATCTTTCTCAAGATGATGCACGAGCGCAGCCTGCCGCCCCATACGCTGGTGAATGACTACAGGCTGCCACCGATTCCAGAGGGGTATGACTGGCCAAGCCTGCTAGCGAAGGACGGAGACGACCTAGAGGTTCACTACCGTCATGCGCTGGATAGGCTAGCGCGTCAGCCTGGGACCCTAGGCGTCATCTTCAGTAAGGCACAGAACAAGATCCAGGAGCCGGCGATGCTGTCGCGGCTGATCAAAGTTCTGATCGACAGCGAGAACTGGCTGGCGCTGAGCGCGGATGTGAAGGGGGACGCGTACGAGTCGCTGCTAGAACGGAACGCCCAGGACGTGAGGACCGGCGCTGGGCAGTATTTCACGCCGCGTCCCTTGATCGAGGCGGTTGTAGAAGTGATGCGGCCACAACCTGACGACAGTATCTGCGACCCCGCTAGCGGAACGGGCGGCTTCCTGCTGGCAGCCCATGACTACATTGTTGACAATAACAGAAGAATGGATCAGGGCCAGCTGAAACGCCTGAAGGAGGATGCGCTGTACGGGTGGGAGATTGTGGACAGCGCGGCCCGTTTGTGCGTTATGAACCTCTACCTGCACGGCATTGGCGGGGATGAAACAAATATCAAAGTTGATGACAGCCTGCGTACGCATCCGGGCATAAACTTCGACATGGTGCTGACCAATCCGCCGTTTGGACGGAAGTCGAGCCTGACGTTCGTCAACTCGGAGGGCAAGTCGGAGAAAGAGAGCCTTATTGTAGAACGCCCCGATTTCTGGGCGACCACGAGCAACAAGCAGTTGAACTTCCTGCAGCACGTGCGCACGTTGTTGAAGAACCACGGACGGGCAGCGATTGTGGTGCCGGATAATGTGCTGTTTGAGGGCGGGGCTGGGGAGACGGTGCGGCGTCATCTGCTCAGGGAGTGCGATGCGCATACGCTGTTGCGGCTGCCGACGGGCGTGTTTTACGCGCAGGGGGTCAAGGCGAATGTGCTCTTTTTCGACCGCAAACCGGCCAGTGAAACGCCGTGGACAAAGGATCTGTGGATTTACGACCTGCGCACGAACCAGCGTTTTACGCTCAAGACGAATCCGCTTGGCCCCTCGCATTTGGAGGACTTTGTCGCTTGTTACAAGGCGGAGGATCGGGACGAGCGTGAAGAGTCGGAGCGGTTCCGGCGGTTCAGCTACGATGATCTGATCAAGCGGGACAAGGTGAGTCTCGACATTTTCTGGCTGCGCGATGAGAGCATGGAGGATACGGCCAGCCTTGCGCCGCCGGACGAGATTGCTGAGGAGATTGTGGAGGATCTGCGCGCGGCGTTGGAGCAGTTGGAGGAGATTGCAGGGGATTTGTCTGGAGAGCAGTTGGCCGGGTGAAGTGCAGAAAAACCGGGGTTGAGAATGCTGCAGGAAGGTGACAATTGATTAGGCGAAAGTGGACGCGTGTCAGGCGATCCATTGGAAGCTTATTAGTGAGCCATGGCTTCTGGTGGATCGCCCTTATTTTGTCTACACTGGCGCTCTGTGTATATCTTACACTGATTTACTGGCAGTTTCTGCATGATGGGACAGATTCCCTAAGTACGTCTATCTAGGCTGTCTCAGAAGAGCAAGTTGGGTAGGCGTTGGTAAGTTCCGGCACGCCACCTTCCGAAGAGGGCTGGTTGCATAAGCTGAGCCATGCCAACTGTTGAAGAGGCAGTATTGACGCTGCCAGGCGCTACACTCAGGGAATGGGTTGGGATGCCGGGCTGCAGGGCAGGAAGCCAACAGCGCCTGAGCGCCATATGCGCCAAAGGGTCCTCAGGTTGAACGCGGTCGCCAACAGGATCCACTCGGCTGCTACATTGACGAGGCCGCGCAGCAAGAATCGACGCGCCCCCTGTTGCTCCTTGATGATACCGAAGACCGGTTCGATTAACTGCTTCCTGCGTTTGGATATCTCCTGTGCTTCGCGGGTGGACATCCAGGTGCGATGGCGGCGCAACACTGCGTCGTGAGGTCCTATCGTCAGCGCTCGTCCATTCAACAGGTCGTTGGTGCATACCCCGAAGGCTGGACAGGCCTGGCAAGTGGCAGCGGGGGCCCGGTACACGCGCCTCGGTGTCCCGTTGGGACTGCGTATGCTGCCGACGGGAGTCAGCGTCTGACCGTGTGGGCAGAGGTAGCTGTCGTTGCACTGGTCGTAGATGAAGCGGTCCTTGTGATAGGGGTGATGCTGGGCACGTCGCCGCGACGACTCAGGCATCACGAGCTTGCGGTCCCTGCGGGCGCATTCGTCCAGCGCAGACCCGGAGTGATAGCCGGCGTCCGCCAACGTCACCTGGGCCCTTGCCCCGGTAGTCTCCTCGGACTGCTCCAGCATCGGGACCAGCTGGGCAGAGTCATTCGGTTCATCCACCACATCAGCCGCCGTGACTAACATCCCGTTCGCACCGACACTCGGTTCCAACGGCGACACCATGGCCTGAGCGTTGTAGCCAGTCACGATACCCTGGCTGCTCTTCATCAATCGGGCGTCTCTGTCAGTCAGGTTGATGCACTTCTGGCGGCCGCGACCCGCAAGGTCGTCCATCGCCTGCCTGACCTGCTCTTTGAGGACTTTCTTGTCGGCCAACTCTTCTGGCAGATTGACGGCAGGCTCATCTTCTCCCGCTTCGTTCTGGGCCTCAAGCTCGGATATAGTCTTGTCCAACCGACCCAGCAAGGCACGCAACTCTTCGGCGTCATAGACCCTGTCCTTGGAGGCGTTGGCGACCATCTTTGTACCATCGACCGCCTGCACGGCCAGGTCCAACAATCCCATCGTCACCGCCGTGCGCACCGTGCGCTCGAACAGCTTCCTCATATCTGAACGGTGCTTCCTATAGAACCGCCACAGCGTGTTGTGGTCGGGGTACTGCCATCCGGTCAACCACAGGTACGGTATCTGGTCACGACAGGCCGTCTCCAGCTTGCGGCATGAACGCACGCCCGTCATGAATCCGTAAAGCCACACGCACAGGAGCGCTCTGGGATGGTAGGCAGGCGCACCTAGAGGCTCCCCTCCCATCTCCACACCAAGCTCGGCCCAGCCTTCCCTGTCCAGGGCATCGACGAACTCGGCCACAAACCTTGCTCGATGATCCGGCGGCAACAGCTCGTCAAGC
Source organism: Caldilineaceae bacterium (assembly GCA_026914085.1). Taxonomy (GTDB): domain Bacteria; phylum Chloroflexota; class Anaerolineae; order Caldilineales; family Caldilineaceae; genus Bin5. Next base: position 1,139 of record JAPPKG010000427.1, on the reverse strand, counting down.
GTCGGTGGCAGCATCCACATCTGCTCTCTACTCATCTCCCGAAAAGGCATCTGCGCTCCTCCTACATCTTAGGTTCGCCTCATCCTAAACCCGCCTTACCCTCAGACGAAATTGTCGCACGCTCTCAGTCCGACTTCTGAGACAGCCTCTATCAGAAATGTTAGTCTCATTATTGGGGGTATCATCGCGATGGAACTCGCCCTCTGGCGCAGCTTCGTGAGTGTACGTCAAGTCAATACGGCGCAGAGGAGTTTGCTAGACGAACGATTTCAGAAAGGCGCTGAGATGCTAGGCAGCGAAGATCTGTCAGTACGCCTCGGTGGGATATATGCTCTTCAACGTCTCGCGGAGGAACAGCCGGAGATCTATCATGTTCAAGTGATGGAATTGATTTGCGCGTTTGTCCGCCATCCGACTAAGGACCAAGGTTTGACTGATGGAGTGTACATAGACGAGGAGGTTCCACGGGCCGATGTCACTGCCGTCGTTGAAATAGTCTGCAAGCGAAACAGAGCGCAGATCCAGGCCGAGAGGAATGCAGAATTCAGTTTGGACTTAAGTAAGGCTGACCTGAGCTACTTCGACTTTGGAAACACAGATTTGTCCAGTGCCAAGTTTTACGGCGCGAGACTGTACAAGACATCATTTGCGAAGGCCAACATGTCTAACGCGCATTTTGCAGACGCGATGTTCTCCGACGTCTGGCCACGAACTATACGGGATTCAACCATGGACCGAGAATATAAACCTATCTCACACGCCAATCTACGCGAAGCAGACTTATCGGGGACATCATTTTCTTTGCAAAAGGGATCCCGCCCTGCGAAAGGTCTTATGCAGAGAAAGTTGAATGAAGCGTGTGCAGACCCAGACAAGGAACCCAAAGTGGAAGGCGTGTATGACGTAGAAACTAGGTCGCCGATTGTGTGGGGCGGGATTGCGTGTGAGAAAGAGTAGAATCACTGTTGGGCAGATGGCTTCGTTTCCATGGATGAAAAGTCTTGGCTCCATTGAAGCGCTGGGCTTGCCACGCCCAACTGCGCTCTGCCCAGTCTCACGGAGGCATGGCCTTTCTTCGTAGATAGTTAATGTAAGTTCAATTTGATACCAAGAGTTTTTCGTACTCTGGGTCGAGTTCA
>JAPPKG010000698.1:0-17351 GCA_026914085.1 Caldilineaceae bacterium | reverse complement strand
GCCGTGATTGCCCGCGTACGCATGGGAAACCTGCTCCAACGACCCGCTAACATGCCGCTCCTGGGCGATGACGAGACAGCTGATGCTAACGAGGAGGGCGCCGAAAACAACGAGCAGGCCCAGGAATCCGACAACGGCCTGCCCGAATCCTGCGCAGGACTATAACCCCTTGCCTCGGACGCCCGCATCATCACGCCCAGCTCGAATTCCGGCAGGAATTTCCTTGCCGGCGCAAAATCCTGTAAAATAGGCCGGCGTCGGTCGAGTATCCATACGCCCCCTTAGCTCAGAGGATAGAGCAACGGACTTCTAATCCGTCGGTCGTAGGTTCGACTCCTACAGGGGGTGCCTCAAAAACTAGGTGACGCTTGCTCTGCGGTAGACCGCCGAAGAGTGTGCCCTACCGCCTGCGACGAATCCCTTCTTTCGCGCCGGAACTCAACTACCTGACTCCAATAAAAACAGCACCGCCATTGACCTTCTGGACATAGCGGCGCTGCTCATTGCAATCGGCCGACTGACTCATCTGAGGAAAACTGTGTCTGGCCAGTTACGCGTTCAAATTACCCACTCCTACAGACATCGCGGCAGTTCAGCACTCTTTGCTAGGTCGCCATGACTAGATCTGACCTCTGTTTGCCTGAAACTTCAGAGACCGCTCTAGCCCCTCGGTGGCGCAGATACTCGTATTCTGTCTCCTCGAACCGTTACCACTGCTCGCGCTTCCAATGCTTGCCAATGGTGTTCGATCACCTGGCCTAGCAATCTTATGCGCTGTTCAGCCGAAACGTCTGGAAGCCGGACGAGACCCGCATGGGAAACCCTATCCAGGTATATGAGTTCGCCAAAGTCAGTGTCGATCGTGATCAGAATTCGATTCTCCACCTCTGCACGCACCAGCGGTGCTCGGTCTCCAGGATCTGGCCCCAGCTGTCTTGCTTCGAGAGTGTCGTACCCCTCCTTTCTTAGCCATTCCGCCAAACGGCGACCAGCGCATCGGTCGACGAGAAACCTCACAGCGATTTCACAGTCACAGCGGCCAGCGTGTCGCCGGCAATAACCGCGTGCGCGTAGGCAGTACAGGCGCGAATGTCATCGAATTCGAGATCTGGGTAGTCATCTAGAATTGCCTCTGGACTGATCCCTTGCGCCAATAGGCTTAGTACCAGCTCCACCGATATTCTCATGTCTCGAACGATAGGCTTTCCCCCGAATACGTCCGGACGCGCAGTTATACGCCTTAGCAATTTTTCATCCGTCGGCATTCTGTTCCTCCATAGTCTGGCTCTTGGCCCTTTCTCAGGACCGGGCGGCACGCCCCGCACAAAAGCAAAACAAAATCACACCCAAATTGTTCCAAATCGCGATAGCCCTGTGCGCAAGCCCTAGCCTACCCGGTCCCGCACCGAACCCTTCTCCGCGATAGTCTCCAACGGATCCTTCTCGTTGATAGCAGTCAGACCTGGCTTGCCCTCCTCAAAATAAGGGAACGTCGGTCCACCGGCCGGCGCCGCCCACCGCACCCCGTTTGCTATGACCTGGCGGACAATGTCCATGTGAAATATCGGGTACGTCTCGTGTCCCGGACGGAAATAGAAGATCTTCCCATTGCCCCGATGGAAGCATGCTCCGCTGCGGAATACATTGCCTCCCTCAAACCAGCTGACGAACACCAGGTCGTCCGGCGGGGGAATATCGAACAACTCCCCGTACATCTCGCATTCCTCAATCTCAAAGTAGGGCGGCAACCCTTGCGCGATCGGGTGGGACGGCTTGACTACCCAGATGCGCTCCTTCTCGTCAGCCTCACGCCAGCGTAAACTGCACGTCGTACCCATCAAGCTCCGAAATATCTTCGAGAAATGGCCCGAGTGCAGGACCACCAGCCCCATCCCCTCAAGGACCCGCCTCTTGACCCGCTCCACGATTTCATCGTCAACCAGCGCATGAGCCCTGTGACCCCACCAGGTCAAAACATCCGTCTCCGCCAGAACTTCATCTGTCAGGCCGTGCTCCGGCTCATCCAGCGTAGCCGTGCCTACTGAACTGAATCCATGTAAACGCAGCCCTTCCGCAATCGCACCGTGGATTCCATCCGGGTAGATTCCGCCAATGAAATCGTTTATCTTCTCGTGCTGATACTCGTTCCATACCGTTACTCGAATGTCTCCCATCCTGTCTCCTCCATATTCTGGGTGCTGTATAACGGTGTCGAATCACGCGCACCTTTAGTGCGGTCCCTTTGCCAATCTGTTATGACTCTCCGCCCTTCACGACCCTCTAACTGCCGACCGTCACCGGCCTTCCACCCTGACCGGCCGACTCCTTTATCGCATCCCACAAGCGCGCCATGCGCAGACCGATCTCCGGCGGGCAGGGGTTCTCAATCTCGCCGGCCCGTACACGCAGGAACTGCTGCCACGTACCCAGCGATTCGGGCAGCTCAACCGGCGTCAACGCCTCGTCCTCCATCTCCTGGACCAGTAGTCGCTCCCCCCAAATCCCTGTCTGCAGCATCCCTTTCTCACACATCACGCGTACGTCCGAGCCGATCACGGAATTCGTGTTTCCTGCCGCGTTCATCGACACCAGTGCACCCGACTTCAGCCGCGCAATGACCACCGAAAGAATGTCCACCGGCGCCCCTTCGTTTTCCATCCACGCCGCAACCTCGACAAAGTCCTCCCCCGCCAGATCCGAAATAGTATTGAGCATATGCGCACCGGTGTCAAACAAAAAGCCGCCTCCGGCAACCTCGGGATCCTGGCGCCACAGGCCCGTCGTGAAGGACATCCAATTCTGCCACGCTACGCCGCTGATGGTCAGAATCCTTCCTAACTTTCCGGACCGCAAAATCTTCGTTCCCGTACGTACCTGCGGCGACATGCTGCCGTTGAAAGCCACGGAAAGCAGGCGCTTGCTTCGATCCCGCACCTCAATCAGCTCCACAGCCTCCTGCGCGTTCATCACCATTGGCTTCTCCAACAACACGTCCAGCCCAGCCTCCAGACACGCCTTCGCCTGAGCAAAATGCAGTACGTGCGGCGTGATGATGAAAACAGCGTCCAGTTCGTCGCATGCCAGCATCTTTTCCAGGTCCGGCTCATTCGGAGGCGGCGTCTCACCCGCCTCGTCGAAGAGCGCACAGAACGCCTCATACGACTGGCCCGAAGGCTCACATACGATCTTTACCTCGGTCGTGTCCTGCTGCATCAGAATCCGTCGCGTATGGTGCCGCGCCATCCCGCCGCACCCGACAAACGCCATTCGAACGCGGGGCGTCCCCCCGCCGGAGCGACTTTCCGTCATCCTCTGACTCCTGACATTCTTTAATGTGGAAGATTGCTACAACCCAGTACGGGCCGGACCAAAGGCGCGCCCGCCATTGAGGATAGCGGTCCTGCGCCCAACGATGGGCCCACTGTGCCGGCACACCTGGGGGACAAAGACGGCTTACGCACGGCCACACCATCATACCTTGCTGCACGACCACCGGCAAGATTTCACCCCCAAAGGAGTGCATCCCAAAACGGGGACGAACTCTCGTATAACTCCGGCAGAATATAAACCATGGTCAGTCCGCGATCAACTCTGACTCAGGCGGAACGCCGTCACTGACCACTGGCCACTAACCACTGACCACTGCAGTTCTGGGCGGTCGGGCCTATTCGGCCCTCCCTTGTGCGGGGGCTCCGCCCCCGCAACGCCCCCCCTAAACCTTGCCGTGCCTCTTCGACCTGGTGGCGATATTCGAACAGGTGCCTAATCGAACGTGTCCAGCCCGACCGCGTCCCGCCAGTCCCATCAGATCCCCTTACGTGCCGGCCCTGTTCCTGCCCTCGCACCCTCCCCAACTGACGGACGCCACCGTACGCCCAGGCCTGGCGCCTGCACCGCGTCTCGCCCAATGACGCTATACAACGCCAGCCACCGCTGGCGCCGATTCCCCGCCAAACTGTTCCCACCCCAAAATCTGCGACGCACCCCCCAAAGACTCATCAGTCCCTCTTGGAGCCCGCACAGTCCACCACCTTCCCTAACCCATGGAGACAGGTCGCGCCCGACTGTTGGCGAACTCCCGCCCACCTCTTACAATGTAAGCGGGCGCTTCGCCTTCACTGCACTATTCCCGTTTCGGTTAATTGCAGTCCCTTGAGGACATGAACTGGGTCCGCAACGTACCATTCCGAAAAACCGCCCATCGCCCAAGAGGACCGCATCCGGCCGGTTTTTTCACTCCCAAAGACCCTTTACCGCGCCTATGAACGCCCCCAAAGTCATACTTGCCTCCAATAGCCCCCGCCGCCAACAGTTCTTCCAGGATCTCGGTATCCCCTTCCTTGCCGAGTCCGCCGACATTGACGAGTCGCCCGCGCCCAACGAGCCACCCGCCGAGATGGTAGCCCGCCTGGCTCTCGCCAAAACACTTACCGTGGCCGCTCGCCACACTGCCAGAGCAGCCAAACCAGATCCCAGCCCGCCGGACGACGTCCTCGTCATCGGCGCCGACACCGTCGTGGCCATCGAGGGAGAGCTTCTCGGCAAACCCGCCGACGCCGGCGAGGCCCGGACCATGCTTGTCCGGCTGCGCGCCCGCACGCACCAGGTCCACACAGCGCTGGCTCTCGCCCTTGTTGCCGGCGGTGACCTCAAGTGCAAGCGCTGCCTTCTCAACACGACCACCGTGAAAATGCGCGACTACAGCGAAGACGAGATTGCCGCCTACATCGCCACCGGAGATTCAATGGATAAGGCCGGCGCCTATGCCATTCAGCACCCCCGATTCCGCCCAGTCCAAAGCCTCTCAGGCTGCCCCGCCGGCGTCATGGGGCTCCCTGTCGCTGACCTCCTCCGCCTGCTGGCAGATTTCAATTTGACAGTGAAGCGTTCCCCCGTTCAGATTTGCCCCGCTCTGACTGGGCTCCAGTGCTGCCAACTACAGGCCGAAAACACCCACTGAATAAGGTAGTGACGCATCAGCTGATAGGGATGCCTGCGTGTTGCCAATCCAGCCCCTGAATTGATACACTTGAGCCGAAGTCAATTCGCCCGCAGAATGCGAAGCCATTGCCCGGCAAGTTCCCCCAGGAGATGCCCTTGTCAAGAAACACCGAAACATACGATAAATGGGATGAAGCCTACGAGGACGACTATTTCGACGCACCGGCCAAAAGCAAACCAAAACCCAAGAAGAGGGAACGGACCGTTGCCGGTGTCGTCGTGCGCGCCAGGGGGCATCATTACGATGTCTCCACCTCGGACGGCAGAACTGTCAGTTGCCGTGTCCGCGGAAGGCTGCTCCAGGAACGAACCAAAGACCTGACCCTAATTGCCGTCGGCGACCGCGTTCAAGTCGTCCTCGAGGGCAAACGCAAAGGCCTCATAGACTCTGTCGAAGAGCGCGATTCAACACTGAACCGGCAGCTGCCCGGCTCCAATCGTCCCGCCGAAGACGTGATCGTAGCCAACCCGGACCAGGTACTGATCGTCTTCGCCGTACAGGACCCCGAGCCTCACCTGCGCATGCTCGACCGCTTCCTGGTAATCGCCGAAGCCAATGAACTACCCGCCATTATCGTCGCCAACAAGGTCGACCTCACCGGCCTGGAGGCCGCTCGACAAAAGTTCATCCTCTACGAAAAGCTGGGCTATCCACTCCTCTACGTCAGCGCTACCGATCGCTTCGAAGTCGTCCCGGGCCTCGACGCGTCCGCGCCGGCAAAGCCGACTGAATTCGAGCACTTGCGCAACTTGTTGACAGATAAGCTTACCGTCGTTTCCGGCCCAAGCGGCGTCGGCAAGAGCGCGCTGATCAACGCCATCCACCCGCAGCTCAACCTGCGCGTGGGCAACCTCCGCAACTTCGAAGGCAAAGGCCGCCACACAACCCGAAACGCCCAGCTCTTTCGCTTGCCTCTCGGAGACGCCACCTTCATTGCCGATACCCCCGGCATTCGCGAGCTGGGTCTTTACGAGCTCGACCCGGGAAGTCTTGGCTTCTACTTTGTCGACCTCAAACCCTTCGTAAACGACTGCCACTTTCCCAACTGCACGCACGACCACGAGCCGGAATGCGCCGTCCGCCAGGCCGCCAAAGAAGGCAAAGTTTCGCCGCAGCGCTACGACAGCTATGTGCGTCTGCTAAATGGGGAGAGCTTTCAGCTGGAAGAATGGTGAGTTTCAATCGTTTTTCTCGCGTACCATAGCAGTCCCTCCCGATGACCCGAGATATTCTCAACTCGCCCGCAATCGGCCAAACCAAAAACGCAATACGAAATACGCACTACGCCCCATGTCACAGATTCTAGAAAGATTGAACGACCAGCAAAAAGCCGCCGTCCAGACGACCGAAGGCCCTGTCCTCGTACTCGCAGGCCCCGGCTCCGGCAAAACCCGTGTCCTCACCCGCCGCATCGCCTACCTGATCGAGGAAAAGAAGATCGACCCCTGGCATGTCCTCGCCGTAACCTTCACCAACAAAGCCGCCAAAGAGATGGGCGACCGCGTCGAAGAACTGATCGGCCACCGTTTCCCGCCGCCGGTCGAAGGCCGCCGCCGCAGTCTGGGAGGTCTGACCATCGGCACGTTCCACGCCGTCTGCGCCCGCGTTCTGCGCGTGGAGGTCGACGCCGCAGGATTCCAACGCAACTGGGTCATCTACGACACCGCCGACCAGCTCTCTCTCGTCCGCGATACGATGAAAGAGTTGCAGCTGGATGAAAAACGCTTCAGCCCGCGCGCCGTTCTCTCCCAAATCGGCAGCTGGAAAAACGACCTCCTTACACCGGATCTCGTCAGCGCCGACGGTTATATGCAGGAAATCTGCGATCGCGTCTACGACCGTTACCAACGGGAACTCCGCCTCAACAACGCCATGGATTTCGATGACCTGTTGATGCACACGGTTCTCCTCCTGCGCAACAACAAGGAAGTCCGGCGCAAATACCAGGACAAGTGGCGATACGTCCTTGTAGATGAGTTTCAGGATACAAACACCGCCCAGTACGAGTTGGCATCCCACTTCGTCGGCCCGCCCGACGGCAATGGCAACCTCTTTGTCGTCGGCGACGAGGACCAGTCCATCTACCGCTTCCGCGGCGCCGACTATCGCAACGTCCTCCGTTTCCGCCGCGACCACCCTGCCGCCAGCGTCGTCCTCCTCGAGCAGAACTACCGCAGCACACAAAACATCCTCGATGTCGCCAACGCCGTCATCGCCAAAAACGCCAACCGCACGCCCAAACTCCTGCGCACTGACCAGGGCAGAGGCCTCAAAGTTACCGTCCACGAAGCCTTTAGCGAGGCCGAAGAAGCCAATTTCGTGCTCGATGAGGCGGCCCGTCTCGCCTCCCAACCAGGGATGAGCCTCGGCGCGGCCGCCGTCGTCTACCGCACAAACGCCCAGAGTCGTGCCCTTGAGGAAGCCTGCGTCCATCGCAACCTGCGCTACCGCCTCGTCGGCGCCACCCGCTTCTACGAACGCCGCGAGATCAAAGACGCCCTCGCCTATCTGCGCCTCGTGCATAACCCCGCCGCCGCACTCGCCCTTGACCGCATCATCAATGTCCCCCCCCGCGGCATCGGCGCCCAGACCCTCGACCACCTCAGAACCTGGGCCGCCTCCGGCCCGGTGACCGAATGGCATGCTCTGAAGACCCTCATCAGTGACTCAAGCGAAAACGAAGATGAAAACGCCCCTCCCGTGCAGCTTCCACCGCCACCCTTTGCCGCTCGTGCCCGCAACGCCTTGATCAGGTTCGCCTCCATGCTCGACGTCTGGGTACGGATGGCCGCCGCCGTCCAGTACGAAGACGTCGCCGCCCTGCTCGATCGCATCCTCGCCGACTCCGGCTACCTTGACCGCCTCCGTGACGGCAGCAACGAGGGCGAGGAGCGTTTTGAAAACATCAACGAGCTGCGCGCCGTAGCCGCCAATTACCGTCCCGGCCTCGAAGAACTCGAACCGGGACAGGACCCCCTCGGCCTGTTCCTGCAGGAGATCAGCCTCGTCAGCGAGCAGGATGACTACGAAGAAAACGATGAAGCCCTGACTCTGATGACTCTGCACACGGCCAAGGGACTGGAGTTTCCCGTCGTTTTCATGGTCGGAATGGAAGAAGGTCTGCTGCCGCACGCCCGCAGTATTCACAGCGAGGACGAGGAGGATATGGCTGAGGAGCGGCGCCTCGCCTACGTCGGCATCACCCGCGCCAAGCACCGCCTTTACCTGGTCCACGCCTCCCTTCGCGCCATGTGGGGTAGCAGCGAATTCCAAACCGCCAGTCGCTTTTTGGAAGACATCCCGGAGGAGCTGCTGGGGGGCCAGGTAGACCGCCACAGTCGCCATGCCGCCGCCTACGACCGCGCCACTAGCTGGCTCGACGGCCCTGCCATGCACGGAAGATATCGCGACGAAAACTACAAGCTGGGCGAATCCACCGCCTACAGGACGTCGCATAACCCACAACCTGACCGTGCCCAGGCCCGCCCCCCCCGCCGCCGCCCCGCCAAAACTGAAGCCCCCACCGTTTTCAAACGCCGCCAGAGTGTAGAACATCCAAAATTTGGCGTTGGCATGGTAATCGACAGCATCGTAATCGGCGGCGAAGAGGAAGTAACAGTCGCCTTCCCCAATATTGGCGTCAAGAAATTCATGGCGTCCCTGGCCAATCTGAAGCTCCTTTAGGCACACGCAACGTGTACAGGTACGCAGGACGCCATCGTGCAGACCACGTCTCCCCCATGGAATACGACAACCAAGGCAATCGTCGCCGTTTCGGCACTTGCCCTGTTCTGCCTGCTTGTGTGGGTCTTTCGCGGCCTCCTGCAACAAGTTGTCCTTGCCGTTATTCTGGCCTACCTCCTTCACCCTCTTATTTCGCTCATCGACCGGCGCACGCCTGCCAATCGCGTCACCGTCGTACTCACCGTCTTCCTGACACTTGCCGTTCTGGTCATAGCGACCTTCTCTCTCGTCGGCGTCACAACCTTCCAGCAAGCGCTCGATCTGTCCCGCCGCCTGCCCGGCTGGTTCGAAGAAGGACTCGCACAATTTCAGCTGCTGCAGGAGCAGCTGCCTGAGTCGATAGTAGTCGCAGGGATGACAGTGCCTGTCGCCGGCCTGGTGCCCCAACTGCCCGGTTGGAATGAACTCTTCAGCCAGGTTTTCGACCTGCTCCAGCCGCTTCTGGGCCGCAGCGGTAGCCTGGCCGCCAGCGTCGTCACCGGAACTGTGGCGGTCCTCGGTCAGATACTTCTTATCTTTATCATATCCATCTACATCGCCGTCGACATTCCCCGCATCGGAAACATGATTGCCAACATCGCCCACAAACCCGGCTTTCGCCGCGACGCCGAACGCCTGACCTCAAGCGTAAGCCAGGTATGGGCGGCCTACATGCGAGGCCAGGCCCTTCTCGCCATCATTATCTTTGTTCTGGTAAGCGTGGTTCTTGGTGCACTCGGCGTCGACAACGCCCTCGGTCTGGGCCTCCTCTCCGGCGCCATGGAGTTTCTGCCGGTCATAGGTCCCCTGGCCGGCGCCGGCGCCGCCATCTTCGTCGCCTTCTTCCAGAGTGACCCGAGCTTCGGCCTGACTCCCCTTCAGTTCGCAATCGCCGTCGCCGTTGCCATGATCGTTATTCAGCAGATTGAAAACACGCTGCTCGTCCCCCGTATCGTCGGCAAGGCCCTCAACCTGCACCCCCTTCTGGTCATGGTCAGCGTCATAATGGGCGCTTCCCTCGCCGGCCTTCTCGGCGCCATTCTCGCCGCGCCCGTTGTCGCCTCCATCCGCATTCTGGGAGAGTACGCCTGGCACAAGATGCTCGACCTCCCGCCCTTCCTTGACGAAGACCACGGCCAGACAGAAGCAATGAATAATAGTGTCTCTGCAAGTGAAGAACGACCTTCCCCTGAGCCGCCAGATGTCTATCCTCTCTCTTTCCTTCCCGTTTTCAAAGACTATGTTTGGGGTGGACGCAACCTGGAAACCAGCCTGGGAAGAAAGCTCCCCGACGGCCTGATCGCCGAAAGCTGGGAGATCGCCGCCCACGCCAACGGGCAGTCCAGGGTCGCAAACGGCCCCACGGCAGGCTCTACTCTGGAAGAAGTCCAGCAGCGCTGGAACAAGCAACTTGTCGGTGATTCAGTCAAGTCCGGTACGTTCCCCCTGCTCATCAAGCTTCTCGACTCCAACAGCTGGCTCTCTGTCCAGGTCCATCCGGACGACGCCTACGCCCAAAAACATGCCGGCGACCTCGGCAAGACCGAGCTGTGGGTCATCCTGCACGCCGAACCAGGCGCCGAGATCATCTACGGGCTGAAAGCCGGTGTCGACCGCGAGCGCTTTGCCCAATCCGCCGCAACCGGCGCCATCGATTCCATGCTCCACCGCATCCCAATTCGAACCGGCGACGCCGTCTACATCCCTGCTGGCACCGTCCACGCACTCGGTCCCGGCGCCATCGTGGCCGAAATCCAGCAGAACAGCGACACCACCTACCGCCTCTACGACTGGGGCCGCACCGAGGCCGGCGGCCGGTCCCGCCCTCTCCACGTCCAACAGGCCCTGGATGTCATCGACTGGCGAATGGTCGAGCCCTCAATCGCCCCGCCTCCGATTCTCTCGGCCCCCAATGGCTGGGTGCGCGAGGCCTTGGCCGACCTGCGCACCATCGGCGGCCCCGCCGCCGCCAGCCTGCTCACAACTGAGGACAAGCCGACATTCTGCCCCTATTTCCAAGTCGACCGGCTGACAGGCCAGCCAGGCGCCGTATGGGACGGCGCCTGCGACGGCAGCTCCTTCCATATCTGGGGCTGCCTCTCTGGCAGTGCCTCACTCCACTGGCACGGCCAGACTGCCGCGCTCCCAGGGGTCTCTTGGCTCCTCCTTCCCGCTGCCCTTGGCGCATACGAAATCCGCGCCGAGACACACTGCGTTCTGCTAAAGATCCAATAGTGCACAATTTCAAGGAGAAGATTCGTGCCCAACACCGATAAGCGCGCTGAAACGACCTATCCCATAAACGATCTCCTCGCCAACCGCTGGAGTCCCCGAGCCTTCGCCGATCGCGCCATCCCTCCCGAAGTCCTCGGCAGCCTCTTTGAAGCCGCCCGCTGGGCGCCTTCCTCCCGCAACCTGCAACCGTGGCGATTCGTCATCGCTGACCGCCACCGAGATTCCGATGGGTTTGCCCGCATCCTCAGCACGCTCATGGGAGCCAATAAGTCCTGGGGCAAGAATGCCGCCCTCCTCCTTATCGCCGTCACCGAGCCAAAACCAGAAAACGTCAGGGGCGGCAACACCTACGCCTACTACGACGTCGGCCAGGCCATGGCCCACCTTTCAATTCAGGCAATGTCCAGCGGACTATACATACATCAGATGGGCGGCTTTAACCGCGAAAAGGCACGCGAGCTGCTGGAAATCCCTGACCAGTATGAGCCTGTAGTCTCCGCTGCCATAGGTTACCTCGCTGACCCCTCCATCCTCTCCGACACCATGCGGGAGCGCGAACTGGCCCCCCGCAGCCGCCACCCTCTCTCCGAACAGGTCTTCAGCGCCAAATGGGGCCAGGCACATCCCGACTATGTATGACCTGGCGATAACCAATGGGCAGATCATCACGCCCGCGGGACCCGTCTTTGCAGATCTGGCCGTCAACCAGCAATCCATCGCAGCCATCGGCGCGCACCTGAACGCAGACCGCACGATCGATGCCGCCGGCTGCTACGTCATCCCCGGCGGCGTCGACTGCCACGTCCATCTGCAATTGCAGCTTGGGGGCCTCACCAGCACTGACAGCTTCGAAACCGGCACCGTGGCCGCCGCCTGCGGCGGAACCACCACCGTAATCGACTTCACCGACCCCCAGCCGCACCAGCCACTGATGGAGGCGCTCCGCAAGCGAAAATCCGCGGCCGGCGGCCGCGTCGCCGTCGACTACGGCCTCCACATGACCATCCCAACCTGGCACGCCTCCGCCGAGGACCGCCTCCATGACCTGCCCGACGCTGTCACCGCCGGATGCGCCACCTTCAAGCTCTACCAGGCCTACGACCGCATGCAGCTCGACGACGTAGCACTGCTCAGAGCCATGCGCGCCGTCGCCGCCGCCGGAGGAGGCGTCGTCCTCCACAGCGAGACCGGGCCGCTCCTCGACCAACTGCGCGCAGACGCCGTCGCCGCCGGCCACTCGCAACCTATCTGGCACGAACGTACCCGACCCGCCAACCTCGAAGCCAGCGCCGTCCAGCGCGCCGCCGAAATCGCCGCCCTCGCCGGCTGCCCGCTTCACATCTTCCATGTCGGCGCCGCCGATTCGCTCGCCCAAGTCAAAGTCGCCCGTGACCGGGGCCTCGACATCACCGCCGAAACCTGCCCCCACTACCTGCTCCTCACCGCCGCCGATCATCTGGCCGCCAGCGACGGGCATCTCTTTATCTGCGCCCCTCCCCTACGCACAACCGCTGACCAGGATGCCATGTGGCAGGCCCTGCTTAACGGCTCTCTTGACATCGTAAGTACCGACCACTGTCCCTGGACCCGCAACGAGAAACAGCGACCCTCTTTTGCCGATGTACCGGGCGGTCTACCCGGAATCGAGGCGCGCCTGTCCCTCGTGCACAACTTCGGCGTCAACGACCGCGAACTTCCCTTGTCTTCATGGGTGTCCGCCTGTTGCACCGCCCCGGCCCGTCGCATGGGCCTGCCGCGCAAAGGCGCCCTGCTGCCCGGCTACGACGCCGACGTCGTCATCTTCGACCCCACTAGAGAGAAAACAATCCGCGCCGACGACCTCAAGGAAACAGCCGGATGGACACCCTATCAAGGCCTGAACGTCGTGGGCTGGCCGCGTACCGTACTGCTGAGAGGTGCGGAAATCGTACTTGACGAACAGTTCGTCGGCCTTCCAGGGCAGGGCCTCTACCTGCATCGCAAACTTGATTCTTAGCCCGGATGACTCCGCCTCTCGAACTTCGCCTTACTTTCCGAAAGGCGAATCAGCAATCCGCCATGCCCGGCTGTGAAATCGAGAGAAGGACATCCCCAACATTCGCACCCGGACACGTACGCGCCAAACTACCTGCACAGAGGTCAAATCCGAAATGAAGATTCTCAGCCAGGACACGCTCAACGAAGGCCTGCAATTCCTCTCCGCACAGGACGCCGACCTTGCCGGGGTCTTAACTCAGCATGGGCCGCCCAATCTTCGCAGCCAGCCCCCCGGCTTCCCAGCCCTGCTCAAGATCATCCTGGGCCAGCAGGTCTCCCGCTCCTCGGCAGCCTCCACCTACCAGCGCCTCTGCGACGCCATCGGCCCGCCCGAACCGGCCAGCTTCCAGTCCCTCGACGACGAGGCCCTCCGCGCCATCGGCTTCAGCCGCCAGAAAAGCCGCTACGGCCGCGAGCTCGCCTCCGCAATCCTCGATGGACGCCTCCAACTCGACCGCCTTGCCGACCGCAACGATGACGACGTGCGCGCAGCCCTCACCGCCTTGCCCGGCATCGGTCCTTGGAGCGCCGAAATCTACCTCCTGTTTGCCCTGCGCCGCTCCGATGCCTGGCCCGCCAGCGACCTCGGCATCATCGTCGGCGCCCAGAAAGTTAAGGGCCTCCCAGCACGCCCTTCACGGCAGGAGTTGGATGCAATGGCCGAAAACTGGCGCCCCTGGCGCGGCCTCGCCACCTTTATCCTCTGGCACGGATACCAGATGATGTGAATCCCCGGCCCGGATCCATAAAGCCGTTTCTCTTTCCTGGCCAGATATCCCAACTCACATACATCCAAGCCTTGCACTTCTTGCACAAAGCGCCCTCCTTGGCCCAAATCAAAGGGTTGCACTGCTCAACTTTAGAGAAGGTTCGCCCATGCCCCATTGGTGTCCAAAAGAGGTTCAAAAACGGGTGCGAAATCCTCAATAATCTCGCCCCGAACTCTCCGTAGATCGATCGTAGGCAAATCACACAGAAATCATCAAGAACGTATGAAAACGCTTTCGCGGGCCTGAAAGCGCCTCTTTTCGCACCGATCATTTCATCCCCACCAGAGTATTCTCTCCCCACTTGAACCGCCTGCCGAACCTGACTTTTTCACTCAGACAATCTTCCGAATTGCATTGAAATGGCGCCCGGATCATGTTAAGATTTGAAGTCCTGAAATAGTCAGTTTCAGGAATTGGCGCGGCCCGGCGAAAGGCCTCACTGACTTTCATCGGGCTCCGTATGGGGCCAAAGATGGCCCGTCAAAACAGCGGGCGGCAGCCCATAATCTTGCCGCCATTACAACTGCCGTAATCCAGGATCCTCAACTGTCGGCGGCAGTCGCAAAACACAGTTTCCAATCGGATTTGCCTCGGGGCAGCAACGGCGCTGGTTACGAGCATTTGAAACGTTGCTTCGCCGCCTTGCCTGAGGCCAGGTCGGCGAAATGTGTTCCCAAAGGTGCAGAAGCCGACAATCAAGCGAACGGAGAGCTTCAGATGGGCTTCAACATTGGGCAGAGCATAATCCACCCGTCACACGGCGCCGGCAAAATCGTTGCCTTCCAGGAAAAGGAACTGGTCAAGGGTTTCCAGCGCTACTACGTCATCGAGTTCATTCACAATCGCCTTACCGTACACGTGCCAGTGCGGCGAATCGATCAGACCGGCGTTCGACCCGTCATGCCGGTCGCCCTCATATCGGGTGTCTTCGAGACCCTCGAACTGCACCCCCTCGACCTTCCTGACGAGTTCAGAGTGCGGCGCAACGCCATCGATAAACAGATTCACTCCGGCTATCCCAATCGGGTTGCCGCCGCTGTTCGCGACCTGGCTTGGCGCGAAGCATCCAAATACCTGACCGAAGCCGACAAAGAAGCACTCTTCGAAGCCCGGACCTTGCTCATTACCGAACTGGCCCTCGCACTCGAACAGTCCTGGGAACTCACCGAACGTAGCGTTGACGACGCCATCGCCCGCGCAATCCGCGACCGACAGGAAGCAGAAGCCCGCGCCCTCGAGGAAGAGGCGCGCGCCTTGGAGGAAGAGGAAAGAATTTCGACCGACTGGCCGTTCCCCGTCGCATTGCCGGCCAAAATGAGCGAAGCCGCCGACTAACCGCCGCCTGCCCCAAATCGCCGGCACCGGCAAGACGCCCTTCCTTTGCAAGGGCTATCGCCCAGATTCGTCCTATGCAGTCCGGAAGCGCAAGCCTCCGGACTGTCTCGCGTCAAGCCTGGAACAACCTGAGGTCCACGTAATCCAACACCGCAGAGGAGACAGACCATGCGCGTTCAGATCATGACCGACATGGAGGGCGTGAGCGGCATCATCGCCTGGGACCAGGTCAACGGTGGCAAACCAATGTACGAAGAAGGCCGGCGTCTCTATACCGAGGAAATTAACGCCGCCGTCCGCGGCGCGGCCGCAGCCGGAGCCACCGAAATCGTCGTCGTCGACTGCCACGGCGCCGGCGGACCCTGGACATTTAACTCCCTCGTCCCCGAACTCCTCGATACCCGCTGCGAATGGGTCGCCGGTCACACCTGGAGCCACTACACCGACACACTCAAGGCCGGCTGCGATGCCGTACTCCTCGTCGGCATGCACGCCAAAGCCGGCACGGCCGACGGCGTCCTCAGTCACACAATCTCAACCGTACTCTGGCGCCATCTCTGGTTCAACGGCCAGGCCGTCGGCGAAGTCGGCGTCAACGCCGCCGCTTGCGGCTACTACAACGCTCCCGTCCTCCTCGTTACCGGTGACGAGGCCGTATGCCGCGAATCCACCGAGCTCCTCGGCGAGGGCCTCACCACCGTCGCCGTCAAGAAGGGACTCTCTCGCTACGCCGCCCGCCACATTCCCCCGCAACGCGCCCGCCAAATGATCGAAGACGGCGCCCGCCAGGCCCTCTCGGATCTGGGCGCCGTGCCCCCCTATCAGCTGAGCAGCCCCACCACCATCACCTTCGAAGTCGGCAGCCCCGAAAACCTCGACACCTTCCGCGGCCGCCCCGGTGTAACGCTTGAACCGCCCTACACAGTCCGCAGCGTCGGCGACGACTGGCTGGCCGCCTGGAATCAGATCTGGCACTGGTAAGATGCCGCCAAAACTCCTCATTACCGGCGCAACCGGTCTTTTGGGTTCCCATATTCTGCGCGCCGCCCGCCAAAACTGGCATCCCGTCGGTACCTACCACCGCACGACCCGCCGCCAGGCCCAGTACTTCTTCGGCAACATCGACCACGGTCGCATTGACCTCGGCGACTACAGCGAAACAAAGGCCATGATCGCCGACGTCCAGCCCGCCGCCGTCATTCACGCCGCCGCCATCACCGACCTCGACTACTGTGAGAAATACCCCGACGAATCACTTCGCATCAACCTGAACGCCGCAACCAACCTTGCCGCACTATGCAGCGACGAGAATATCCCCTTCCTCTTCACCTCCGTCGACCTCGTCTTTGACGGCTCAAATGCCCCCTACGCCGAGGACGATCCCCCCACACCCATCAACGTCTTCGCAGAACACCGCGCCCTGGCTGAAGAAGGAATCCTGGCCGCCTACGCCGACGCCGTCGTCGCCCGCCTCCCCCTCCTCATCGGGTACTCCCTCCTCGGGCGAGAAAGCTTCTATCGCCAGCTGGTCGCAGCACTCCGCGCCGAGCAGGAAGTCACCCTCTTCGGCGACGCGGTCCGCTCTCCCGTTAGCGCAGCAGTCGCCGCCCAAGGCCTCCTGCAAATCGCCGGCAGCGGCTTCGAAGACGATGTCAACATCGCCGAAACTGATCGCGTAGTCGGCCGCCTTCACCTGGGTGGCCGCGACCAAATCAGCCTCTTCGAGCTTGGCCTGCTCACCCTCCGCATTCTCGGTCTGAACGAGCAACTGGCAGTTCCCATCAGCGTCCTGGACTCCTACGCCGGCCTTCTGCAAACGCCCTTCCTCGCCGCCCGTTCAGCCAACGTCGCCCTCGACAGCACACGCGCCTACGAACTGGGCTTCGACCCGCCCCCCTTACGCCCGCAGCTCGAAACGCTCCTCCCCCCCGCGTGGCGTCTCCAGGTAGCTGAGCCAGACCCAGATGAATCGGATCCGGAGACTCCCGAAGAAGACGAAGGCATCTGACAGACGATCAGGCCTACTTCCCCCATCACATCCACGCTGCAATAGTTCCCTCCTCTTGTCCTCCTCTCTCAGAAACGACAAGATAGGCTTCTCTTAACTGCTAAGTCCTCGCTAAATGGCCCTCTTGATTCAGCGTGGCGAGAGAGATGTTTCTCTCTCCTCACTCCTCTTTACTCTCTCCTCGCCTTTGGGCGGTCGGGCCTATTAGGCCCTCCCTTGTGGGGGGGGGGGGGCCCCCCCC
>JAPPKG010000075.1:0-17508 GCA_026914085.1 Caldilineaceae bacterium | reverse complement strand
ACTGCAGTGGTCAGTGGCTAGTGGTCAGTGGTCAGTGGCGGCGCTTAGTCTGGCGGAAACTGGAATGGGAACTGGCCGTGACTTGGGTGCCTCCAGAGGTTTACGAAAGTTCACCCCAATATTGGGATGCATTTCCGGTAGACGATCTTCAGGACACGGGCGGCATCCGGCGCCAGAAAATGCCTAATTGGGCGGACCCCGGAATTGAAATTTCACTTTGCGGCAAAATGCGCCTATGCTATAATCCGAATCGGGCGGGCAGGAAAAATTCTGCCTGCTCCGGCCACTTTCGGCGAAACTGTGGGAGATTCCCTGGAACGGGTTCAGCATATCGTGTACAGGAGCAAGGGATGATTGAAGTTGTGATCGACAGCGTGCGCGTAAGTCTGATGTCCCAGCATCGAATTGTTGTACTGCGAGAAGAGAACGGCGAAAGATATCTCCCCATTTGGATTGGCCCCTTTGAAGCGGACGCGATCACAATACAACTACAGGGCATCGAGGTTGTACGACCGATGACTCATGATCTGCTTCGCCAGATCACGGAATCGCTTGACGGCGAGATCACACATGTTGTCATAAGCGATCTGCAGAACGAGACTTTTTTCGCCGAGATCGTACTTGAAGCCAACGGGGAGTCGCTGGAGATCGACAGCCGGCCCAGCGACGCTGTCGCCCTTGCAGTTCGAGTTGACGTACCCATTTACGTAGCCGAGGAGGTAATGGAGCGGGCCGGTATGCAGCCGGAAGAGGAGTTGGGCGTACTGGGCCAGAGCAGCGACGGCGTCGAGGAGGAGGTTGGAGAAACGAGCGACGAGGATCTCGACGTCTTTCGTGACTTCATTGAAGGACTTGACATCGACAATTAAGGGGGCAAGGTAGAGGGATCCGTCGGGCAGAATCCAATGTCGTCCTGCGGAATGGAACAGGGGCTGTGCATTGGCAACAGAAGGGATCTAAGATGGCGGCGGGATCGCAACCGAGCGGTTCTCGCCGTTTTTCTCTCTCTCCTTCCTGTCAGCCTCAGAGCTCTTCAAGGCACGATTGCCCGCTGCATGGAAAAGGCGATGGCGCGCGCCGTGACTTACCTGTGCCTGAACCGCCTGCATTTTCAATAGAGTACTCGGATGAGCGATACAATTGAGGCAACCGTCAAGACGACTCCGGCCAATGTGGAAGCTGAGCAGGCCGTGCTCGGCTCCTTGTTGATCGATCCGGATGCGATTGTAAAAGTCTCTACCACGCTCCAGGACGGAGACTTCTATCGCGAGCCGCATCAGTGGATCTTCAGGGCCCTGTTGGCGCTGCATGAGAGGCGCGAACCTGCTGATTTTGTCACGCTCGTTGACGAATTGGAAAGAAACAATCGGCTTGAGGAGATCGGTGGGCCCGCCTATATCACGCAGCTGATTAACAGTACGCCGACAGCCATATATGTAGATCACTACGCACGAATCGTTGAGCGCACCGCCACATTGCGACGCCTGATCGGGGCAGCCAACCAGATCGCCGAGCTCGCCTATGACGAGAGCCACGATGTGAATGAGGTTGTCGACAGGGCCGAAGCGATCATCTTTGGCGTCAGCGAAAGTCGCATTCACAGGGATCTGACACCGGTTGCACGCGTGCTGGACGAAGTCGTAGATCAGATCGACTTCCTTGCCCGCAATCAGAACCGGATGATGGGCGTCCCCACGGGCTTTGTTTTGCTGGACAAAATGCTTGGCGGCTTCCAGAAGAGCGATCTCATCATCGTTGCTGGGCGGCCGGGGATGGGCAAGTCCAGCCTGGGGTTGTCAATTGCGCAGAATGCCGCCCGCCGCTACGACGCCCGCGTCGCTGTTTTCAGCCTGGAGATGAGCAGCGAGCAGGTTGTTCAGCGTCTTCTCTCGATCGAGACTGCCATCGACAGCCACCGCTTGCGCATGGGTCAGATCGATGAGGAGGAATGGCCGATCCTGGTAGAGGCTGCCAACACGCTGGCCGGAACCAACATCTTTATCGACGACACGCCCAGTGCATCAGTTTTGGAGATTCGCACAAAGGCGCGACGGCTCTACGCCGAACGTGGTATCGACCTGATCGTTGTCGATTACATGCAACTGATGTCTGGCGGAGGAAGCGGAACGCGCGGCGAAAACCGTCAGCAGGAGATCAGCTATATCAGCCGTTCGCTCAAAGGATTGGCCCGAGAATTGAATGTACCAGTCATCGCCCTCAGTCAGCTCAGCCGGGCCGTCGAGACGCGGGCCAACAACAAGCCGGTACTTTCCGATCTGCGCGAAAGCGGTTGCCTTAGTGGGGATACGCTGGTCTATCTTCCCGAACTGGGTATGTCATTCCCGATTCGGGAGCTCGGACAACGCGAAGGGGTCCAGATTGCCGCGCTCGCTCAGGCCACCGCCGGCCTGGTAGCCGCAAGAGTCAGCAACGCCTTCTGCACCGGGACCAGTCCGGTCTTCCGAATTACGACAAAGTCGGGCAGAACGATAAGAGCGACTGCCAATCACAGATTCCTTACCAGGACCGGATGGAAACGCCTGGATGAATTGTGCGCTGAAGAGGACATCGCCACGACAGACGAGAATGCCCTGCGGGCTGTCGTCCCAGAGTCTGAACGGCCTGCCGTAATTTTCGGGGAACTTCCTTTCCTTCCTGCCGCCCGAACCGTGTCTCTCCAGGGTACCGAAAAGACAAGAGCGCCCCGGGGACGGCTTCAAGACAGTGAACCCAACGCGTCTTCCGTTCCTGACTCAGTTGCAGTGTCATGCGAGAAGAGTATCGAGAACGGGGTAATCTGGGACCAGGTCGTTCAGATCCAGGCAGATGGTGTCGAAGAGGTCTACGACCTTACCGTGCCGGTCTATCACAATTTCGCTGCCAGCGGTTTCATTGTCCACAATTCGATTGAGCAGGATGCCGACGTTGTAATCTTCGTCTATCGCGAAGACTACTACAATGAAGAGTCCGAACAGCAGAACATCGCCGATCTGATGGTCGCCAAACACCGCCACGGAACGACCGGTACTGTCAGTCTGTATTTCCGCAAGGAACTTACCCAGTTCCGCGATCTAGAGCTGCGGCGGGAGGATTTGGACTACTGACGGGCGACTCTGGCGAGACGCCCATGGTGCCCCTGCATTCATGATGCGTGATTTGGTCGCGCCCTGCAGACATTCACCTGGGACCGGTCGACGCCAGTCGCCTCGAAGGACAGCCTTCGGAACCCAGGGTTTCGCACACGGATAGGGCAGCAAGTTGCAGGATGCATGAAGGATCCCCGCGGGAGGGATAGTGACTCGACAGTTGCCGGGTTTTGTCGGTTTTCCTGACCAGGATATGCAGGCCGTCGTCGTACCGGACCTGTTCTTCGTCGACCTGCTGCCCCAGATCGACGACCTGGCGGAGTTGAAGCTGACCGTCTACTTTTTCTGGCTGTTGAACGAGCAGGAAGGGACACTGCGATTTGTTCGCGGGGATGACCTGCGCGGCGACGAGACGCTGCTGGACGGCCTGAGCCTGGAAAACAGACTGCGCAGCCCCCTGGATGCGCTCGAAGACGCGCTACAACGAGCGGTTGCCCGATACACGCTGATCCGCATGGACGTCGATACAGGTCCTAAGGGCGGGGCCCAGCACGACAACGGCCAAGGCGGAGAAAAAGATGAGGTTTCAGCTCAAGACAGATGTGAACCCGCAGTCGAGGACTGGTACTTCCTGAATACGGCTAAGGGGCGCCAGAGCGTTGCCGCAATCCGGCAGGGCCGGTTGGCAGAGCTGAGAAAGGTCTTACCGGTCGAAGCCCGGATTCACGTTGAGCGGCCGAACATATTTGTTCTGTACGAGCAGAACTTCGGACTGATGACAGCCTTGATCGCCGACCAACTCAGGGACCTGGAGAAGAGCTATCCTCCCGATTGGATTACCGAAGCCATGGAGATCGCTCTGCTGAACAACAAGCGCCATCTGAACTACATTCGGGGGATCCTAAGAAGGTGGGAGACGGAGGGCAAAGACGAAGGCTATGGATGAGTTGAATGACCTTCTCCGGGGCTTGACTGACGGGATGAAGAGCGACGCGGGGCCGGAAGTGGGGGCCGGCTCGGATCAACCGACGCCCCCTGAAGCGCGTACAGGGCGATTTCGAAACCGGCCGGCACCGGAAGGGCTGCCTTCCCGATCCCAGCGTCAGGGCACTAACCAGGAGAGCCCCTGCCCTGAATGCGGAGGAGCAGGTTTTCTGATCGACGATCTGCCCCTGGGCCATCCCGAATTCGGTAGACCTGTTCCCTGCCGTTGCAAGCTGGATGAACGCCGGTCGAGACGGCGACGCCAATTCGGAGATATTCACAACCTGGACGCGCTCGCCAGGTATACTTTCGAAGGATTTGATACGAATCTCTCCTGGCTCCCCGCGCACAAATTGGAGAGCCTGGATAGAGCCTATAGCGCTGCCCTTGAATTCGCAGCCCAACCCGCCGGTTGGCTGCTCTTCACCGGCACGTATGGATGCGGGAAGACGCACTTGGCCGCGGCCATCGCCAATCTGCGCATCGAGAATGACCAGTCAGCCATATTCGTGGTCGTGCCCGATCTGTTGGACCACCTGCGCTCCACCTTCGGTCCCAGCAGCGAAGCCAGCTATGACGACCTCTTTGAGGAAGTTCGAAACACACCGGTTCTCATCCTTGACGATCTCGGTGTACAGGGCGTGACGCCTTGGGCACAGGAGAAGATGTTTCAGATTTTGAATCACCGCTACAACAGCCAACTGCCGACGGTCTTGACGACCAACCAGCGACTTGTAGACCTGGACCAGCGGCTGCGCAGCCGACTGCATGACTTGAACCTCGTGCAACACATTCATATCAGGGCTCCCGACTATCGCGCGGGGGCAGATCCGGTCCACGGCGATCTGAGCACCCTTTCGTTGCACGCTGCACAGAGATTCGAGACTTTCGACGTGCAGCGGCGCAACAGTTCGCCCGCAGAGGTTGCCAACCTTCGGGAGATCAAGCAGTCGGCGATGTTGTTCGCCGAGGATCCTCAGGGATGGATAGTGTTGATTGGGGCGAGTGGTGCTGGCAAGACTCATTTGGCGGCGGCAATATCAAATGAGTTGAGGGCATCAGGGCAAGACGACGTTATGTTTGTCGTCGTTCCCGATCTCCTGGACTACCTGCGGGCCGCGTTCAACCCAGACTCCGGGGATTCACACCAGCGACGTTTTGACGAATTGAAGCGTGTGCCGCTGCTGGTTCTGGACAACCTTGGAACGGAGAGTGCGACGCCGTGGGCCAAGGAGAAACTGTTCCAGCTGCTCAACTACCGCCATAGCGCTCTGCTGCCAACGGTCATCACAACAACGGTTGCGGAGGAGAGACTGGACCCCTGGTTGCGTACCCGAATTCGCGATGCTGACTTTTGCCAGGTCTGGACGATCAGGGCAGCGAACAATCGAGGGAGCGGCGACCAGATGTCGTCGGGCCAGCCTCGTCAAACGCAAGGTTCATCGCGTAGGAAGTACTCCTGGTAAGAGCAAATAATCGCCCCTTTCTAATTCATTTTGGGCGTATGATATAATTTGTTGGCCCTTTTTCCTCCGTTATATCCATGTGCGTGTGTTTCCTTTGATAAGAAGAGGGGGGTCCGTTCAATGCGCTGGCTACGCCTGCCGACACTCTTGATTACAGTCCTGTTCTTTGCTGCATGTGGCCCGCGGGGTGCGTCGGTAGAACCGGCCCTTCCAACCAATACGCCGGTACCGACCTTTACCTCAACCGCGGCCGGTCCGGCGCCCGCGACTGGCGGAGGACAAAGCAGTTCACAGACTCAATCCCAACCTGCCGCTACGCCTGTGCCGCCGGCGGCCACGGTCACGCCTGAGGCGCCCACGGTTACGATAGGCAACGTACTAATGAACGTGCGGGGAGGTCCTGGTACAAATTACAATGTAATTGGTACGGCTTCGCCTGGGCAGCAGTTCCGGATAACCGGCAAGAACCCGGGGCTGGGCGACTGGTGGCAGATAGACTACAGTGGGCGCACCGGGTGGGTCTTCGGCCAGTTGGTTACGGCGACCAACGCCGAAACTGTGCAGGTGGCCTTGGTCATCCCGGCGCCTCCGCCGCCGACTGCCACGCCACCTCCGCCAACGCCTGTTCCCGTGCCGACGCAGCCGCCCGCGCCTCGATTCCCGTTCACTTTGGTGAATCAAGGAAACTGCAATGCCCATTCGGCCATCAGTTTCTTCACTGGGTTTGTACGCGATGTCAATAACAATCCCATAAACGAAGTCTGCGTGCATATCGCCTTCCACGGTCCCAGAAACACAAAATGTACCGGATGCGGAGACGACGCAGGAGCGTGGGGCTTCACGCCGTTCGGCCAGGGTACCGGCTCTGGGACCACCGTAGAGATCTATGTTGTCAACTGCCCGCCGGGCGTGCCAAGAGATAGGGGGCTGTCTGGTTCCGCAACAGGCCCTCTTTCACCCATTTCCGAAAAATGGGTCAAAACGCTCAGCGGGGGACAGACCTGCAGAGACATTACTTTCAGAAGGAATTAGAGCTCGTCTCGACATCGTCGCCGGCTTTCCTTGGGGCTAGCGCAACCAGGATAAGATGGACCTAGACGAAAAATGAAGCAGCCTGAAACCATCACACTGGCAATTCGAACACTGTGAAACGTGCGGTACGTGAAACTTTGACACTGTGGGCCGGTCTGCTGCTCTGCGGCGGACTGGCTCTTTTGCTGTTGGCGCCGAATCCGAGTCGCCAGTTGCTCTGGTCTCTGACGGGCGAGGCGGACTTTTTGCCCCAGATCAAAGGGCTTTCTGATCTGGCCGGAGGCATGCTCCGCCCTTCGCTGGATCTTGCCCCACAGGGAGTAGGAGAGCATACCGGCGTTTCACCTTTCGGGGTGAATGTCTTTCTTGAGCAGGAGGTAGAACCGGTCAAACGCGAGCAGGCGGTACAGCTGGCGGCACAGGCGGGATTCAGGTGGCTGCGGCAGGAGTTTACATGGGAGGACATCGAAGTTCACGGCAAAGGCGACTTTGAGGACCGCCGCCACGAGCCGGCCCGATCTGCCTGGGAAAAGTACGATCATATTGTTGCGCTTGCCGAACAATACGATTTGCAGCTGATCGTCAGAATCTCAAATCCACCGGCCTGGAGCCGCGCCGAAGGCAACGACGCCGGTTCGTATGCGCCGCCCGACAGTTACCGGGACTTGGCTGATTTCGCTGGCGCCGTGGCCGCTCGTTACAGAGGCAGAGTCCGGTACTACCAACTGTGGAATGAACCCAATATCTACCCCGAATGGGGGAACGCTACCATTGATCCAGAAGCGTACGTCGAGCTACTCAAGGCAGGCGCCGAATCGATCCGCGGAGTGGACCCCGATGCCGTGATAATTGCCGGCGCACTGGCCGCGACCGTCGATATGGACGGAACTGCCGTCCCTGGGCGCAGCTTTTCGGACCTGCTCTTCCTGCAAAGAATGTACGATGCAGGCGCGGCGCCCTACTTCGACGTGATGGCCACGCAGGGATACGGGCTCTGGTCCGGGCCGACTGACCGACGCATGCACCCACGGGTGATGAACTTCGGCCGGCCGCAGTTCATTCGCGACCTGATGGTAGCCAATGGCGACGGGCACAAGCCAATCTGGATTAGCGAGATGAACTGGAACGCGGCCCCGGTAGAGGTCGAGCCGAGATACGGAAGGGTTAGTCTCGATGAACAGTCAGCCTACCTGCCTTTGGCCTACGAACGCATCCTCAATGAATGGCCCTGGCTGGGCGTCGCCAATGTATGGTACCTGAAACGGGCCACAGATCTCTGGGAGCAGAATCGACAGCCAGAGGCCTACTTTCGTCTTCTTGCACCGGATTTCACCCCTCAGCCCGTCTACGAGTCGGTCCAGACGTATATTGCCAGCGTGGACGGCCAAGACTGAACAATGTTGAGGATGACGGCGCGACCGTCTCAGTTACGTTGCGCCCTCTTCGTTTTCGTTCTGGCGCTTGCCGCGTTCTTACGATTCTATTGCCTCACCTGTTCTTCTCTCTGGCACGATGAAGGAAACTCGTGGGCGGTGGCGCAACGGAGTCTAGAACAGATCGCCCGCGACGCCGCGGCCGACATACATCCTCCCGGCTACTACTGGATGCTGAAACTCTGGTCCGGCATGTTTGGCTTTTCAGCCGGGGGCATTCGCAGCCTTTCGGCACTGTCGGGGATCCTCACGGTGGCGGTAGTCTACAAGACTGCCCTGGAGATCACTTACGGCACCGAAAAGAAACAGCACGAGTTTGCGCTTCTCGCCTCCTTTCTGGCGGCCGTCAGTCCCTTTCAGGTTTTCTATAGCCAGGAAGCGCGCATGTACGCACTGCTGGCCCTGGAAGGTACAGCACTGATGTGGGCACTGCTCGCCCTGAGAAGACGAGTTGCCGAGCAAGGCCTGAGTTCTTCGATAGCAGGGCATGCGGTACTCTATCTGCTTGCGGCTGCGGCGGGCCTGTGGACGCATTACATCTTTGGCGTGCTAATTGTCGCGGCGGCGGGAACAGCCGTGTGGTGGTGGCTTGTCGAGATGCGGCTGCCTGGAAACTTTCGCGAAACCGGCGTAAATCCCGAAGCATACAGTGGAGCGAAGGGCCACTGGCAGGCATTTCTCCTTTTCCTCATCCTGAACTTCGTGGCGCTGCTGGTTTACTTGCCCTGGTTGCCTACGGGTATTGACAGGGTCCTGAGTTGGCCCTCCCAGGATGGTATCGACAGCTCACTCGAAGGGCTGCGCGTGACACTGCAGACTATTGCAGTTGGGACGGTCCGGACCGGACCACAGCTGGCATGGGGCTGGCTTCTTCTGGTCGCGCTGCTACCAATTTGCGGCCTCTGGCAGTTGCGGCGATCGGGCGCGGCCCTGCTCTCCTGGTTGCTACTGCCCGTTGTTGTGATGTTCAGCTTTGGACTTGTCAATCCCTCGTTCATGAAGTTTCTGCTTGTTCTGTCTCCGGCCTGGTGTCTGGCCGTGGCCGCCTGTCCTTCGTTGCTCGCAGCCGGGCCAGAGTCAACTCGTCTGCTGGGCTGGCGTTCCTCGGTGAGGATTCATGAGCGGATTGGAAATGCGACAGCATTTCGATTGCCGCTGGCATCTGTTGCGACCGGCTCAGTCGCGGTTATGGCAGCCGCACTCGCAGCAACCGCGCTCCCGCCATACTACTCTGACCCGGCGGCGCGCGACAACTACGCAGGTATCGCCAGCACAGTGGCTGCGCTTGGAGACCCAGATGAGGACCTGGTCGTCCTAAATGCCCCGGGGCAGGCGGATGTCTGGCGCTTCTACGACGTTGGGATTGAATACCTGCCGTTGCCTGCGGAGAGGCCCCCCGATCGAGCCAAAACTGAGGAAACCTTGTTGGAGAAAACAGCGGACCGTCGACGAATCTTTGCCCTTTTCTGGGCGACAGAGCAGTCCGACCAGGGGAAGATTGTCGAGAACTGGCTGGGAAGACACGCCTTCAAAGGGTGGGAAAGCTGGCAAGGTAATGTGCGATTCGCGACATATTCGATGCCGAACAGCCTTTCATGCTTGCCGCTGGACGCGCCCCATGTATTCGATGACCTCGCGGAGCTGTTCGAGCTTTGCCTCTCGCAGGGTCCGCTGGCCGGCGGCGATACCCTAATGGTTGGACTGCGATGGCGACCGCTCAGCGCACCTGACCGCCGATTCAAAGTAAGCGTGCAGCTGCTTGACACCCGCGACCAGGTGGTTGTTCAACGTGACGGTGAACCCGCGGGCGGGTCTTTGCCGACTACGGTCTGGGAAAAGGATGAAATCGTGGTTGATAACCACGGTCTCTCTGTTCCGTTTGGCACGCCCCCTGGCGATTACCGCCTAATCGTCGCCGTCTATGATGCCGTAACCGGCACTCGAATTTCCGCCCACCCTGGCGATGCCGTAGAGCTTGCGAGGCCAAGCCTTGTTCATCCCGAACAAGCGCCACCGGCGTCGATTATCCCCATTCAACACCGTACCAGACTCGATTTGGGCCACTTGGAGGCGGTCGGTTATGACTACTATCGCAAGGCGTTTGCCCATGCGCCATCGACAGCTCTTGCTGCAGGGGATTCCCTCCAGGTAATACTGTATTGGAAAGCGCCTACGCCGCTTCCCGCTAACTGGCCGGAGGACCTGAGAATGAGACTCCTACTCGGCGGTCAGGCCATTGAGGTACCCTTGGCAGGTGGTAGTTACCCAACCAGCCAGTGGCGCGCAGGAGAGCTTGTCCGGGGCACTTTTGAAATCAGTTTCGATGGTTCGGATCCTTTTCTGTGGCTGGAGGTCGGAGACATACGAAAACGCCTGGGCCGAGTCCCATACGATGGGTAGTGACGGTCGACTCTGGTGGACCCCAGGCATGGGGCGAGAGAAGGCAGGCACAAGGTCTTCTCCTGCGGTGGTCGCGGCGGGTTGCTTCGCGGCACGACATGGGCGGGCAAAGGGCGGTGCAGGCAGCTGGCCGGCGACGCGGCGCCAACGAGGCATGGCATGTTGTAGAGTGGGGCCGTTGCGGGGGGAACACCCCGCACAAGGGAGGGCCGCAGGCCCGACCGCCCAACTGCAGTGGTTAGTGGTCAGTGGCAGGGTCCTTAGTCGGGGATGGATGTGAGGACTGGTTAGTGGTTACCTGAGTGCCGCAGCCTTGTGCCACTGTTTTGAGATGCACGTCCAGCCATGGTTTCCTTTGACAAGGGGCAATGCGCATAGTAGGATATTTCCGACGTCTGTAGTGTACCGAATTGGAAGTCGCGCCGGGCCGTCGAGTCCCGAAGGCTCTGTGTCCGGACTTTGCAAGGCGCTCAAGCCAGTGCCAGCAGATCTATGGCATTGGAGCGGGGAAGGGGTTCTGCCGGATGCGCAAGCCAACCCATCCAGTCATTCTTCCGGATGAGTTGCCCTGCCCAGTAGAAGCAGCCGCTCGCATCATTGGAAGAAAGTGGACGCTCCAGATCGTTCATCGCCTTCTGAATGCCAGCAACAAGCGTTTCTGTGAACTGCAGGAGGAGTTGGGAGGTGTCAATCCAGGCACGCTCAGCAGCAGACTGAAGATGCTGGAAGACGAGGGCCTGGTTATGCGTGAGCAGGTCAGTTCGATACCTCCTCATGTTGAATACAGCCTGTCGGATAAGGGCCGCGAGTTGGCCCCCGTTCTGGCCGAAATTGCCGAATGGAGCCAGCGCTGGATTTGCAGTGAGGATGAGCCGGTTGCCGAGGGACAGCTGAAGCCGGGACCGGAAGGTAAGTTTCACGGATGAAGGAGTGCGGCAAGAATGTTGATTGCAGGCCTCACAGTCGGACTGTTGCAGGAAAACTGCTACATCCTGGGGTGTGAGGATACGCTGCGCGGGGTCATCATCGACCCGGGGGACAGCGCCCGCGCGCTCCTCAACCAAGTCGATGAAATGGGTCTGACGATTGAGAAAATAATCAACACGCATTCGCACTTCGACCATGTACTGGCTGTGAATGCAGTGCGAGCCGCTACGGGCGCTTCCTTTCATCTTCATCACGAGGACCTGCCCATTCTGCATGCAGCGCCTGAGCGAGTTCGCGAGTGGCTGGGCGCCCGCATCGATCCGATCGACGAACCGGACCATTTCCTGGAGCAGGGCCACGTTATCGAATTCGGAACTGAGGCCTTGGAGGTCCGTTTCACGCCGGGTCACTCACCAGGGCACGTCGTCTTCGTAGACCACGACAATGAGCAGGTCTTTGCCGGTGATACACTCTTTCGCGGCAGCATAGGACGTTTCGATCTGCCGCTCGCCGACGGCCGGAAGCTGCTTGACAGCATTCAGAACCAATTGCTGACGCTCCCCGACAACTATGTCGTGTATCCCGGCCACGGAGAAGCGACGACAATAGGAGCAGAACGAGAGACTAATCCGTTTGTTGGCAGGACTGCCGCGTTCTCCCTCACATAACGCACAGGAGAGTGCCATGACGACATTGGCGGGTGGCCTCCATAGGCTCTTGGGAAGAGAGAGGCGTCGCGCCCGGACAGCCGAATCGGATACCGCGACCGGCGCCGCGACAACGGGCGGTTCAGTTTCGCAGGAGCCGGTTGTGGTCTGGCAGGCTGCAAATCCGATGGAAGCTCAGATTGTCAAAGGACGCCTGCAGAGCGTAGGTATACCAGCCATTGTCCGCGGTGAAGCCATGGGCCGGATATACGGTTTTGTTTATGGTGGACTGGCGGAACGGGACGTCCTGGTTCCGGCTCCTCTGGCCAAGTCGGCCGAAGAGATCCTTGCTGAGGAGATCGATTGGGACCTGGACGATGGGGACAGTGCATAATGCGGATCCGGCGTTCCTGCGTGAAGCGCCCATAATTTGGCGGAGTAGTCACGGCCATACAGGCCTGCGGTTTCGTGCCTTTGCGCTTTGTCTGAGAGAAGTCACGCAGCGATTCAGGTAGGAATCAGATGGCTGAACAGTCACCAATTCAAGACGAATTCAACGAGGAAGAGATGTGGGATAGTCCCATCCCGGCGGGCCTGGCCCGCAAGCGAACCGGCATCAGGCCGCAGTTTCTGGTGGCCGGGCTCCTACTGGTTGGGGTAATCATTTCGCTGATGGTTTATGGGCTGACCACGGCCAAAGCGTACTGGTTGACCGTTGACGAGGTACATCAGAAGGGTGACTCTCTGATTTCGCAGCGCCTGCGGGTAAACGGCGTAGTCGTCGAAGGCAGCGAGGACTGGAATGCCGAAGAGGTGACCCTTCGCTTCAAGATAGAGGACGAAGAAAATCCGGGCCGTCAGCTCTCAGTTGTGCACTACGAACCGCGGCCGGACAATTTCCATCGGGCCGCATCGGTGATCGTAGAGGGAGAGCTTCTGCAGGGGGGCGTCATAGAGGCCGATGTACTGCTTCTCAAGTGTCCTAGCCGGTATGAGGAGTCGCCTGAAGACATACTGCTTCAGGCCGCCAATTGATTCACGCCGAACCAGTTTGCGTGGGAAGTGTTACTCGACTGCAGGCCATTGGCGCCTCTATTCCTCTTAGTTTCAAAGGTGTACAGGTTCAGCCCATAGTCGGAAAGAAAGCGATTGTTCAGTAAATGGTCTGCCTGTACACTTCTACTGATGGCCTCTATCGTAGCTTTCTTCGTGACGCTGACGACGGACAGCCTTAACGCCCAAGAATCCCCTCCGTCTTACGATCCGCAGCAGATACCTGTTCCCCAACGTCCTCCTTTTGCTGGATTGGCCACGGAATCCTACAGACAGAATTGCGCCCCTTGCCACGGGGCAAGCGGTGACGGCGACGGTCCGGCCGGCGCCGCTGCCGACCCTACCGTTTTTTCCGACCCTGCTGAAAGCTGGGAGCGTACACCGGCCGAACTCTTCTTTGTTACAAAGTTCGGCCGCATCGAGAACCTGATGCCGCCGTGGCGCAACAGCTTGAGTGACGAACAGATCTGGCAAGCGGTCTACTACGCCTGGAATCTGCACACTGACGAGAAGCAGGTGGCGGAAGGGGCAGCGCTGTATGCCCAGAGTTGCCAAGCATGCCACGGCGAAGGCGGCCGCGGCGACGGCCCGGATGCCGGTACAGGGATGCCCGACTTCTCGGCGCAGGACCGGATGGTCTTCATCAGTCAGGCGGAGTTGGCGCGTCGCTGGGGGGAGTCCCACCCTGAAATCGGCGCCAACTGGTCGACAGACGAGAGGCGAGCAGTCCTTGAATTCATCCGCGGCTTCACCTATCGTCCAATATGGAATCCCTTGGAGGTCTCCGGGCCCGGAGCCATTTCCGGGCGGCTTATGCAGGGCACGGAGGATGGGCCTGCGCTTGAACAGTCAGAGGTGGCACTCAACATCTTCCAGCAGGCCAACTTGCTGACGACTCAAGTCGCCTCCGTCGAGGCGGACGGGAGTTTTGAATTCGAAAACCTGCCAGTGGACGAAGGCTTCTACTTCCTGGTGGAGACCAAGCACAGTAACGTCCGTTACACTTCGCCGATCCTGGCTTTCAGCGGACCTGACTTTACCGAAGACCGGACCGGCCCGGAGAGTATCGAAACAACACTTCACGTATTTGATACAACGACGGACGCGAGTGGTTTGTATGTAACCCGGGCTAACTGGATTATCGAGCACGAGCCGGGAAGTCTGCTCATCGGCCAACTCTACACATTCGGCAACCGCAGCGGCCGTACATTCGTCGGCAGTAGCAGCGACCTGTTTGATGTACCCGTGACCCTGGCTATTCCGCTGCCGGAAAACGCGCAGCAAGTAGAGATGCAGGACGGGTCGGTAGGCGAAGCCTATCGACTGCGCCAGCAGGTCCTTTACGATACGCGTCCCGTTCTTCCTGGGCCCGGCTCGCGCCAGATTTTTGTGCGATATCGACTGCCGTATGCCGAGGAGTCCGCCCAGATCAGCTTCTTTGTCCCATACGAAACAGAGTTGCTGAATCTCCTGGTAGCAGACCTGCCCGAACTGGATATAGATGTGACGGTTGAGGGAGTGCCTCGGGAGCCCGCAGGCCAGGAAACGATTCAAGGCATCCTCTTCCGCAGCTGGAGCGGACCGGTTTCAAGTGGCGAACCTGTAAACCTTGCACTTCGCGGCCTGATCGCTGCCGGCGGTACGGACCCCAGGCCGGATAGAGGCCCACAGCCGAGGAGGGAGTTGCCGGTTTCCACACCACCGCTTGACGTGCGGATTCCCTTTGCTTTTGGCGGCGTTGTCACAGCCGTTCTTCTTGCCTCTTTCCTCCTTTTCGTCCTGCGTGAAAGGACCAGAACGCCGCAATCAGCCGAGCAGTTGACCATACGCAGAGAAGAACTGTTGGACAGCATTGCCCGGTTGGACGATCTGCACGCTCTTGGCGAGTTGGATGAGCGTGCGTGGAGGGAGAAGAGGGCTTCACAGAAGAGAGAGTTAATCGGCATTGCTCTGGCCGAAAGTAAGTCACGAGCGGATACATGAACGACCGCACAGTTCCGCTCATTCGTTGCGAGGATGTGGAAAAACGGTTCGGTCACAAACGCGTACTGCGCGATGTCTCCTTCACGGTTTCTGCCGGGGAACACCTTTCTTTACTGGGCGCCAATGGATCGGGCAAGACGACTCTTCTGCGGATAGTTTCAGGACTGGACAGGCCGGACGAGGGAGAGGTGTGGTTGGGCCCTGTGCCACTTTCTTCAGCCGCAGTTGGGATACGCCGATACATCGGCGTTGTCGCGCATACGCCACTGCTGTACGACCGACTCACCGGCTGGGAAAACCTGGATTTCTACGCACGCCTGTTTGATCTGGTTGCGCCGCAGAAGCGCATAGAGCATCTTCTCCGGACATTGGATCTTTGGCGTTGGCGGGATGAAGCGGTGCGAACCTACAGCAGGGGAATGTCACAGCGGCTGGCCATCGCAAGGGCTCTATTGCACGATCCCCCTGTCGTCATTCTCGATGAGCCGGATACCGGCCTCGATCGTGACAGCATCGAACTGTTGACCGAAGTCGTGGCTCAGTTGCGTTTGAGAGGCCGGGCAATTCTCACCACAACGCACAACCTGGAGCTTGCAGACAGATGGGGCGACCGCGTCTTTGAACTTCGATCCGGTCACCTGCATCAAATGGCGTATCCAGATCGTAGTACCTACTGAGGAGAGGGCACGAGCATTTTTTGTGCTCTAGCCGGGGGGCTTTTGAGGGGCCCTCGCGCAATGGTGGCAGATCATTCAGGGGCAGAGCTTATATCACACAGAGCAGGGGGGATTGCGGCATATTTTCGCCATGTGTGGGCAGTCGCGGAGAAAGATATCCGCGCGGAAATGCGTTCCAAGGAGGTGGTGGGGACGATGGCGGCCTTTTCGATATTGTCCGCAGTTGTATTCGGGCTGGCATTTGACCTGCGAGTCCCCCGCCCCGCGTTAGTCGTGCCCGGAATCCTGTGGGTTATTGTCCTGTTTGCAGGCGTTTTGGGGCTACACCGTTCTTTCGGGTCGGAGGTGGACCACGGCACACTGGCCGGCTTGCTTCTGGCGCCGGTAGAACGGTCTGCAATTTATCTGGGCAAGGTTGCCGCGAATCTTGTTTACTTTCTGATTGTTGAAGCTCTTCTCGTGCCTGCGTTTCTTATTCTCTTTGACGTCAATCTGCTGAAGCCGATTGTCCTGCTGGGGTTGTTACTTGGTACAATCGGGTACGTGGGCATTGGCACTGTGTTCGCCGCGCTGACCTCTCGCAACAGGGCCAGAGAGACGCTTTTGCCGGTACTGCTGCTGCCGGTACTCGCTCCCCTCTTCATTGCAGGCGTAGGCCTGACGTCAGTCATAGTGGATGGCCGGGCCGTCTCCGAGGCGTGGCCGTGGCTCGGCATCATAGGGCTCTATGATACCCTTACTTTTGCCGTCGCTTTTCTGTTGGTCGACGTAGTCTGGGAAAGCAGCTAAGACACTCGAACGGAAATAGTCTATGAGCACACTATCCAGTCCATCGAGGCCAGACCGCTGGTTCAAGCCTCTCATCGCTTTCGACGTCATTGCAGGGCTTGCAATGGTAACGGTGATGTGGGCAGGGCTTCTCTATGCAGGTGACGCGATCAATCTCGCGGGAGAAGAACAGGCTGCCCAACGTATATTCTACTTTCACATCGGTAGCAACATTGCTGCACTTCTGGGATTCCTGGGGTCGGTGGTCGGCAGTATCGGCTATCTTGTCAGTCGCCGATTGGTGTGGGATCGCTGGGCCGCGGCGAGTGTTGAAATCGGTACGATCTTCGGGATACTGGTCCTTCTAACAGGTTCGATCTGGGCCAAGCCTGCATGGAATACCTATTGGACGTGGGATCCCCGTCTGACGACAGCCACGATCACTGTCCTGATTTACATCGCCTACATGCTGTTCAGGAACGGATTCGATGACGCCGAGACGAGAGCCCGCTTTGCGGGCGTCTACGCCATTTTCGCCTTTTTGAGCGTACCCTTGACCTACTACAGCGCGCGCCTGTTCCGCTCCATTCATCCCATTGTCTTTGACGGCGCCAACGAGGAAGCGCAAGGCGGCTTTGCGATCGGCCCAACAATGGGGCAGACGCTAACCATTGCCATGATTGGCTTCGCGCTCCTCTTCTTTGCGTTGCTCTTCCTCAGGGTCCGTCAATTTGATGCCGAGGCCCGCATTGAAGCACTGCGCGAGAGATTCGACGAATGATCTACCTTGCATCCGTTCTGATCCTATTGTGGCTCTTTGTGGGAGGCTACCTCCTGTACATGCTGGCCCGCCAACGGTCGCTCGAGAATGAACTGCGATCGCTGGAGGAAGCGCTTCGGGACAGAGAGCAGAGAGAGTGAGGCTGTCCCCAGAGCGGGCCGTCTGTTGGTAAGATTGTTTACTTCCTCGTTGGCTTTGTAGTCTTAAAATGGGTTTAGAGGCTGTTTGAAAAGTAAAGGCTGTCGGCCAAATTGTGGTATACGTAGTTTTT
>JAPPKG010000123.1:0-17563 GCA_026914085.1 Caldilineaceae bacterium | reverse complement strand
TCCCTTCGTGGATCGTCTCCTCCCACTTGAGCTTACCCTCCCGCATCCAGCCCGAAACATCGCGCAGGAAGTCGTCGCGGCGTTTCGGATGGTCCGAAACGATAAAGCCCTGCATCTTCAACCGCCGCCCGATTATCAGCCCCAGGTTCGCCGGCCCCGGCTCCGCCGAAGTGGCGTTGTACATGCTGATCATCCCGCACACCACGATGCGCCCGAAATCGTTCATATGCTGCAGCGCCGCCTCCAGATGCTCGCCCCCGACATTCTCGAAGTAAACGTCAATACCGTCCGGGCAGGCATCCTTGAGCGCCCGCCGCAGATTCCTTGTCTCCTTATAATTGATCGCCGCGTCCACACCCGCGACCTCTTCCAGCCAGCGCGTCTTGGCCTCCGAACCTGCCGAACCCACCACCCGGCAGCCCTTAATCTTCGCGATCTGACACACCTCCGAGCCCACCGCGCCCGCCGCGCCCGACACGAACACCGTCTCCCCCTCCTTCGGCGCCCCAATGTCCAGCAGCCCGACATACGCCGTCATCCCCGGCATACCCAGCGCGCCCAGGTAGCTCTGCAGCGGACCCAGCGACGGATCGACCTTGGTCAGATGCCGCGCCTCCGCCAGCGCGTACTCCCGCCAGCCAAGCATATGCAGCACAAAATCACCCTCCGCAAACGCCTCGCTGTTCGAGCTGACCACCGCGCCCACCGCGCCCCCGGTCAGCGGCTCATCCAGCCCGAAAGGCGGCGTATAGCTGCGCGTATCCCGCATCCGCCCCCGCATATACGGGTCCACCGAAATAAAACGGTTGCGCACCAGCACCTGCCCCGGCTGGCTGGGCGCCGGCGCCTCGACGCTGACGAGCGCAAAATTGTCCGCAGTCGGCAACCCGTGCGGCCGGCTGCGCAAATGGATTTCACGGCTGGTAACAGAAGTCATTGTTCGCCTCGGATCATGGCGGGCCGGCGGCCTGTCAGCGCCGCCGCGCCCGAAAAAGTGAGAAAGATGCGCCTAATTTTCCTGCATTCACCAAAATGCGCAAAATCCGGCCCCCATCGCAGTCCATGCACACCACATCCCAGCGGCAACCACCACCGACAACGCCACCCCGTTCTGGCCCATCTGCCCGCCATCACTACCCGTAGGGGCACCCCTTGTAGGTGCCCTATGGTCCAACCCCCCGTGTACGTCGGAACCAGCAAAACAAGCCGAATTCGCAACTGCCCCCAAGCTCAAACCCTCCA
The DNA here is from genome assembly GCA_026914085.1 of Caldilineaceae bacterium. Lineage (GTDB taxonomy): Bacteria > Chloroflexota > Anaerolineae > Caldilineales > Caldilineaceae > Bin5. The sequence continues at coordinate 16,321 of JAPPKG010000123.1, read as the reverse complement.
AAGAGAGGACCCCCGACACCGCGAATTCGACACATCGAGCGTGTCATTTTCGGCCTCCATTTCCGGGCCAGAACAGCAAAAAAAATTACACACGCAATGTGTAACGCTCTGCCCGGCTACGGACGCCGCCACAGCGGTAGAAGCTACACATCGTGTGTGTAATTCTCTGCTCCCACTGCGGATTCCGGAACTATACATCGCGTGTGTAATCTCTCGCCCCGCGTCTGCTGCGGAATCTCCTTCTCGCGTGCGGCCCGACTTCGGCTCATCCTCACTGATCGATCCCGCAATTCGGTCAACTGCCCCGCCACAAATGCCTGTAGGGGCACCCCTTGTGGGTGCCCTCGTGGGTGCCCTCGCACTTACCCTATCCGCGCCTTCACCCGCCAACCATGCCGACGCAGCCCGCGGCACAGAAGCGTAGTATAATGACATGACGGCTGCACCGGCCCCCCAGGAGGGGTCTTCAAAATGATGGTTTTCCCCAACCAATAACCGCCGTCAGCACCGACTCGCCCTCGCGCAGGCGCTTACGGTGAAAAATACTCGACCAGGAGCGATCTGATGCCAAACGATAAACCAGTTACCAGCACCGAACTGTATGCGCGTGCCAAAGCCATCCAGTCCAAAATCAGCGCCTGGCGCCGCACGATTCACAAGTACCCCGAACTCACCTTCACCGAACATCGCACCGCCGGCTTCGTCAACAAGACCATGCTCGACCTGGGCGTCGAGACGCAGACCGAAGTCGCCAAAACCGGCGTCGTCGGCCATATCCACGGCGGCGACGGACCCCTGGTGGGCCTGCGCGCCGATATGGACGCCCTGCCCATCCAGGAAGAAAACGGCAGCACCTTCGACAGCGAACGGCCCGGCCTCATGCACGCCTGCGGCCATGACGCCCACACCGCCATGCTCATGGGCGCCGCCACCCTGCTCAAGGAGATGGCCGACGAGGGCCGCCTCCCCGGCAACGTACGCCTGCTCTTCCAGCCCAGCGAAGAAGCCTCCGACGACGAGGGCAAGTCCGGAGGCATTCGCATGGTGGAAGAGGGCGCGCTCGACGGCCTCGACGCCGTCTTCGGCATTCACGTCGACCCCACAAAGGACCTCGGCGTCGTCGCCAGCCGCTCCGGCCCGCTGATGGCGTCCGCCGACGAGTTCGAGATCACCGTTCGCGGCGCCGGCGGCCACGCTGCCCGCCCCCAGGCCGCCAACGACCCCATTGTGCTCGCCGCCCACGCCGTCCACGCCATCCACCACATCGTCAGCCGCCGCCTCGACCCCCTCGAACCCGGCGTCATCACCATCGGCCAGATTCACGGCGGAACCGTCAATAACGTCATCCCCGACAGCGTCTATCTCAACGGCACAATCCGCAGTTTCTCCCCAGAGGCGCGTCGCCTGCTGCAAGACGAGCTGCGCCGGGCCTGCGGCGTCGTCGAAGCCATGGGCGGCAGCTTCGAGCTCACGGTCCACGAGGGCTATCCGCCCACCGTCCTCGACCCCGAAGCCACGCAGATTGCCCTGAACGCGGCCGCCGAGTTCCTCGGCGAGGAGAACGCGCCCCAGGCGCCAATGGTGATGGCCGCTGAGGATTTCGCCTACATGGCGCAAGCCGCGCCCGGCAGCTTCCTGCGCCTGGGAACCCACAACCCGGACTGGCCCCAGCGCTACTTCGTCCACACCTCCACATTCCGCATCGACGAGGACGCCCTGCCTATCGGCGCCGCCGCCCTCGCCGCCGCCGCTGTCAAGTGGATGCAGGAGAAACGGGCCTGAACCGAGGAGTGAGCAGTGAGTAGTGAGCGTCGCCTGCCTTACGCAAAGCGATTAACCAGAGAAGAGGTAGCGCCTTCACCAACCCCTTTCGTGCTAACGAAGGGGGTCTCTCTCCCCTCTCTCCTCTTCGCTCTCTCCTTTTTTCTGTTCGCTCTCTCCTCCTGCGGTTCCTCCCAACCCCAGCCCCTCATCTTCGGCGACCCGGTCTGGACCGACGGCGAGATCAGCGTCTACCGCGTTACCAACCGCGAAGATCGCATCGTCGGCACCGCCGCCTTCCAGGTGAGCAGGCGGCAGCAGGATGACGGCTGGACCTTGATCCGCGAGATCCTCGACGCCGGCGTCAGCGAGCAGGCAACCATCGAGATGCAGCCGGTCGGCTATCGCCCCGTCTACAGCTATCTCGTCCGTACCTTCGGCGGTGGCAAGCAGGTGGTCGAGACGCAGTTCGAGGGCGCCCTGGTCGACATCGCCCTCACCAATCGCCAGGGCGCAACCGTCTATCAACGCGTTCAGGTTCCCTCCGACATACGTGACGAGCGCACACTGCTGCTGATCCTGCGCGCGCTGCCGCTGGCGCAGGGCTACGCCACCCGCATCAACAGCTTCCTGCCGATCGCCGGCCAGATGGAGCGAGTGGCCCTCCAAGTGCGGCGCAAGGAAAACGTCACCGTGCCGGCCGGCTCCTTCGATACCTGGGTCGTCGAGCTGAAGGCCAACGACCGCACGACCAGGGCCTGGGTTGCGCAGACCGCACCCTTCCCCGTCGTCAAGTTCATCGACGGACGCTCCCAGGCCACCTTTGAGCTGACCGGTTTCGAGTAGTTGAAGAAGTGACAAGGAAGCGAACCCATGGGCATGAAAATCGATCGCTTTACGCTGGGCATCGTTCTCGGTGTGATTCTGTTGGTCATCGGTGCTGTTATTACGGTGGTGTTCGCCGGCGACCGCGGTTGGCAGAGCGCCGAATATCTGAACGAGGATACGCCGGAAGCGGTGGTTCATGACGCGTTTCTGGCCGTTTTGCGCAATGAGCCCGACGTCGCCATGAGCCATTACTCCCGGGACGTGCTGGAAGACGAAGACAATGAACGCTTCCGTGACCGTTTTAACTATTACGACTCCGGCCGCTCTGCCCGCCGGATGCGCATCGTGGATGTTGACATAAACGACGAGGGCGACAAGGCATATGTCACCGTGGCGATCGACAACTTCCACCAGGGCGGCCTTTTCGACAGCGGCACTTCGACCCACAGGCGCACGATTCCCCTGGTGCGCGAGGACGACGCCTGGAAGATCGACACCGATGACCTCTTCTATTGAGGCCGGTAACCGGGGAGCGAGCGCAAAGAAGAGCGGACCGAGAATACACCTCATCTCTCCTCTCTTCTCGCCTTTAAGGGTGTGAACAATGACTGAACAGACAATGACCGAGCAAACCACAGCCGACACCGGCCGCTTGGCGATGATTCGCCGCCTCTATCTCTATCTCATCGCCTTCATCAGCCTGATCGCCGGGCTCTCGGCCGCCTACGGCCTGATCGAAGCGCTGATCAGACTGTGGATCCCGGACGGGGCCGTTCCAGGGCTTTCCGCCACCGGCTCGGTGCAGAGAGCCATCGCCCAGCCTGGCGGCTTTCTCATCGTCAGCGCGCCCATCTTTCTCATCCACTGGCGCTATATCCGCCGCCTGGCCCAGCAACCCGGTGAATCGCGCGCGGCCCTGCGCAAGCTGTTCATCTACGCCGCGCTCGCTACCACAGCATATGTCAGCGCCCGCGCCCTCTATCACATCATTGAAGGCAGCTTCCAACTCCTGCTCGGCGCCGCGCCGTCCGAGGAAGAACTGCGACCGGGCGGATGGGTGGCCCAGTTTTTCCACGCCGGAATCCATCTGATTCTCTCCCTTTATTTCGCCCGTTTGCTCCAGGAGGACGGCGATCTGGGTGTCGAACGTGGTTGGGCCGGCACCTGGCGGCGGCTCTTCCAGCTGCTTGTCGGTCTGGTTGCGCTTGGCCTGCTGCTCACCGGCGCCGCCGACGTCCTCAACTTCGTCTGGCGCGCCCTGCTGGAGCCGTTCGGGGCCGCCACCCTGGCCACGGTGGGAACGGGCTGGTGGCAGCGCGGCATTTCCGGTTCCCTGGCCGCCGTCCTCGTCGGCGCGCTGGTCTGGCGGCTGACCAACCTCTACTGGAACGCCCTCATGACCGCCCAGCCGCCCGAAGGACGCATGGCTCTGCGGCGCCTCTACCTCTATGTCGCCACCGTGCTCGCCGCCGCCATCACCCTCGTTCCCGTGGCGATGCTGCTGAGACTGGGCGTCCTTTTCCTCTTCGGTGGCGTCGATACCGGCGATATCGACATCGATGACCTCACCACGCCCCTCGGCCTTCTGCCGGTCGGCGCGCTGGCCTGGCGCTGGCACTGGCTGCAGGTCTCAGCCGAGGCGCAGCGCTACGGCGACTCGCGCGAGAGCGAGTTCGTGCGCCGGCTCTACTACTACGCCGTCGCCGCCACCGGCCTTCTTCTCCTCTGGATCGGGCTGGTCGATCTGGTGCGGGCGCTTCTTGATCTCGCCGTCATCGGCTCGATTTCGATCGAAAAGGGCTTTCGCGCCCATCAATTCTCCAGCGGAGTGAGCCTCATCGCCGTTGGTGCCCCCGTCTGGTCGCTGCACTGGCGCACCGCGCAGCGCGTCGCCGAGCAGGACAATGAGGCCGGCCGCGCCGAACGCGCCTCCTGGCCCCGCCGCGTCTACCTCTACGGCATCGCCCTGGTCGGCGCGCTCCTGATCCTCTTCGAGTTGGCGCAGGTCGTCTACCGTCTGCTCCTGTGGGCGCTTGGCGACCCCAACGCCGACTTCTTCGGCGCCGAGACGTTGGACGGCCTCGTGCGCGCCGCCACCGCCGCCGCCTTCTGGGCCGTCCATCTCCTCGCCATCCGCAACGACACCCGCATGGTCGATGAGGAGGCAGAAGCCGCCGCGCGTGAAAGCGAACACAAGGAACGCCGCCGCGACGACCTGGCGGCCCGCATCCAAGTGTTGGAGACGGAACTGTCCGCCCTGCGCACCGAACTAGCCGAGTTGGAGGATGAGGAATTACCAGGTGGAGAGGATGTCAGCGCCGATCACGTCGACGCGGGGAACTGATAAATGTGCGCCTAATCCGCGTCCAGGATCTCCGAGACAGGAAGAGTAAGTTCAGGTAAGAAGGAAGATGTAACGACTTCGCCGCGGCCGAAAAAACCATGTTCGGAGTAGACGTCGCCTGTTAGGGACAGAACAGTGACAGTTTCCTCGGCAGGATCCACAATCCAATACTCCTCGATCCCTGCCTGCGCATAATCAATCCGCTTCGCCACCAGGTCCCGCTCACGGTCTTCAAGGCTTGCGCTGACGATTTCGATAGCGGCAACTGTTCTGGCGCGATTATAGCACAGAAGATCGACGAGTCTATGCCGGTACTCTTTTGCTCTTACTGCCTCGGTACCGTAGAGACCTTCTGCCAGCGTTGCATGCGGCTTGTCCAATTGCCTTTATGGAATTCATTCACAGTCCGACACTGGCAGTACAGAAGATTAGTGCATCCTTACTGTCTTGGCGGCCCGCTAAGTCAGCCGCTGGGCTTCACGGGCCGCGTCAATGCAACAGAAGTTTATCCCAGACCGACAACCACTTCGCTGAAGCAATGCCAGCATTCAGTTGTGACTCCCTACCCCGCGCCCGCGGCAAGCTCAAGAAGCTTCCCCACCGTCCTCCAATTTCGTGACGTACTGGTCGTCGAAAGCTTGGAGTCGAAGTAGCTGTTCGTAAGCTTGGAGCGCGCAACACCATTCGGGCAGTGCAGATAGACCTCGCGCCCCTGCACCGCGAACTCGTCACCCGGCGAGCGCGCCGGGTCAAGCGCCTCAACGCTGGCGCTGTCGGGCAGCTCCGCCAAGAACATCACATGCAGTTTGTCCGTTTCCGCACCGGCTTTCACAAAGGGATTGCCCTGCGCGATCCCCTCCAGCTCCCCCGCCGTACGGACGATTACGGGAACCCGGTAACCAAAGCGGTCCAGGATCGACGCACCGATGATCGATGAGATCTCTCCGACATCCACGGACCCCGTCCGAAATACAACGTTCCCACTCTGAATATAGGTCCGGACCTCGTCGCAACCAGCATCCACAAACAGTGCCGCCAGCTCTTTCATCGGCAGCTTATTCTTGCCGCCCACATTTATCCCCCGCAGCAGCGCAATATTGACATCTGGCCTGCTATTCCCGGTGTTCTTTGACATGCCCGCTCTCTCTCCTGTCCAGTCCAACGGCTTACACCCCGATTTCAGAAGTCGTCCCACACCAACGGTATCACCCTCCTCATCCGGGCGACAAACGGCAGACGGCTCTTCCCCGTTCAAAGTGCAGGCGTCTGTCCAAGATTCAGTTATGCGTCAGATCCCCTCTTCCTTTGCGGTCCTGTCGCGTCACGTTACAATTGCCCGCATAGGAGATGGCAAAGGGGAGTCCCTTCCTCCATGCCGGAGAAATGCCATGGAAACAATTACACTGACGATAAAGCTGTCGCGTGAGTTGGCTGCGGAAGCCAGTCAGGCCGGTCTGCTCACATCAGAATCCCTGGCAGCGTTACTGAAGCACGCATTGCGACAGCGACGTACTGACAGTCTGTTTGCTGCCTTAGACCGGCTTGACCAGAAGAACACAGACATCCTCGATATAGACGAGATTTCCACCGAAATCGCCGCCGCTCGGGCGGAAAGGCGCGCCCTGCAAACCTCAGCACAGTAGGTGCAAGAAGCTAACGCCCCTTGACATTTCCCTTCCACTCGGCCATCCCACCGTAGGAGCACCCCTTGTGGGTGCCCTCGTGGATTGATAACATGATGGGCCTGCAAATTCCAGGTCAGACAGACGTCGCGACTCCCGGTGACAACGATTCGCTAGCCCTCTATGACTGACAGATCAATATGCAAGATTGTGGACGAAAGTCGGTGTTCCCTCCACGAAAGCCCGCCCACTTCGCCTTCCCTTCATAGCAGGAGTGAAACTGAAGAAATCATCCCTCATGTTTTCATGTACCCGTCTGCAGCATCGTCAAACCGTCCTATGGCGCCCGACGGGTGATTCCGGCGACCCCTTCTTCACGCCATGACTTTGTGCTGCCACCGTATATCATGACGTATACTCAGGAGGTAAGAGTATCGACCGCGTGCCCTACGCCCTGCACTGGAGACATCGCACATGCAGCAGTCCCCCACCCATGTCGTATACGTCCAACAAGCCCAGGAGCGCCTCGAACGCCTCCTCCGCGAACATCAGGCTGAAGACCCCTTCGCACCCGTCACCGTCGTCGTACCAACAACCTATGCCGGCCTCTACCTGCGCCGCGACATCGGCAGGCGCGGCCTCGTCAACGTCCGTTTCATGCCGCTCCCCCGCCTCTCTGAACTGCTCGGGGCGCAGAGCCTGGCCGCCGCTGGCCGCAGCCCCCTCAAACCCGCCATCGAATTCGCCGCCGTGCGCCGCGCTGCCAAAGAGGCCGCCGGCGAGCTCGAACCCTTCCGCACCCACTCCTCCTTCCACACCCGCCTGCACGCGACATTCCGAGACCTGGTGCGCGCCGCGCCCAACGTCCTCGCCGCGCTCAAAAGCCTTGGCGGGATTTCCGGCGAAATCGCCCGTCTGTTTTCGCGTTATCGTGACTTCACCGCGGCCTACTACGACCGCGAAACGCTCGCCGATGCCGCCGCAGACGCCGTCAGGACGGGCGCCGCCGCCACCGCCCTTTCCGCGCTTGGCCCCGTAATCGCCTACCTGCCGCGCACCCTGACGCCCACCGAGCAGCGCCTGTACGACGCGCTCCGCGACGCAGGGAAATGCGCAACCGTCCAGGCCGCTACCGGCGATCGCGTGGCCGACACCATCTTGCCCAACAACGCCTCGCCTCCGTCGTCCTCTATGTCCTCCCTGCCTCCTGCTAACCTGCTCGTCGCCCCCGACACTGGCGAAGAGGTACGCAGCGTCGTCAGGTCAGTCGCCGCCGCCGCGCACGCAGGCACACCCTTTCACCGCATGGCGATCCTCTACTGGCAGCAGGAGCCCTACGCCGCACTCATCGCCGAACAGCTCGCCGCCGCCAGCATCCCCATCGCCGGTCCCGCAACGCAGAGGCTGGCCGCGACCCCCGTCGGGCGCACCCTCAAAGGCATCGTCGATCTCGCCGGCAACGGCCTGCCCAGAGAAGACGTGATGCGCTGGCTCACCTCCTGCCCGGTCAAGCCAACCTCGCCCGGATTCAGCCCCTCGCGCTGGGACGCGATCTCGCGTGAAGCCGGCGTCGTTGCCGGCATTGAGCAGTGGCGCGACCGCCTGGCCAGCTATGCCGCGGCACAGCAACGCAAAGCTGCAAACCAGGACGAAGAGCTATCCGCAGGCGGCGAAATAGAGTTGGCACAGTCGGCGGCAGAAGCGTGGGCGTTGCGCAGCTTCATGCTCAGGCTACACGATACCCTCAACCACGCACAGGACCGCAAAACCTGGGCGGCGTTAGTCAATTGGGCCGAAGAGATCATCGACCACTACCTTGATGCAGCGTCGCTCCCATCTGTAGAACTGGAAAACCTTGACACCCTCACCGCCGCGCTTCAGGAGCTGACGAATCTCGACGAAGTGGAAGAAGGCGCTGATCTCGATGCCTTTCGGGCTGCCCTCGACGAGACGCTAAACCGGCCCGCTGCCAGGGCCGGCGCCTTGGGCGAAGGTATTCTGGTCGGCCCTGTCCGCATCGCAGCCGGCCTGCGTTTCGACCACGTCTACCTCGTCGGCATGGTCGAGGGCCTGGTCCCCGCGCAACCCCCTGACGACCCCCTGTTGCCCCAGTCGGAACGCGAGAAGACGGGCCTCCTTTTCCACTCCACCGCCGCCGAACGGTACGACTACCTCGCCGCCGCCGCGGCCGGACGCACCCGCGTGCTCACCTTCGCCCGCGGCAACAACATCGCCATGCGCGAGCAACACCCGTCCCGCTGGTTCCTCGAAGAGGCCGCCGGCCTATACGGCTCGCCCGTCTATCCTTCGATGCTCTCCAATCCCCGTGAACTCGCCCAACTCCGGGAACAACCCTGGTTTGAGGAGGTGGTATCGGCCCAACACGGCATCAACACCCTGTCAGCGACACAGCCCGCAGATATCCACGACTACGATCTGCACCGGCTTTCGCAGTGGCGGCAGGCCGGCAACGCAATCGACGCCCATCATCTCGCCCAATCGGAAGCCGTCCTGTCCCGCGCACTGGCGATGCAGCGGGCCAGAAACGCATTGCCCTTGACAAGTTGGGACGGAGACCTCTCATCGGCCATCTCTCCATCCGGACGCATCGGGCTCTCCAACCGTGAATTCTTCTCGCCGACCCGGCTGCAAACTTGGGCAACCTGTCCCTTCCGCTACTTTCTCTCAAACGTGCTCGGCATCGCCGCGCCCGAGCAGCCCGAGGAGCTGGCCACCATTTCAGCCCTGGAGCGGGGATCGCTGTTACATGCGATCCTGGAACGCTTTATTCGAGAGGCGCAGGAGCAGGGCGCCATCCCGCCCGACCAATCCTGGACCGACGACCACCGCCGCCAGCTCTTCAAAATCGCTGCAGAGGAGTTCCGGAAGGCCGAGCAGCGCGGCGTCACCGGCAAACCGCTTCTCTGGGAGATGGTCCGCGACCAGATGATCAGCGATCTGAAGAGATTCCTCAAGGAGGACGCCAAACTTCGCAAGAAGCACGGCGTCTCACCCCATGCCGTCGAAAGCTCTTTCGGTTTTGCCGGGAATGAAGATGAAACACCGCTGCAATCCGTCGAGTGGTCGAGCGCACGTACCGGCACGCTCCGCTTTCGGGGCTTTATCGACCGCATCGACATCTCACCCTCCGGAGACACCGCCCTCGTTCTCGACTACAAGTCTGGCGGTACCAGCAGTTACGCAAACATGAACAAAGACCCTCTCCAGCGCGGCAAACTCCTGCAGTTGCCCGTATACGGTCTCGCCGCCCGTCAGCTGCTGGGCGCTGGGATCGACATAAAGGTCGCCTACTGGTTCGTCACCGAGAAGGGAAAATTTGCGACCCGCCCGCCCACACCGAAAATGCTCGAAGAGATGCTTGATGACTTCAGCGATGCCGTCGGCACCATCACCGACGGCATCGGCGCCGGTCTCTTCCCCGCCAATCCGGGCAATGATGGCAACAACTGCCGCTATTGCGAATTCAAGCATCTCTGCCCCACCCGCCGCGAGTGGCACTGGCGCCGTAAGCGCGAAGATCGACGCCTCTCCGCCTACGTGGCCATGGCCGGCGAGGAGGCAAGCTGATGAGCACCCTCTCCGACCAGCCGGCACGCGACGCCATCCTCGAACGCCTCGACACAAACATGGTCGTCGAAGCCGGTGCCGGCACCGGCAAAACACGCAGCCTCGTCGATCGCGTCGTCGCCCTCATCAAGACCGGCCGGGCGAGGCTGGGCGGGATCGCCGCCATCACTTTCACCGAGTCGGCCGCCGCCGAACTGCGCGCCCGCATCGCCGAGAGCCTCGAACTGGCCGCAGATGACACCGGTCTGCCCCACGAACAGCGGGAACGTTGCCGGCTCGCCGTGGCAGAACTCGATCAGGCCGCCATCCAGACACTGCACAGCTTCGCCGGCCGCCTCCTGGGTGAGCGTCCGCTGGCAGCCGGGCTGCCGCCGGGGTTCACCATCCGCGACGAGATCGCGGCCGAAATCGCCTTCGAAGACCGCTGGTCAGCCTGGCTGGATACCACCCTCGAGGACCCAGAGGCACAGGATGCCCTGCGCCTCGCCTTGGCAGCAGGCATGACCCTCGACCACATGCGCAAGATAGCGGACAGTTTTCACACAAATCACGACCTGCTCGCCGGCGCCTCCTTTGATGCGCCCGCATCACAGTTCAACGAAGGCGAGCAGGCGTCGGAGCTGACCCCAGTGCTCGAGCTGCTGCAGCGTTTTACGCTGGAATACGCCCGCGAACGGCGGGCCGCCGGCCAGGTCGAGTTCCTCGACATGCTCGTCCTCGCACGCAATCTGCTCCGCGACAGTATCCCTGCCCGCGATCACTTCCGCGACCGTTTCACCCACATCCTCATCGACGAAATGCAGGACACCGACCCCCTGCAGGCCGAGATCGCCATGTTCCTCGCCGAAAAAACAGACGATCGCATCAACCCCGACGACCGTCCCCGCGACTGGCGCAAAGTGCGCCCCATTGACGGCAAGCTCTTCGTCGTCGGCGACCCCAAACAGTCGATCTACCGCTTCCGCCGCGCCGACATTCAGCAGGTGGAACAGATGCGGCAGGCGGTCGGCGGAGCCAGCGTCCTGCTCCAACAGAACTTCCGCTCCCAGCCGCCGGTCATCGACTGGGTCAACCACCTCTTCAGCCAGTGGATGCAGGGCGACGCGCAGGCCGACTATGCGCCCCTCGTCTCCCTACCGCAGACGGGCGAGTCGCCCCCCGTTCGTTTCATAGGTGGGGAAATCGAAGAGAATATGGGCGTCGTGCGCCGCCAGGAAGCCGCAGCCATCGCCCGCGCCATCCGCACGGCGATCGATGAGGGCTGGCAGGTCCGTTCGGAGGACGGCGACGGCGCGAAACACCGCGCAGACTACCAGGACATCTGCGTCCTGATGCCGCGTCGCACCGGCTTCGATGCACTTGAGATCGCGCTCGAGGACGCAGACATCCCCTTCCGGCTCGAAAGTGCCTCCCTCATCTACAATACGCAGGAGATACGCGATCTGCTGAATTGTCTCATGGCCATAGACGACCCAACCCACCCCATCGCGGTCGTGGCCGCGCTGCGCTCCCCTGCCTTCGCCTGCGCCGACACTGATCTGCTCACTTTCGTCGAAGCCGGTGGCCAGTTCGACTATCTTGCCGGAGTTGAAGCCCCGCCCGGCCGCGTCGCCGAAGCGCTGGCCGTCTTGAAAAAATTCCACGAACGCCGCAAATGGACCACCCCGGCCGCGCTCATCGAACAGTTCGTGCGCGCCCGCCGGCTCCGGGAGCTGGCCCTCGACGAACGCCAGTGGCGCGGGCGCTGGACGCGTTACGGCTTCCTCATCGACCGCGCCCGCGCTTTCGCTGCCACCGGCGAAGGCTCCCTGCGCGCATTCCTTGCTTGGACCGACCGCCAGCGCGAAGAGCAGGCAAGAGCGCGCGAGACGGTCGTGCGCGAGTCCGACGCCGGCGCAGTCAGCGTGATGACCGTCCACGGCGCCAAAGGGCTGGAATTCCCCATCGTCCTCCTCGCAGGGTTGAACGCAACCAGAGGCCCCAACCCCGACCCCGTGCTGTTCGATCGCACAAGCGGCCGCATCGAAGTGAAAGCCGAGCTGCAAACACTCGGATACGAAGAGCTGGCCGCATTCGAAAAGGAGCGAGGGGAAGAGGAGCGCGTGCGGCTGATCTACGTTGCCGCGACCCGTGCGCGCGATCATCTCGTCGTTAGTCTTTACCGCAACAAGAGGGGCAGTGCCTCAGCTGCCGCCCGCATCGAAGAGTTCATGCAAGGGGCGGACCATCTCTGGCAGCGCCTCGAACCCGCGGCTGACCCCGCGCCGCGCGCCGCTGACGCCGCCGGCGAAAGTGCAACCTCCACCGACGACCCCCCCGAGACGCGCCAGCACTGGCAACAACAGAGACGCCAGCTCTTCGCCGCCCGCAGCCTCCCCATCTCCGCGGCCGCCACTCGTCTCGCCCAGGACGAGAAGGACGCGAAAGAGGAACAGGACGTCCCCGACGAACCCTGGCGTCGCGGTCGCGCCGGGACCAACATCGGCCGCGCCGTGCACGCCGTGCTCCAGGTCGTCGATCTGCGCACAGGCAGCGACCTCGACGAAAACGTACAAGCACAAGCCGCAGCCGAGGGTGTGCCCTCGCGAACGGATGATATCGGCCGTCTCGTGCAACGCGCGCTCGACAGCTCCCTCGTGCAGCGCGCGCTGGCATCAAAGCGCTGGTGGCGAGAGGCGCCCGTCGCCGGCCCCGTCGGCGACGGCATCGTTGAAGGCTTTGTCGACCTCCTTTTCAAGGAAGAGGACGGCTTCGTGATCGTTGATTTCAAGACCGATGCCGTCGGCTCCGAAGAAGAGGTCGAACAGGCGATGGCACGCTACCGCCTGCAGGGTGGGGCCTACGCACTTGCCTTGAGCAAAGCTGCCGGCGTCAACGTGAAGGAGGTCTCGTTCCTTTTCCTCCAACCAAATCTCCAGAAATCCGTTGACAACCTCCCGCAAGCGCAGGACGAAGCCGAAAGGGCGGCGCTGGCCTTCCTCACAACTGCCCCGCCGGCACAAAGCCTGTAGGACCGCTTGCCAGCGCCAGCGACGGGCCTGCTGTCGATCATCCACCGATAACTGAAAGTAGTGTTGAAGACATCGGTGACGTCGCCAACGCCAACAGTGTCTCCAGTTAGTGCACTTTCAACCTGGAAATCTTGACAGTTGGACTTACAAAGTCAGGAGATCCGGGACATTAGTGCTCTTTCAGATGTGTCGTGGAGTACCCCATCAGTTCAATCGGTACAAGCGCCACTTGTCAATTGTCATTTTGTACAGTTATAGTCTAATTGCCTTTGGCAACAATAGTCCCTCTTTGTTGAGCAAATTGACCCAATTTGAATACCTTTAGTCCAATGCTCTTCTCGAATGCGGCGACAATTACGCAGAGAGCGCTCAGCCAAATCCCCTCACTCTGATGCCAGCCGCGCGCGGGGCTGCGTGGCAACGTGGACCGAAAAAGTAGGCGTGAGTGATTTGCGTCCGTTCTCGGGCAAAGTGATGCGCCAGGGTGATGAAGAGGCCGGTACAGCAGTTCGAAAGGTATCCTCATGGCTCGACAGCGACGCACGACAAGCCAGAATCCCGGCGCTGCCTTTCTGAAGTCTCTGACGAATGTAGTCGATGCTCTGGTCGGCCGCAACTGGGCGATCAGGGAAGTCGGCCCTGAAGAACTGCGCTACCCTGCCGCGATATCCCTTTGGTTTCGGTGGTTTGTAATCGCTCTCTGCATCTTCCAGATGGTATACCGACCTGTGTTCGTCGGTTCCAGGTACACCGGTTATATCCTGTGCTTCATTGTCCTGGTGGCATTCAACTCCTACCTCCATTTCCGCCTTCGTTCGGGCCGTATCGTGACATTGCACTTGATGCTGGGAATCAGTGCAACGGACATGGTCCTGATAACAGTGGCGATGGTGGTCGGCGGCGGCTTCAGTCACTTCTTCTTCTACCTGCTCTACTACCCTGCCCTTGCCTGGTTTGCGGTCTTCTTCAGTTCGTTCAGGCTGAGCTTCTCGTGGGCGACACTGATGGCCATCCTCTACACTGCCGTGAGCGTGACCGTTGGGGGCGGACTCGACCTCGAAGCCAGAGACGATAAGGCGTTGATTGCCAGGATCGCTGTCATGTATGCCGTGGTGGGAACGGTTAGTCTGGTCGCCAGGTCGGAGAGGGTCAGACGGCTGGAAGCGGTAGCGCGGGAGCGGGAGTTACAGCGGCAGCGGCTCGAAATGTCTCAGACCATCCATGACACGACCGCGCAATCAGCTTACACGTTGGGCCTGGGTCTTGAGGACGCAATCGATAAGGCCGACAGCTCCAACCCCGAGCTGGTCGACAAACTGATTGCGATGTGGTCCCTGACCAGGTCGACCATGTGGGCCCTCAGGCACCCGATAGACGGCGGGCAGATATTCAGCGGAAGCACGTTGAGCGAAGTCCTGGAAGCGCACGCCGACACCTTCACCGTCATCGCCTCGATTCCCGCAAGTCTGCAGCTGCAGGGAGTCGAACCCCAACTTTCCACCATCAAGCGCAGTCTGTTGTTCACCATCGCCCACAATGCGCTCACCAATGCCTTTCGTCATTCAGACGCCGAAAGTGTGACAATCTCCCTGGAGTTTGGCGAGGAGAATCTGAACATGTCCGTGTCCGACGACGGGACCGGACTTCCTGATGATTACGCCGTGCGCGGCCGCGGTTTCAGAAATATGGAGGCTGACGCAGAGCGCATGGGCGGAAGACTCCATGTCGAGTCCAACGACAACGGCACCACCGTCAGTTGCATTGTTCCCAATTAGCAGGTCAAAGGAGGCTGGCGCATGTCATCGGAAAGCAAAATCAAAGTGATGATAGTTGACGACCACGCCATCGTACGGGAGGGTATCGCCGAAGTATTGGAGCAGTCTGGCGAATTCAAGGTCGTGGGACAGGCCGGCGATGGCGAACAAGCGGTGGAGCTGGCGCAAGAGCTGGAGCCTGATGTGATCATCATGGATATCGTAATGCCGTTCAAGGACGGCATCGCAGCTTGCCGGGACATTACCGCGGTTCTGCCGGACACGCGGGTCCTCATGCTGACCGCGTCCAACAGGGACAGTGCCATCGTGCAGGCCGTAAATGCCGGAGCTACGGGATACCTTCAGAAGTTCTCCGGCAAGGAGATGCTGCTGTCAACTCTGCGCGAGGTTGCCGGCGGTGAATTCAGCCTGCAGGGAGAGGCGGCAAGGAGACTGGTCACCGGAATGGGTGGCGCTCCCGGCTCGGTCCCTCCCGATGAACTCGACAGGTTGACCGTCCGCGAGCGCGATCTGCTCAGGATGTTTGCCCGGGGCATGTCGTACGCCGAGATAGCCGAAGTGCGGGGCAACAAGAATCCCATGACCGTACGCAACGCGGTCTATGCCATACGGCGCAAACTGGGCGTGGGCAGCAGGCAGGAGATGGGCGTCTGGGCGGCGCGCAGCGGCCTGCTGGACGACGACGAACTGCTGTGAAGCAAAGCCGGGCAAGGGGCTGTCTCCTCTGCTGCGGCCAGCTGCTTTTGCAGAATCTGAATGCTCTCGGACGGAGGGACAATGAGGAATCGCAGGTTAAAGAGTCCGGTAACTGCAACTGTGTAAACACCGTCCTCCCCTACGTGCGGCCCTAATTTGCGTCCAGGATCTCCGCCACGGGCAGAGCAAGTTCAGGCAAAAGGGGAGATTTAACGATATCGCCGCGGCCGTAGAGACCGTCTTCGGAGTAAGTGTCGCCGGCCAGGGACAAAACCGTAACCGCCTCCTGTTCTGGATCGACGATCCAGTACTCTTGAATGCCCGCCCGCGCGTATTCGATCCGTTTCGTCACCAGGTCCCGCTCGCGGCTTTCATGGCCCTGGCTGACGACTTCGATTGCCAGGTCAGTCCCATCCCAGAGCTTCTCCTGGCGCAGTATGTTGTTGCGATCGCGCAGAAAGACGACATCCGGCTGCCGGTACTTCTGATCCCACAAGCGTACCAGTAGACCGCCCGGCCTGACCGCACCTCCAATATGCCGCGCAATACTGCTGAGAGCGAAGCACAGGAATACTATTGTTCCCTGGTGCTTGTCGGTTGGCGCATCATGCACCTCTAAAAAACCGTTGTCGAATTCGACGCGGCGGTTTGTCTCCAGCGCCAGATATTCCTGCTCACTCCATTCACCTTGATTTG
>JAPPKG010000376.1:0-17675 GCA_026914085.1 Caldilineaceae bacterium | reverse complement strand
GATATTCGTAACAGGTGCCTAATCGAAGGTGTCCAGCCCGACCACGTCCCGCCAGCCCCATCAGATCCTCGCTAGTGCCGGCCTTGCGCCTGCCCTCGCACCCTCCCCAATTGACGGACTCCACCCTACGGCCAGGTCCAGCGCCTGCACTGCGGCTCGCCCAAAGATGGTAAACAACCCCAGCCACCGCTGGTACTGATTCCCCGCCAGACTGTTCCCACCCCAATCTGGGATGCACCCCAAAAAACTGTCCGTTTGAGCAGTGCCTCTATGGGAATCTGCAGCACCCACTTTCGGGCCCTCCGCTCAGCGCAATGTCCGCTCCCGGGCCGTGGCCGCCTACCCCTTCTTCATACCCGCGGCGGCCAAAGACGGGGAAATCTGGCGGAATCATTCTGTGCCCCGTGACCAGGTGGGCCGGATCGTAGCAAAGCCCTGTTTTGTGAGAGTATTGCCCACCACAAAGCGGACAGTCCTGTCTCATGCCTGTACCTGGACACGATTGAGCAATTTCAGAAGAGGCCCTCGCTGTTCCATTCCGCTCTCGCCGTATTCGCTCAACCCCAGGTATACCCTGCGCCGCGCGCGCCGCAACAGTCCGATCGACAGGCGCCGCAAACTTTCCTGGCGGCTTCGAAACTCCTCCGGGTCACCCCAAATCCTGTCTCGCGGCCAGTTCCTTGACAGTACATAGGGATGGGTCAGCGGCTGGTGAATGCGCTGCCACCAGCCTTCCGCCCCAATGTCGAGCCAGAACTGCACGTCCACCGCCTGGTTCCGCATCAGAAAAGTGTATGCCGGTGCAATCAACACAGCACTGTCCTCAACCGTCCATGCCGGCACATAGAGCGCTCCCAGCGCTCCCCCCTCCACCAGGTCAAGGTAGGCGCGGCCGATCTCGACCTTCCTCGAACTCCCCTCATCAGGTGAACCGGCGGCAACCGGAGATTCCTCCCCCATTCCGAGTCGACTGCCCTGTCCCCCTATCGCCCACCGAAAATCCTGCGCTGAACGCACAAGCCGGTCGGTTATCCGGGCAGCTTCAGCCTGTTCATGGAATCCGAAACCGGGCTGGCTCAGCAGTTCGCCAAAAAGACATGCGAAGAATCGGTCTAGCGGCGAAAATTCACTCTCCGCCCGGTAGTCGGCCAACCATCTGCGCAAGCGCTCATATAGCTCCCCGCTGGCAAACGAGACCCGCCTCTGCACATCTCCCCGCAGCCCTGCAAAGTCCCGCAGCGCCGCGCCCGCGGCGTCGCGTACATCATATGCGGCCTGCGCCAGCACGCTGGCCCGCACAGGATCCAATGGGGCAATGGCATTTTCCAGAGCCAGCGCAACGTCGGCCCGCGGCGGCCGCCGCTGCCAGATTGGATGCGCGAGCGCGGCCAGGGTCAGCAGCGTCCGCACCGCAGGCTCCGAGTTCAGCGCCCGGCTGGGCCGGTGACTGGTGGCCGGAATCCCTTTCTCCTCCAACCGCGACAGTAGACTGAAACGGAGCGCATCGCTCACGAACGGCGCCAGTACAACGATCTCGTTCGGCTCCACCCCGTCATCCTTGACCAGCTTCTCGATCAGGTCAACTGCCCACTCGACCATCTGGGGATAGAACCGGTACGAATGCTCGGGAAACACAATCGGGCTGTCGACCGGCAATTCGGATTCTCCGGCCACGCCTCCCTCCCCAATGCCCTCGACTACCTGCCGGTTGACGGCACGGTTGATCCGGCCAATCATGCGCGAGGACCCGGGCGCCGCGACGAGTGACCCCCGCAGCCGAATGCGCTTCTCCGCGTGGTCGGACAGCCGCACGGCGTTCTCCGCATCCGCCCCCAGGAATGCCCGGTACCCGCCATCCTCATCGACCACGATCAGCGCGCTTTCCAAGTGGGGAAGCCAGCGGCGCACCAACTCCTGCGCCGCGTACGTTTCTTCCTCGGCATTGTCTATGATCAGATGGCGAAACCTGCGAAACAGATGGGTCCTGCACCATTCATTCTCGAGTATAACCCGCAAAAAGACCTGCATCTGCAGGCTGTAATCGACCAGCGACTCCTCCAGACACAGCTGCCGAAACTCCTGACTGATGCGGCGCGCCGTTCGCAAAACATTCAATCGCGCAACCATCTTCTCGCCCGGTGGTACCGTACTCTCCAGACGGCCGTATGCCTCCTCCAGCGTGAAGCCGTGAAGCGCTGCTTTATTGAGATTGTCCAGAACCTGGCTCACGATGCGGCTCCTCTGCAACCGAATCGCATCAAACTCTCCCTGCTGTGCAGCCCTCTCAACCAGGCCGGCCATGTGGTACTGGGTCGTCTCCAGATTGAGGAAAGTCGGCTCACGGCGCGGTTCGACAAAACCGGCGGCGCGGGCAGCCAGCGGCCAGTATAGCGCCACACTCGAACGGGACAGAGACGCGACAGTTGTCACCTGCACCAGAGCCCCCGCAGGCACGTCGGAACTGCGCAACGCCTCCTGATAGGGCTGTCCCAGTGTGAGTTGGGGCACCAACACCAAAATCTGGTCGCCCCGTACCCGCTCCTGGCGCAGAAGCCATAGGACCCGCTCAATTGCAGCCGTCGTTTTGCCGGCGCCGAATGGCCCGCTCAAAAACAGAGTATTGGATTGGAGAATCGAACCGTCCGAATCGAATCCGGCCCGGAGCGAGGATGCTGCGGAGTTTTCCATCGTGGCAGGATCTTGGTGTCGCCGAGGAGAGCCTGAGCAGGCGCTGGGCTTACGCAGCGGCTACACACCGCAAGCCCGCGCGGCAAAGTGGTAAATGTTCGCTTCAGCGCGCGCCTGCACGGGGCTTCACTAGAGCCCCCGCATCGGCACAAAGCGTCTGCCTCAATTTAGTTGGCAGTGTATGGCTCGGCCAGCAGCGCCTGAATCACCGACTCCGAGTATGCGTACTGGCCCTCGCCAATCTTCAGGTAGCGAATCTGTCCGGTCTTGTCGATAAAGTACATCGCCGGCCAGTAACGGTTGTTGTAGGAGCGCCACGTCTTCCAGTCGTTATCGATCGCAACCGCAAAATCAATATCCAGCCGCACAAGGGAATTCTCGACGTTATTCACGTCGCGTTCGTGCCGGAACTCCGGGGTGTGAACGCCTATGATCACAAACCCGTCGTCCGCGTACTTCTCGTGCCATTCCCTCAACGAGGGAATTACGTTGACGCAGTTGTATCACCCATAGGTCCAGAACTCGACGAGCACGACGTTGCCCCGAAGGTCCGCCAACTTGAGCGGTTCCGAATTCAGCCATATCTCGTTTAACAGCTCTGGCGCCTCTCCCTGCGGCCGCAACTTGGCCAGAAGCTCCAACTGCTCCGCCGTCGGGCCGGGGGCCATCGCTCCTTCCTGATCCGAAGCTTGCTGGGCTTGCTGGGCCCGTTCTTCCGCGACTCGAGTCTGAATCGCCTCAACCTTTGCATCCTGATCGCTCTGGATCCCTTGATCGCTCTGTATCGGAATCGTCTGCGGCATGACACATCCGGCCAGTAGCAACCCGCAAATCATCGTAAGCAGAGCGTATCGATAGCGCTCTCCACCCTCAGGTCGCCAGCAACTCAATCGAACGGCGCATCTGTGACCGAGGTCAGGACGTTCCCGCCGCCCGACTTCATTGTCGGTCAATGCCTTCGTAAGAGTTTTCACGATCGTCTCAGTGCCTTAAATGTGCAAATGGAGGCGCGCATTGCGCGCCTCCAAGCTTCACTCTGGCCTGTGCCGCCCCCAATTCCTACATATCGTCCTTCTTCTCCATCGCATCCATGCCGTCGTCCATCATCATGCTGTCCATCATCTCTTCGGCCTCGGCCTGCGTGGGCAGCAGCAACTCGTCACCGACATCGATGCGGTCGCAGTCGTCAATCTCGTTCGCGCTGCAGATGGCCTTGTAGAAATTGACGTTACCGTACGCTCGTTTGGCAATGGCGCCGAGCGTGTCACCCGCTACAACCGTGTAGGGCGTGTGCCCATCCTCCATCAACATGATCTCGCCCATCATCATGCCGTCGTCCTTCATCATTTCGTCTTTGTCGGACATCATTTCGTCGTCCTTGTCCGACATCATCTCGTCATCTTTGTCGGACTTCATCTCGTCGTCCTTGTCCGACATCATCTCGTCCTTCTCACCCATCATGCCATCTTTTTCGCCCATCATCATCATGTCCATCTTGGCCATGGCGTCGGCATGCGATGGCAGCATCAGTTCATCGCCGACATGGATGAGATTGCAGTTCGCCAGCTCGTTCGCGCTGCAGACGACCTCCCAGTACTTGCTGGCGCCGTAGGCGCGCCTGGCGATCGATCCGAGCGTATCGCCTGCCGCAACGGTATAGGGCGTGTCCCCCTCTTCCATCAGCATGATCTCGCCCATCATACCGTCTTTTTCCATCATCTTGTCATCTTTGTCCGACATCATCTCGTCGTCCTTGTCGGACATCATCTCGTCGTCCTTCTCCATGCCCGCCTCCATCATCATCGCCTTATCGATGGAGACTTTGACAAGGGCCGTGACATCGGGATAGGAATAGCCGTCATCCACGACACGAACTGTGCCCCCGATTTCAGGGCGGCCGGTGTTGGCGCCGGACTGGCGAGGAGCCTGATCAGGGCCTACGCCTGGTTCCTCATTAAACTCGGTCCCAGCGTCCCACAACTGGAGATCAGCAGTAAGATCCTGCATCCCTTCCATCGCCATCCCGTCCATGTCGATGAGAGCGATGCCCGCCTCGCCAGGGCCGACGAAGAGGTCGTTTGACTGCACCAACATTGTGGCGAACGAAAGATACGGTGCGTCGGCAGTAACCTTCACTTCAAATTCGTAGGCTTGGCCGGGAAGTATCACTCCAGGACCATCCGCGCCGACCGGCGTATTGAAGACTCCTGCGTGAAGGTCCATGCTGTTCAGGGCCTCAGCCAGCGCGGACGGGTCGCCGTCCTCTGCCAGGGCTTCCAGACCGTAGCCTTTATCCGCTTCACCTTCAATGAAAAGTGCGCCGGGTTCGCTGTGCAGCACCCAGACGCCCGGCGCAAACGGGGTAGGTAGGTCGCTGTCACCGGAGATGTTCTCAATCCTTACAACATAGGTGATCGAATCGCCCATCTCGTCATGGTCGTCTCCACCGTGACTCGACTCGAAAATCGGCCCTTCGCTCGCCAGCGCCAATTCAGCCGGAAGCAGAACAACAGAGGTGGAGAGCAACAACATCGCGATAAGCAGATAGGAAAGCGGTTTTCTTAGTTGCATGGTCAATTCTCCTCCTTGAGATTGATTAATCCAACATGTTATGCAACAATGGTAACGGCAAAAGTCCGCAACCTAAAGTATACCAGATTGAAGTTGCCCCGCCAGCGGCCAAAGATTACCGGTTTCTTAACCAATGGCGCTGTCAGCACTTCTCCGCGACATCCCTGTGGGGGTGTCCACCGAACATGGCCAGCGTAAGAATCCTCGTCGTCGATGACGAACCCAGCATTCGAGAAGTGGTCAGCCTTTACCTCGAACAAATGGGATACGATGCAACCGTTGTCGGCGACGGGCAGTCCGCACTGGACCTGCTTCAGTCCGACCCGCCGGACCTGCTCATCCTGGACGTAATGCTGCCAGGCGTCGATGGCTACGAGATCACCCGCCAGGTCCGGGCGACAAGCTCTATTCCCATCATTCTGCTAACCGCCCGTAAGGACGAGATCGACCGCATTCTCGGCCTGGAACTGGGCGCAGATGATTACGTCGTTAAACCTTTCAGCCCGCGCGAGCTCGTCAGCCGCGTCAAAGCCGTTCTGCGGCGTACCCAGCAGCCCCCAGCACTTCCCGGCGGCGATCAACCACTCACCTGCGGCAATATTCACATCGACCCTCGCACCCGCCAGGTCACCGTCTCCGGCAGTGGAATCCCCCTGACCGTCAAGGAGTTCGATCTCCTCTGGATGTTTGCCAGCAATCCCAATCAGGTCTTTAATCGAGACCAGTTGCTGGACCAGGTCTGGGGCGTTTCAGAGTTTATTGACGCCAGTACCGTTACTGTCCACGTGCGCCGCCTGCGCGAGAAGATCGAGCAGGACCCCTCGAACCCGCGCCACATCATCACCGTCTGGGGCGTTGGCTATCGCTTTGAACCGGAAGAGTAGGACGTGGTGACCAGCTGAGGATTTGAAGCTGGCGCCCAATTAAAGGGACTATGAACACGACAACCATTTCTCCATCGCCAGCTTCGCCTTCTGTTCGCTTTCTTCTCGGCGTGATCATCGCTGTCCTGGGTGGCCTGATCCTCTTTCTGGCCGTCCTCAGTCCGCCAACTGAGGAACTCTGGGCAATGGCTCAGTTCCTGACCGCCACCGCGCTTCTGTCCGTCGCCGCCGTCTATCTGGTCTACCGCCTGGGATGGCTGCACTATTCGCCACGACTCAGCTGGACCCTCGTCGGGGGATACGGATTCGCAAGCCTGTTGACCTTCCTCAACGTCTTTGTTACCGCCCGCCTCATGTTCGCCAGCGATCATGATCTGCGCCTGGCGGCTGTGCTGCTCATCTTCGCCGGCGGCATCGCAACTGCACTGGGTTACTTCCTCTCGACCGCCTTATCAGAGAAGATCCAGTGGGTGGGCCGTGCCGCCGCTGCCATCGCCGAAGGCAGGCTGGACGTGCGCGTCGATGTCGTCGGCAAAGACGAGTTGGCGCGCCTGGGAATAACTTTCAATCAGATGGCCGCCCGGCTCGAGGCCGCCGAAAGCCGGCACCGCGAAACTGAGCAACTGCGCCGCAACCTTCTGGCCTGGATCGGGCATGACCTCCGCACGCCCCTCGCCTCAATCCAAGCCCTCGTCGAAGCCCTCACCGATGGCTACATCACCGACCCGAATGAAACACAGCGCTACCTGCGAACGGTTCAGTTCGACGCCGCCGCTCTCTCAGTCCTCATCGACGAACTCTTCGAAATGGCCGAAATCGAGGCCGGCGGCCTCAATCTCGACCGCCAGCCGATTTCGCTTGCCGACCTGATCTCCGATTCACTGGAAAGCTTCGCAGTCCAGGCCGCAGAACTGGGCATCGGGCTGTCCGGCAGCGCCGACCCCCGTGTCGACCCGGTTATGCTTGACGCCGGCCTCATCGGCCGCGTGCTCACCAATCTGATCGGCAACGCAGTGCGCCACACCCCCCCCGGCGGTTCCGTCGCCGTCAGCGCCCAAGGCGTCATGGGCGGCGTGCGCGTCGACGTATTTGACTCCGGTCCGGGTATCCCGGAAGACAGCCTTTCCAAAGTCTTCGAACAGTTCTACCGCGTCGAGCCCTCACGCAGCCGCTCCAGCGGCGGCGGCTCCGGACTCGGCCTCACCATCGCCAAGGCAATCGTCGAAGCCCACGACGGCGTCATCGGCGTCGAAAACCGCGCCGAAGGCGGCGCCCGCTTCTACTTCGTGCTGCCGAATCGGTAGGACTGTGACCCATGTGAAGGCAGCTTCCCTTACGCCATCAGTCTGTCGTTTCTTCTTCTGGAGATACCGGCAATGGATCGCACACCTTACATAGAGACGTTCGACAACGGCCCCGGCGGCTGGTGCGCATGGGGTACAGGTTCCCATCGGCCCGAACTGAATGACGGCGCCTTCGTTACGCGCGGCCCCTGGCGCGTTGACCCCAATCACAGCGCCCCCGGTGCAGGCTATCTGCATCTGCTTGCCTACCTCTACACGCACGCCGACTATTACACTGATGAGTTCGCAGCCGAGGTCGGCGTAAATCGCTTTCTGGCGGAGGGTAAGGACCGCAATCTGACCAACGCGCGCATGACCGTTCGTCTGCGTGGCGATGTGGACCTGAAAGGGGCGAATCTGACGCTGTGGGTGCAGGCAGATGTGGGCGATACGCGACCGAACTTCGCCCTCACCGGCCAGTCCCTTACAGTCACTGAAGACTGGAGCGAGCAGACGCTTCTACTGTCTGATGATCCTTCCCAATGGACGTGTGTGGGGGGGCGTCACGACAAGCAGGATCTTTACGGCTATGGTGACATTCGTGACGCGCTCAGAGATGTGAACTGCGATCTGATCCTGGTGCTCTTCCCGCTGAACGTAATTCCCCTCGACGCGCCCCAGGAAATGAGAGATCAACTGCGCACCCACCGCGACTACGAGCCAGACTATACCTACCTGCCCGAAGGTTTCGTAGAATTCGATGCGATCCGGATCGAGTACCCCGACTGAGCCCCACGGCGACGTCAGAGGCGTCGAGAACCGCGCAGAAGGGGTGGTCCTGCTTCTACTTCATCTTGCCGAGCAATTCGAGCTGTAAGCGCAGCGCAAGCCACAAATCGAATACAGGAGTCTCCGTTTTGCCTGAAGAACCTGCATTTCATTCCGTCCCTAACTTCCAACTGTTGATGAATCCGACTTTAGAAGCCATTCGATCCCACGGGGGCAGCGCTTCAAACAAAGAAATAGTTGGCAGGGTAATTTCAGAGTTAGGTCTACCATCCCACATCAGCGAGAAACTTCACGGCGAAGGTAGTCAGACAGAGTTAGAATACAGGCTAAGTTGGGCAAGATCTTACCTCAAGCGGTATGGCCTCATCGAGAATTCAACAATGGGTGTTTGGTCCTTTACCTCGAAGGGTCACAAAGTCGAAACCGTTGATCCCAAGGAGGTAGTCAGATATGTCAGTTCCCTATTGGCTGCCGAAAAAGAGAGGAGAGGGGAGAAATTCTCCAAAGAACATGAGAATGCCCTCCCTAGAGATGCTGGTGAAGAAACCGCCGTGTGGCGGGACAACCTACTTGAAATCCTTTTGGAACTGCCATTCGATGCATTTGAACGCCTATGTCAGAGGCTCTTACGTGAATCGGGGTTCATAGAGGTTGAAGTAACAGGTAAATCAGGGGATGGTGGAATCGACGGTCAAGGTATCATTCGTCTCGCTGGGCTGATTAGCTTCCCTGTCTTGTTTCAATGCAAGCGTTATAGAGGCAGCGTTACAGCGGGCACAGTTCGAGACTTCAGAGGTGCTATGCAAGGCCGTGCAGACAAAGGCGTAATTTTGACGACAGGAAGCTTCACACGTGATGCCTACAAAGAAGCCACACGAGATGGCGCGCCTCCCATTGACCTCATAGATGGCGCTCTGTTAGTTGATCGACTGAAGGAACTTAATCTCGGTGTGGAAACAAGGATGGTTGAAGAGGTGGAAATAAATGGTGAATGGTTCAAGTCTATCTGATGCAAAAGGACTTTGCTTCTCAATTCTGCCTAACTTTCTTTCTTGCCTCTAACGCCATCTACCTCACCAAGAAATATCCGGCCAGCTCTACAATCTCCGGCACCGCCTACCCGTACCCCTTAGTACAGACCGCGTGTTCCTCTTCGACGATCTCCACACAATTCTGGATGCCCACCTCCTCCTTCTGGCTATCTCCACTCAAGTACGCCAGTCAAATATGACCCCAAGCAGTTCAGACGGCTCGTCGCGCATCGTTGCGTAAATGGCCGGGGCTTCCTCCACAGGGACACGGTGTGTCACCAACGGCTCGATTCTAACAGTACCGAGCCGGCAGTAGTGGCGCAGTATCCCCAGATCTTCCAGCGTAAAATGCGACGACGACTCGATCGACGCCCGCAAAGCGTGCAACATCGTCTGATGAAAGACGGTCGGCCGCCGGCCGGCCAGCGCGCCGATCGCGCCGTAAAGCGCGAGCAGCTTGTGCTCGTAGATGAAATCAAACAGATCGGGCGCCCCGCAGGCGTCGACGATTCGGTCATAGGGACCGCCCTCAGAGAGCGACTCGACGGCGCTGTCGTCGTTGATGTCGATCACGCGGTGGGCGCCGAGTTGGGTCGCAATCTCCAGCCGGCGCGGGTCTAAATCGGTGACCGTGACGTGTGCGCCAAGCGCCCGCGAGGCCTGCGCCACCGACTGACCGATCAACCCCAGGCCGGCAACCCATACCCGCATCGGCGCATCGACCCGGATACGCCGCGAGTGCCTGAACCCTACACCCGCGATGCCGAAGAGGGCGCAAAACTCATGCTCGAGATCAGGCGGCAGCTCGATGCAGAGGCGCTCGCGCGGGTTGGCGGCGGCCAGATCAACGAGGTGCCAGCCCCGATGGCCGCCATGGTTGCCCAGGAAAACCGTCTCCCCAGCCGAAAACTGATCGACGCGTTGACCCACTTCCTCGATGACGCTCACATGCTGGTAGCCCGATCGGGCCGGGAAACGGCTGCCAAAGTCCGCCATCAACGTGTGGCGTTCGGTGCCGTTGGTGACACCGGAAAACAGCGTCCGCGTGACGATCTCGGTGGGGCCGGGTTGGGGTGGACCCGGCAGATCGAAAAGCCTGGCTGCACCCAATTCCGGGAACTCTATACCGATACATTTCATTGCTCCACCCCGATGGAAGTATGGTTCTTTTCTCAGTCCTTGAGCGTTCCCACGGCGCGCAGAAGGGTCTCCTGTACGAGAAGATCATGTTCAGGCAGCCGCTCCGGTTCCTGCTGGCCGGCGATGGTGCGCAGGAAGGCCTTCAGTTCCTGGTCGTAGAGTTCCTGGCGCGAGCGGCTCTGGAATGGGACCATCTGCACACCGGCAGAATATCCTTCAGCAGCAACTGCCAGGCAGAGACGGATGCGCGAACCCGGTTCGAAAGGCTCCACGACGATGGCGCTGCCCGCAGTGCCGTAGACTTCGTAACGGCGGGCCATCGGCTCCGTTTCCATCGCCGCAATGTCCACCATCGCCATGGCCCCGTCAAACTCAAAAACGCCCAACGTGTTGTCGGCGAACCCATCAACGCGCTCGCCAGTACCGTAGTCATCAGTGCGCAGATAGCATCCGGTTCTGGTGGGCCTGCCCAGAATCCACACGATCTGATCCAGCATGTGCCCTGCCAGCTCGTAGAAGATGCCGCCCCGATGGGCGTTTATCTGCTTGCGGCGGACCGCGGGAATGTTGGTCGACATGTGTGCGCGGATTGAAAAGACGTGGCCGAGTAAGCCGCTCCTGGCCCATTCGGCAATCTGGTGGAAACCGTCGTGGTAGCGCAGCATGTAGCCCATCTGAATGAGCAGGTTTTTCTCGCGGGCAGTGGCAACGACGCGCTGCCATTGCGGCCAGTTGTCGCCGGGAGCCTTGTCGTACCATACGTGCTTGCCTGCCGCCACGATCTCCTCGGTCTGGTCCAGGCTCTCGACGTTCAACCCTTCGGACGCCACGGCGGCGACAGCGGGGTCGGCGAGCATCTCCTTCGCCGACTCGAACCAGTGCACCGACGCGAAACAGGTATCGGAATCTGCAAGCCGCGCGCGGTACTCTGTGTCAGGCTCAAAGACGCCCACCAGTTCAACATCTGGATTCTCCTGCATGGCAATGACTTTGCCTGCGGCGTGCGAGTGCTTTGTCCCGTACTGGGCCATCTGGACAGGCATGGCAACTCCTTATCGGCAGGAATTGGCGAGTATACAATTGCTGCACGGCGCCATCGGATTGAAACCGCAACTGCCCCCATTTGGCCTCTTTGGCAATTACTTTCCCCCTGCTTTCGCCGCCGCAGGGCCCTGGATTTCGCCCATCTCCTCGACTCCTTCAAGGTACAGTTCATCCTGAAAGTGGCAGGCGCCGAAATGGTCTGCGTCGCCGGAAATGTGTCGCAGAGGGGGCTCCTCCTCCTCGCAGATCTGTTGACTGTAGGGACAGCGAGTGTGGAAGCGGCAGCCGGTGGGCGGGTTGGCCGGGTCGGGCAGATCGCCTTTGGGCATTTCGCGCAGCGTTTCCAGCCCGGGCATCGGCAGAGGGATCGAGGCCAGCAGCGCTTCCGTGTACGGATGAACGGGCCGGATGCAGATCTCGCGGGCCTCACCAAGTTCGACGATTTTCCCCAGGTACATCACCGCGATGCGGTCGCTCACGTGGCGAACGACCGCGATGTCATGCGCGATGAAAAGCATCGAGAGACTAAGCTGCTGCTGGAGTGTTAGCAACAGATTGAGAATCTGGGCCTGAACCGAAACATCGAGCGCAGAGACCGGCTCGTCGGCCACCAGGAAACTTGGCTCCGTGGCCAGCGCACGCGCGATGGCAATCCGCTGGCGCTGCCCCCCGCTGAAAGCATGGGGAAAGCGGCTCTGGTGCGCCGCTCTCAGCCCAACCATCTCCAACAGTTCGCCCACCCGGTCATCGACGGCCCTTCCCCTGGCCACCTGATGAAGCATGAGCGGCTCACCGACGATGTTGCGGATGTTCATGCGCGCGTTCAGAGATGAGAGCGGATCCTGAAAGACCATGCCCATCGCACGGCGGACCCGCTTCATCTCCTTCTGCGAAATGTGTGTGATCTCCTCTAGCCCTCCGTCCGCGCCAAAGCGGATACGACCGGCTGTCGGCTCGACCAGGCGTGCAACGAGACGGCCAACCGATGTCTTGCCGCAGCCGGACTCGCCGACAAGGCCAAGCGTCTCACCCCGGCGGATCGTCAAATCGACGCCGTCCACCGCGCGCACCGTGCCGACCTGGCGCCGCAAAAGTCCCCTCAGAATCGGATAGTGGAGCGCGACATTCTCGATCTGAAGCTGAATGTCACCGCTGTCAGCGGCCGGGGTCTGCGCAGCGACTGACGCCTGCTCATTCTTGGGTGACGGGACCACTTCGACAGCCTGCAGGGAACCGGCCAGCGTGCCGTCGTCTGACACGGACGGCTTGGTCGTCGCGGCGTCGGCGCCCTGCAACTCTCCGCCGTCAGCATAAAGCCAGCAGGCCGCGCTGTGGTCGGCTCTCAGTTCGACCACGGGCGGCGTTTCGTCGCACTTGGGCATGACGTAGGGGCAGCGGTCGGCGAAGACGCAGCCCTTGGGCACCATCGCAAGCTCTGGGACGACGCCGCGCAGGGACTGCAAATGCGTCTTGGGCTGGCTGAAAAGACTCGGCATCGACGCCAGAAGGCCCTGCGTGTAGGGATGGGCCGGCTCCTTGAAAATCTCGTCAACCGTGCCCGTCTCCATGATTTTCCCCAGGTACATCACGGAAATCCGGTCGGCGAGGTTGGCGACGACACCCATGTTGTGCGTGATGAGCAGAACCGACATACTCATGCGCTCGCGCAGGTCCCGGATTAACTCGAGGATCTGGGCCTGTATCGTTACGTCCAATGCAGTGGTCGGCTCGTCCGCCAGCAGCAGTTGCGGGTGACAAACGAGCGCGAGGGCAATCAGCGCGCGCTGCCGCATGCCGCCGGATAGCTCGTGCGCGTACCTGTTCATCTGCGCGGCAGGGTTGGGCAGGCCGACAAGGTCAAGCATTTCGACGGTGCGTTCGTAGGCTTCGGCGGGGTCAACGACCTCGTGCTCAAGGATTCCCTCGGTGATCTGCTTTCCGATCGTCATCATCGGGTGAACCGAGCGCATCGGTTCCTGGAAAATCATTGACACATCCCGCCCGCGAATCTGTCGCAACGCCTTCATGTTCTTGTGCAGCGAAAGCGTCTCGGTCATGCCCCGGCGCGTGCGCAGCCAGATCTCTCCGTCTTCGAATAGTGCCGGCGGCGACGGAACCAGGCCGACGATGCTGCGAATCGTGACGCTCTTGCCGCAGCCGCTTTCACCCACCAGTCCCACAATCTCTCCGCTGCGTACGTCGAGACTGACGCCGTTGACCGCACGCGTGGTGCCGGCAATGGAGCTGAAGCTGATTTGGAGATCACGGATGTCCAGGACTTTATCGGAGTCGGGAGCGGTGTTCATCAGTCAGGGAGCGCCGGAATATGCAGTCGAGAATGGCACTGAATTAGAAATTTGAGTATGGGTCAAGGGCGTCGCGCAGCCCGTCGCCGATGAAATTGAATGCGAGGACGGTCGCCATGATGAAAAAGGCCGGCGCGATCAGCCATGGCATCTGCGAAAGAAACGAGACTTTCTGCGCGTCCTGCAGCAGCACGCCCCAGCTGATCATCGGCGGCTGGATGCCGAGACCCAGAAAGCTCAATGCAGTTTCGCCGAGAATGATGCCGGGCACGGCCAGCGTCGCCGCCACGATTACGTAGCTCAGATTGGTGGGCAGGATGTGGCGAATCAGAATCCACCAGGTTCCCCCGCCTCCCATACGCGACGCGAGCACGAACTCCTCAGATTTGACCGCGAGCGTCATGCCGCGCACAACCCGCGCCAGGCCGCCCCAGCCGACAATCGAAAGCAGGATCGTGATGAGCAGGAAGATGCGAATCGAACTCCAGTGACGCGGCAGAGATAGGGAAAGCGCCATCCACAGCGGCAGGCTGGGGAAGGAAAGCAGCACTTCGATGCCGCGCTGGATGACGGAGTCGACCGCGCCGCCGAGGTACCCGGATGCCATGCCGATTACAATGCCGAGAATGAGGCTGATCGCGACGCCGATCAACCCGACAGTGGTAGAGATGCGGCCGCCAAACAGGATGCGGGAAAAGAGATCACGACCCTGCGTGTCTGTGCCCAGCAGAAAAACCGGCGAATCCTGCGCGCCGAAAAGATGCAGGTCGCTGTCCCAGAACAGGAAAGTGTACTCGTCTCCGCGCACGAAGAAACGCAAAGGAAAGCGCTGGGCTGTATCCTTCGTGTACATGCGCTCCATCGTTTTCGGGTCGCGTGACTGCACCGTGCCGTACACGAAAGGCCGCAGGTGAAACTGGCCCTCGGCATCGATGAACGTGGGCAGGAGCGGAGGATGCGCGACCTTTTCCAGAAAGCGCGTGTTGGGATCATAGGGAGCGAAGAAAGGACACACCAGCGTTATCAGGTAGATGAATACGAGCGCGAAGGCCGCGACCACGGCAGCATGGTTTCTCAGAAAACGCAGGTAGATGAGACGTCCGTAGGATACCTGTTTGGTTACGTCGAAACGCTCTTCCGTATCAGTTTCGTTCTGAAGGTGCGGGCCGTTTCCCGTCGCGTTCTGCTCCACGTAACGCTCCTTCTAACTCTCGAATCGTATCCGCGGGTCAAGCCAGGCCAGGGCGAGGTCCGCCAGGAAGTTGCCGATGACGAGGGCCAGCGTCAGGACCACCAGAATGCTGCAGGCGAGATAGACGTCCTCGCCCAGTAAGGCCTCGAGCAGCAACGGGCCGATCAGGGGCAGCGTCAGGACGATGGCGACGATCGTTGAGCCGCTGATGATCTGTGGAAAGCGCAGGCCGATGCTGGAAATAATGGGATTGATGGCGACGCGCAGGGCGTGGCGAAAGTAGATCTTGGCGCCGGACAGCCCTTTCATGCGCGCGGTGTCGATATACGGCTCGCCCAGCGTGTCGAGCATGCGCGCGCGCATGACGCGAATCGTGCTCGCCGTGTCGCCTAGCCCGACGATGAACAGGATGATCCAGACATGCTTGAGCATATCCACGAACTTGGCCCAGGACCATTCCGCCGTCACATATTCGGGGGAGAACAGGCCGGCAACCGTGGTCGCCCCGAGCAAAGTGACCGATAACAGCAGAAAGACGAGCGCCGTAATGAAACTGGGCACAGAGACCCCCAATAGCGCCAGGAAAGTGAATGAGTGGTCCCAGGCCGAATACTGTTTAATGGCAGAGAGCATGCCTATCGGGACCGCCACCACGAACATGAAGATGAGGGTCGCGATGCTTATCCAGATAGTCAGGCTGAGCCGCTCACCCATCAGCTCGCTGGCGGGGCGGTTGTGCTGCATCGAGTAGCCCATGTCGCCCTTCATCAGCGACCAGGCCCATTTGCCAAAGCGGATGAGCCAGTTTTCGCCAAGTCCGTAGCGCGCCCGGTACATCTCCACGGTCGAGTCGATCACCTTGGGGTCGACGTTTTGGTCGGTCAGTTGCTCGCGCAGCGTCGTGAGAAAGTCGCCGGGCGGGAGTTCCACGATGATGAAACTGACCAGCATGACCACGACCATGACGATGATCATCTGGATGAAACGCTGCAAAATGTAGGTTCTCATGCAATGCCAAGGAAGTCCGGCTTATGGCTGGCGGTACTTTGATTCAAGATAACCTACGCCGAATGGCCGTCAAAACGCGTTTCGCGGCCCAATGTTTTTTGCTTTGCTCCTACCAGCCGCTATCCCACGACGTCATACCGACTAGGCGGCTCTGGAGAGAATAAGAGAGCCCTTCACAGATCGCCAGGCCTGTTTAACAGGTGAAGATCAGTGAAAGGCTCCTCAATTCACATGACGCAAAGTCGTCGCATGACCGCGAACGAGCCGCCCGCGAACATGCAGCAGCCGTTACTCAGTCCAGAACCAGGAACGCGGCCAGAACTCCTCGTCTCCCGCGCCCAGTTTCCAGGGAATCTCCTCTTCCCTACCCCAGATGCCCCGTAGCTTCTTGTTGGCGACCAGCACGTGCGGCACCGTCTGCACCATGCCGATGAACCAGCAGGTATCGGCCATCCACACGCGGCGCTCATGGATCAGCTCTTCCCGTTCTTCCTCGCTGATGACGCTGAGAATCTTGTCACCCAGTTCTAGGAAGTACTTAAGGTCATCCGGAGGCTCAACGCCCTGGACCTCGTCAGCAGGCAAATCCCTTGTCACCCACCAGCGGTAGGAGGGCGCGCCCCAGCGCAATCCCGTACTGTGCTTGAGGTCGAACATCACGTCGCCGCCTATGCTGGACCGCACATAGGCGTGCGAAATGCCCTCTCTCCACTCGGCGATCATATCGCCGGGCGAAGCCACCGTGACAACAGTACGCAGCCCAATCGCGTTCCAACCCTCCGCCGCAATCTCCGCCGACTCCTGTGCGCCGGGATGCCAGCCGGGCGCGGAGCCGAGAATGAACGTCATGGTTTCGCCGTTTTCGTATGTGCGGAACCCTTCGTCGTCCCGCTCCGTAATGCCCAGGTCGTCCAGCATCTGCGAAGCGGCTTCAGGATTGTATTCGACCCACTTGCCGTCAATCTCCGGATCAAAGACGCCGGGCAGGCTGAAGCCGTGCCCAATCTTGCCCAGACCGAAGTAGGCTGTCTCGTTGATGGTGGCCCGATCGATAGCGATCGAAAGCGCGCGCCGGAAGTCGGCCTGCTTCAGGAGAGCGTCCATGTTTTCGTCATCGGCGTGGGCGCTGAAATAGATGCCCTGCTGCGCGCCTTCCGGCTTGATCGTGTAGATGAAATCAAGCGTGTCGCCCGCCTGTTCGTTCAGGAAAGGTACGTCGGTAACCGAGCCGAGACGGCGCTCCCAATGGGTCTCCCCCGCGACCAGCTTGAGCAAGATGACATCCTTATCGCGTGAGCCAAGCAGGAGATTCTCCATCACCTCGACATATGGCATCTGCTGACCCCAACGGTCTACGCAGTGGAAATAGTGGTTGCGGTCCAGGCGCGCGATCTGCCCCTCCGCGTACTCGAACGGCTTCCAACCCCAGAGTACGGGGCGCTCAGGGTCCTGAATCGTCATCTGGAAAGGCAGTCGGTCCTGCACCTCCTTCTGGAACTGCTCCTTGGGATCGTCGTACTCGTCCATCCGGTTGTAATCGGGATGGTACTTCTGCACGTAGTGGGGCGCCGACTGGCTCCACAATCCCGCCTCGCCGCCGGCAACGCCGCGGCTCAGTTCAAGAAAGAGCGAGTTGGGCTTCGCAAACTCAAAGCGGACGGTGAAGTCGTCCACGGCCACGATCCTGTCGGTCGTGGTCTCCATGCCTGCCCACCCCATCGGCGCATCCAGATACTCCG
>JAPPKG010000218.1:0-17769 GCA_026914085.1 Caldilineaceae bacterium | reverse complement strand
CAATCTCATTGCCCACAGCGTCACCTGTCATATTGCCGGCCCCAACGGCCGCCGCGCGGTCGCAGCCGAAGATTTCTGCACCGGTCCTGGCCGCAACGTTCTCGAAAACGGTGAGTTCCTGGTCGCACTTGGATTTCCTGCACCACCCGCAAACTTCGGCGCAGCCTATCTGCGTTTTATCCCGCGCAACGAAATGGACATTGCTGTCGTCGGCGCCGGCGCCTCTGTGGTCCTGAGCGACGACAAAAGTACTATCCAGTCTGCGCGCGTGGCACTGGGCGCTGTCGCCCCGACGCCCCTCTTTGTGCAAGAGGCAGGCGATGCACTGGCCGGTCAACCGGTCTCCGAAGAGACTCTGGCCAAAGCCGCCGATCTGGCCAGGGAGGCGGCTAAACCGATCAGTGACATGCGTGGAACGATTCCTCAGCGCAAACACCTGTCAGCGGTTCTGACACAACGCGCGCTGAGGATCGCAATTGACCGGGCACGAGGCACCAAGACTGTTGACGAATTGGGGAGACTGAACGGACATGGCTAAAAAGATCGCAGTAGAAACTACACTAAATGGCGAAGAAACTGTCTTCCTTTGTGAGCCTCGCCAGACGTTACTGGAGGCGCTAAGGGACAATCTGGGATTGATCGGCAGCAAAGAGGGTTGCGGTAACGGCAACTGCGGCGCCTGTAACGTGATCCTGGACGGCGTTCTCGTAAACTCCTGTCTCGTGCTGGCGCCGGAAATCGAAGGCCGCTCAGTCGTGACTATCGAAGGCATCGCAGAAGACGGCGTACTGCATCCACTGCAGCAGAAGTTCCTGGAACACGCCTCTTTGCAGTGCGGAATCTGCACGCCGGGATTCATCGTCTCTGCCAAGGCGCTCCTCGATGACAATCCCGCTCCCAATGAATACGATGTTCGCCTCTGGCTGGCTGGCAATCTCTGCCGCTGCACAGGCTATGACAAGATTGTGCGAGCCGTGTTGGACGTGGCCGAAAACGACGCGTAGGACCGAGGAGGATATCAAATGGCCGGTACGAAACAGAATGGAACTGGTACACAGGCCGCTAACGGTCAGAACGGTTACAAGGTTATCGGCACACGTCCTGTAAGGCCGGACGGCGTGGACAAAGTCACAGGCCGCGCCGTCTATGCCGCTGATGTGCAGATGACCGGGCTGCTGCACGGCTTCGTCCTGCGCAGTCCGCACGCCCATGCCCACATCCGATCCATCGACACGAGCAAGGCCGAAGCCCTGCCCGGTGTACGCGCCGTCGTCACTGCCGCCGACCTGCCTGAGGCCGAAGACAAGGTCGAAGACCTGGGCGAAGGCGCCATCAACCTGAAATACCTGAGCGATAACGTCCTGGCAAGTGAGAAGGTCCTGTACCACGGCCATGCTGTGGCGGCTGTGGCCGCAACCTCCCCACATATCGCCGAAGAGGCCGCCGGGTTGATCGAAGTCGACTACGAGCTGCTGCCCCCGGTGATGACCGTTGACGATGCTCTCGCCGACGATGCGCCTATCCTACTGGAGACGCTGCGCACCGATTCCATGGGTGAAGTCGGCACCGAGCAGACCAACCTGGCCTCCGTCTTCAGCCATCAGCGCGGCGACCTCGATGCCGGTTTTGCCGGCGCTCATCTGGTTGTCGACCGCACCTACCGCACCGAAACGGTCCATCAGGGTTACATCGAACCGCACGCCGCCACCGCCCTGTACAGCGCCGACGGCCAAATCATAATCTGGACCAGCACGCAGGGCTCCTTCGCAGTGCGCGGCCAGGTCTGTGAGATCCTGAAAATTCCGGTCTCACGACTCAAAGTGGTTCCCACCGAAATCGGGGGCGGCTTCGGCGGCAAGATCAACGTCTATGTCGAGCCCGTCGCCGTAATACTCTCCCAAAAGGCCGGCTACGAACCTGTAAAGATCGTGATGAGTCGCGCCGACGTCCTGGCCGCGACGGGGCCCACCTCAGGCTCCAATATCCGCGTGAAGATCGGCGTCGATGCAGATGGCAAAATCTCCGCTGCCCTCGCTGAACTCTATTACGAGGCCGGCGCCTATCCCGGCTCACCCGTCGGCGCGGCCGCCAACGTGAGCTTGGCCCCCTACGCCATCGACAACCTGCAGGTGGACGGCTACGACATCGTCGTGAACCGGCCCCGTAGCGCAGCCTATCGCGCACCCGGAGGCACAAACGTTGCTTTTGCGGTTGAGAGCGTCGTCGATGAGCTGGCCGAGAAGTTGGACATGGACCCCGCCGAATTCCGCATCCTCAACGGCGCCAAAGAGAACGACCGCCGGCCGGACGGCCTGCAGTACGCCCGCATCGGCCAGATTGAGACTGTGGAAGCCATCCGCGACTCTGAACACTACCAGTCTCCGCTTGAAGGCAAGTACCGCGGCCGCGGCATCGCTTCCGGCTACTGGAACAACTGGGGCGGCCAGTCCAGCGCAACCGCTGTCCTTAACCCCGACGGCACGGTTAACCTTAACGAAGCCTCCACCGACATCGGCGGTACGCGAGCCTCGATAGCCATGCAGCTGGCCGAAGCCATGGATATCGAATACGAGCAGGTAAAGGCCCGTGTTGTGGATACCGATACCGTATCCTACAACGACGTGACCGGCGGCAGCCGTACCACCTTCGCAACCGGTCTGGCCGCCTACAACCTGGGCCGGCAGCTCCTGAAAGAAATGAAGAGCCGCCTCGCCGATCAGTGGGAAGTCGCAGCCGGTGACGTGAGCTACGAAGAAGGAACATTCAGCGCCGGCAGCGAGAGCGTCTCCTTCGCCGAGGCCGCCGGTCTCGTCCAGCGCGAAGAGCCCCTGATGGCCAGTTCCACGGTCCATCCGCAGGACTTCGGCCCAGGTTTCTCCACGCAGTGCGTCGACATTGAAGTAGACCCGGACACGGGCAAGATCACGATTCTGCGCTACACAATTGCCCAGGATGTTGGCAAGGCAATCCATCCCTCCTATGTCGAAGGACAGATGCAGGGAGGTGTCGCACAGGGCATCGGCTGGGCAATCAATGAAGAGTACATCTACGACGACGAGGGCCACCTTCTCAACGCCAGTCTGCTCGACTACCGTATGCCAACGTCCCTGGACCTGCCAATGATCGAAACGATTATGGTCGAGGTCCCCCACCCCGCTCACCCATATGGTGTACGCGGCGTGGGTGAAGTCAACATTGTGCCGCCTGCCGGCGCAGTCGCCAACGCGGTCTACCAGGCCACCGGCGTGCGCATGGACAAGCTCCCGATCTCCCCCGCCAATCTCCTTGAAGCCATGTGGGCCAGGGAGGCCGAGGCAGCTGAATTGGTTCCGGGAGACGATTGAGCGTGGCCAAAGTCTGGATTCCGCCTCTCATGCGCTCGCTCACCAACGGCCAGCAGATCGTCGAGGCCGAGGGCGAATCAGTGCGCGAGCTGGTCGCGGCCCTGGAGGAACAATTCCCGGGCGTTGCTGAACGCATCATCGACGAAGGACGCATCCGCCCCGGCTGGACCGTCGCCGTCGACGGCGCCGTCCAGAATCGCGGCCTGCGCGCAGCCGTGGGGCCGGACAGCGAAGTGCATTTCGTTCCCGCCATGACCGGCGGCAATACCGTCCGGATCTGACCTGCCCGTTAGCGCATCCTGCGTCTTCCGACCGCCGCGATGTCGATATCCGGTCGGAAGACCTGTACAGCCCGAAGTAGGTACCCGTCCGTCTACTTGGCCTGCCAGGGAACGCCCTGCAGTTGCAAAGTGATTCCAAAGCCAGAGACCCGGCAGCAAGCAACCAGGCTGCCGGGTCTTTCGATTGGACTCAGGGCCACTGTCCGGCGTAACCAATGTCGGCTCCGGCCTAAACCGGTTTCCTCCACAGCGTTTTCGATATGCACAACCTGAACCGGACCTCACGAACGCCATGACAGCCGAGACCGCGCCGCCTAATCGCAAAATGGGTCAGATCAGCCTCACGTGGCCTGGCAAGCGGCTGACGGCCGTACCCTCCAGACCCCGTGCGCGTCAGCTGGAAAGCTACGCACCGCGAAACGGCGGCAAAGAGGGTCTCCTCCTGTATGGCGACAACTTTGATGCACTCTCCTGGCTGCTGGCCAATGGCTATCGCGGCGGCGTCCGGCTGGTCTACCTGGACCCGCCGTATAACTCGAACAGGACCTATTCCAGCCGTATTCGTCTGCGCGGCAAGGGGCAGCCCACTCTCGGCGAAGTCACCGCCTATGATGATCTCTGGCTGCCCGGCGTCTATCTCCAGTTTCTGGCCGACCGCCTGCTCCTCTTGCGTGAACTGATGCACGAAGACGGTACCCTCTGGCTGCACTGCGATCACCGCATGCAGGCGCCCCTTCTTCTCCTGCTGGAAGAGATTTTCGGCTCCGAGTCGCATCTGAACACCGTCTACTGGCGCAGTCAGACGATGCGCGGCGCCAAAGTCCACGCCCGCTACTTTCCCCATAGCGCCCAGTCGATCCACATCTTTCGCACTACACCTCGAGGGCGGCCCATCTGGAATGCCCCCAAACGCGAGCTTGTTCTCACCGAGAAGGCCGCCGCCGCACAGTACATGCGCGACGAGCGCGGCTTCTTCCGTACATCCGACCCCGGCGCCTATAGCTTCCAGCGTCTGAAGGCCCTCAATGCAGAAGGGCGGCTGTACGCCCCCTACGGCGGCGACGTGATCGTCGACGAAGACGCGCAGAGAATATTTGCCTCCAAGGGCGGGAACATTGGCGTCAAATACTACCTGAAGAAATCCGGCCGCAACCGCTACCTTCTCACGCGGCCGGTCGACAATCTCTGGGACGATGTCCCCGGACTTGGAACCGTTCCCGGGGAGGACGAGAACTACCCAACCCAGAAGACCGAGAAACTGCTGCAGCGAATCCTTGAAACTGCCAGCCGCCCCGGAGATCTGATTCTCGATCCCTTCGCCGGCTCCGGCACCACGCTGGCAGTCGCCCGCAAGCTGGGCCGTGACTGGATCGGCTGCGACAGCTCTTGGCGCGCCGTGCGTACAGCCGCGAGTCGACTGAGCCGGCGCCCTTCTTTCCCAGCTTCTGACCAAGCAGTCGGTGCCGGTAGCGCCAATGTGAGGCATGGATCCGGTGATCATAGCTCTGTTGCCGATAGCGGATATCGCATACTTCGTGTTGGCGTTGGCGACTCCGCCAAGGACGGCCATCACCAACCTGTAACCACCTCGACATCCGGTGCAAAGATCCAGTGTGAGCGGGCAGAAGGCCAGCTGACAGTTCGAATCGAAGAGTTTCACAGCCCGCAAGTGGCCATTTTGGCCGGAAAAGCAAAGGTGTCGTTGCCTCGTGACTGGCGTGCACAGGTGCGGGCCGTGCTAATCGATTCGGATTATGACGGCATCTCCCTTCGAGCGGCGCTGGTTGACGCACCTGCGGGCAAAAGCGTTCTTGTCTCGGGTGTCTACTCCTTTGCTCCCTCCGTCGATGGCGGAGGGCGGGAGAGCAACGCCTCGCCGGTTTGCGCCGTCGCCGTACTCATTGTCGATGTAGCTGGCCAAGAACATCTCTTCGTGAACCCAGTCCGCGAAAGTGCTCCTCACAGTCAACCAGAAGTCGCACCAGAGTATTCTTCCGGAACTTCACTATCAGATTAGAGTCTCTCCGGCGCCATCGAGAGGCCCTGCGCGGGAACGATCGCGCGCATAAATGGTATACTTACCCCACTATGGCCATTCAACTCCTTTCCCAGGATGTCGCCGCCAAAATCGCCGCCGGTGAAGTGGTAGAACGCCCTGCCAATGTCGCCAAAGAGCTGATCGAGAACAGCCTCGACGCCAGTGCGACCGAAATTCAGGTCGAAATCAGAGAAGGGGGCCGGCGCCTCCTGCAGGTGACCGACGACGGGCATGGCATCCCCGCAGCCGAACTGCCGTTAGCCGCGCAACGGCACGCGACCAGCAAGTTGGATAGCGCCGCAGACCTCGACCGCATCACCTCTTTCGGCTTTCGCGGCGAAGCCCTCTACAGCATCGCGGCAGTCAGCCAAATGACCCTCAAGAGCCGCCGCTCCGGCGACGAGTCAGGCGCGGAACTGCGCATCGAAGGCGGAAGAGTCACTCGCGACCAGCCCGCCGGACTGCCGGTCGGCACAGTTGTCACCGTTGAAAATATCTTTTTCAACACACCGGCCAGGCGCAAATTCCTGCGGCGTCCCGCAACCGAGGCGGGCAACATCGCCGCCATCGTCCAGCGCTATGCATTAGCCTATCCGGACTGCCGCTTCAAATTCGTCAGCGATGGTAAGCTCTCCTTCTTCACCGAGGGCGCCGGTCGCACTGACGAGGTATTGGCAAAGATCTACGGGCGCGAGAATGCCCAACTGATGATAGGCGTTGGCCGTTCGCGCCCAGAATCTGGTGC
Source organism: Caldilineaceae bacterium (assembly GCA_026914085.1). GTDB lineage: Bacteria > Chloroflexota > Anaerolineae > Caldilineales > Caldilineaceae > Bin5. The sequence continues at coordinate 11,361 of JAPPKG010000218.1, read as the reverse complement.
CCGCCATGCGGGTGCCGCCGTCTCAGATGAGGCTGAAACCCTTTCCCAGCCGGAACGGCAGCCGCAGGAGGACGAAATCAATTTCATGCCTGACGCGGCCGGTGGCCCTGCTCCAGTCTCTCCACCGGTCGCCGGCCATTCACTGCCTCGCCAAACAGGCCGCGCATCATCTGCTTATCCCTTGGCAGTGCTCGTAAGTGGCTACGTCAGTTCCTTGACCCTCACCCGCCCCACTCGCGCCCAGATCAACCTGTTCATCAACCGGCGCTACGTCGAAGATCGCAGCCTCACCCATGCCGTCGTGCAGGCGTATCATACCTTGCTACCCGTCGGGCGTTTTCCGATGGCGGTTCTCTTTGTCGACCTGAATCCTTCAGAGGTCGACGTCAACGTGCACCCGCGCAAGACAGAGGTGCGTTTCGTCGATCCCAATAAAGTCTTCAGCGCTGTCCAACGCACCGTGCGCGGCGCGGTTATAGACAGCGCCGGTGTGCCAACCGTGGGATTGGGCGAAGAGAGTGTTCGACCGGCCGAGTCACATGCAAGCTGGCCTTCCGCAGACAGTGCACCACAAGAGCAGGTCCACCTCCAACAGACCGGCTGGTCTGCCCGTCGCCACGCGATTCTCAACGCCGGCGTCGGCAGGCAGCCGGAAATGCCTTTCGAGCCTCCTCCCGTTGACCATCCTGTCGTGGACCCGCCTCTGGACGCGCCGAACACGCCGCCTGCCGATTCACCCCCTCAAACTGCCGCCGGGCCGGACACGTCCCCGCATCCCGATGAGCAAGCGCTCCCGCTCCTTCGCGTAGTAGGTCAGGCTGGCGCAACCTACGTTGTCGCCGAAGGACCGGAGGGGCTCTATCTGATCGATCAGCACGCCGCCCACGAACGGATTCTGTACGAGAAATTCATGGCCCAGCGCGAAGACCGCGGCACAGCGGGCGGCCTGGCTCGCCAGGGCCTGTTGACTCCAATCACTCTCCATGTGGGCGATTCACGCGCCGGTCTGGTGGCGCAACACCTACACGCCCTCAACGCCATCGGCTTTGACGCCGAACACTTCGGCGGCGATACCTTCCTCGTGCGCTCCGTACCCGGTATCCTTTCAAACCAGGATTCTGAACGCGCCCTCGATGAGATTGTGCAGGGCCTGGCAGAGAGCCGGGACCTGGTGGGGGAGGAACTGGAGGCGCGTCTGGTGAAAATGGTGTGCAAGCGAGCGTCGATCAAGGCGGGCCAGATCCTGAGCGACATCGAGATGAAGGAGTTGGTGCGCCAATTGGAAAGATGCAGGGCTCCCCGCACCTGCCCTCACGGGCGGCCCACAATGCTGAAGCTGAGCGCCGGTGAACTGGAGCGGGCCTTCAAACGGACTTGACTCAGACCTGCCTCACCGCTCTGTTCAACCCCCGTGACTTTCTCCTACGTTAACACATAAAAAACCTGCTCGTTTTGTGTCGTCGACTCTTTCGTGTGCTATACTGAAAGGTGGCGATCCAGAATTCAGTAGCATCCCGCGCGGGTCTAGCATGTCTCCCCGCGCAGTTGGATATCGGACGCCCATTGATAACAACGGACGTTCCACGTGCTCGACTTCGCCGGCCCTGATTTGCTGACAGTTGCGATTGGCTTCGTATGCTTCGCTCTCGGAGCGTGGCTGGGAACCCTTTTCCCGGACATCGACAGGTTCAGCATCTTCCACCTTCGCCACAGGTCTATCGTCACCCACAGCTTCCTGATGCCCACCCTGCTATGGGCCGGGTGGGCCTTAACATCCGTTGAATGGGCCGGCTGGCTCGTCACCGGCTTTGCGGCAGGTGTGGCGCTTCACTTGGCATTCGATCTCTTTCCCGGAAAGTGGCGCGGCTTCGCCTTGGTAGACGTGCCGAAGTTGGGACGCTGTACAAGATCGGTCTCCACCTTTTTGCTGTTCTCCAATCTCTTTCTGTGCGTGATCATTTCAGTCTCCTTCTTCCCTGAACACGGGCCTGCCGGCGTGCTCGCCTACACCGCCACGCTCGCAGCCCTATACACGTACGGCGTATGGGCGAAGAAGGAACATTACGCCGCCGGACCGCTTATGACCATTCTTACACTGGGCGGCGACGCCCTTTAAGCTTCTGCTATCAAGATTCAATGAGAGGCAAGGTACGATGACTTTGACCGTTACCACAGAACCAATGGACAGCCGCCAGCTCGCAATGACAATCGAGGTCGCTGAGGAGCGCATCGACCAGGAAATGCGAAAGGCGGCCCGCAAAATCGCTCGACAGGTGCACATTCCCGGCTTTCGCAAGGGACGTGTCCCCTTTCATATCTTGCTTCAATTCGTGGGTCGAGAGGCGATCGTCAACGAGTTTGTCGACGAATTGGGGCAGGAGGTCTACAAGGAGGCCATCGAACAGGAAGGCCTGGAACCCTACTTCATGGGAACTCTTGACAACGTTGACATGGAGCAAGAGGTCCGCTTCCACCTCACCATCCCTCTCCCTCCAGAGGTAAACCTGGGCGACTACCGCGGCTTGCGCGTTGAAGAAGAGGAGGCCGAGGCTGACGAAGAGCAGGTCCAGGAACGCGTCCAGGCCATTCTCGAACAGAATGCCGATTACGTTGAGGCCGACCGTCCCAGCCAGTACGGCGATCTGATGACGATCGACCTGAAAGGCGTTGCCTTGGATGACAATGGCAACGAAACCGATACCGTCGTCTTCGATGAAGAAGACTGGGATGTAACCCCGGACCAGGAAAACCCGATGGAACCGGCCGGTCTGGATGAGGAACTGGTGGGACTTACCCCCGGCGAAGAGAAGAGCTTTGAGATCGCCTGGCCCGAAGACAGTCCCAGCATGTACGCCGGCAGTACCGTCCGCTTTTCAGTGAAAGTCCACAAAACGCAGGCTTTCGAGACGCCGGCTGAACTGACTGATGAGATCGCCCAAAACTTCGGCCCCGACTTTGAAACCGCCGGCGACCTGCTCGACAATCTTCGCGAAAACGCTAAGGAAGAGGCCGCGCAACAGGCTGAAGCCGAACATGTCCAGAAAGTACTGCAGGAACTGATCGACATGAGCGACCTCGCCTATCCACCTATTGCTGTGGACCTCGAGATCGACCGCCTCGTGCGCAACTTCGATATGCGCATCCGCCAGATGGGTTTGCAGGGAATGGAGCAGTACCTCGAGATGTCCGGCCAGACGATTGAAGACTATCGCGAATCGTTGCGCGAGGACGCTGAAAAGTCACTGCAGATCGAGTTGGCCTTGATAGAGCTCTCATCCTCCGAAAAGCTGTCTGTCAGCGAAGAAGAGTTCGAGTCACACATCGGCGATGTGGCCGCCCCGCTACCGGAAGACGCCGACGAGGAAGCGGTGAAGGCACGCGACGACATGCTCGAAATGATGCGGGCCGAACATAGCCGCCCAGTCATAGAAAGCGAAATCCTCAGAGAAAAATCGGTCAATCTGCTCCTGGCAATCGCCCGTGGCGAAGATATCCCCGAACCCGAAGAGGACGAAAGCGATTCCGAGGAGGTGGAGGAGTCCACCGCCGAAGACGCCGCGCAAACGGAGACCGCAGCTGAATCCGAGCCAGGCGAAGAGGCGGCCGCAGCTGAGGCGGCAACGGAGGAGTCCGCCGACGCCTGAGCGCCGCGCAAACAAAAGTCTAATACACAATAGAGCGGACACTACATTTCTCGTCGCATGCAACCATTACAATGCGCACTGATCCGAATGGTCGGTAGGCAACACCGCCGGCTGAACTAAGGATCCGTCCACGTCGCAACCATCAGCCGAAGAGGGGAGCTCCCGATGTTCAATCCTTTTGAAGACAAGATCTCGGCCCACGGGTCGCAGCCGCACAATCAAGCCCAATCGAACGACTGGCCGGGTCTGCCCGGCAGCCAATTTCCGACGGGCAGCCTTTCACCGACAAACATAGTCCCGATGGTGATCGAGAGCACGGGCCGCGGTGAACGCGCCTACGATATTTACAGCCTCCTTCTGAAGGAGCGCATCATCTTTCTCGGTATGCCCCTTTCCGATCAAGTTGCCAATCTGATCGTTGCCCAGCTGCTCTATCTGAATTCGGAAGACCCGAATCAACCGATCCAGATGTTCATTCACTGCCCGGGTGGCCTCATTTACGCCGGCCTGGCCATATATGACACGATGAAGATGATTCAGACCCCCATTCATACCTTCGCCGTCGGCGTTACCGCCAGCATGGGCACTGTCCTGCTCTGCTCCGGCACCAAGGGCAAACGCTACGCTCTCCCCCACGCCACCATCCACATGCATCCCGCCGGCGGCGGCGCACAGGGCTACACCGAGGACGTGCGCATCGCCTTGAGAGAGCAGGAACGCCTTCAAACACAGCTTTTCCATATCGTGGGGCAACAGACCGGCCACCCTTGGCAGGAGATCGAAGAAATCTTTCAGCGCGACCGCTGGATGAACGCCATCGAAGCTCGTGACTTCGGCATCGTGGACGAGGTCCTCGGCGACAGCAGTGACATCGTCTCCGTCGTAGACGGCCAGGTCAACGTGCCTAGCGAAAACGGTACTGAGCCTGCTCCTGAAGAGGCAGCCGGCGAGAACGACCAATAGCGTAGACTGTACGATTGGGCGGCCGCTTCTCTACCTTGATCGGCTGCTCATCCTGGAAGCCGCTGGCCGCAACTTTCGCAGCTAGCGAACCCAACGGTGCCCTGACAGACGACGAGAAAGTAACCTGTAGCGCGATGAATGCATGCTCCTTTTGCGGCAAAGAGGAATCGGAAGCCCAGCGCCTGATCGCTGGTGACGATGAAGTCCACATCTGTGATGAATGTGTCCGCCTCAGTGTAGAAATTCTCGATGAGGAAGGGGTTGGCAAGAGCGGAGTCCCGAACAGGTCCGCGCAACTTGCCGTCAAACGCGTCCCTAGCCCACGCGAGATCGTCCGGAGCCTGAATCAATATGTCATAGGTCAGAATCGGGCGAAGAAGGTGCTGTCAGTCGCTGTCTACAACCACTATAAACGGATATTCGGCAGCAGCCGCGCGGCAGGGCAAAGCTGGCGCGAGAACCAACCCGCGCAGGAGCAAGAGAACAAGGTCTCTCTTCCCAGCGCCGAAGAGGAAACACGCCCCGCGCGCGACGTTCAGGACCCCAAAGAGGAGTTGGTCGAGCTTGCCAAAAGCAACGTGCTCCTGATCGGCCCCACGGGCAGCGGCAAGACCCTCATGGCGCAGATTCTGGCCAGACTCCTCGACGTTCCCTTCACCATCGCCGACGCCACCAGCCTGACCGAAGCCGGCTACGTGGGCGAAGACGTCGAAAGCCTGCTCGTCGGTCTGCTCCAGGCTGCCGACTGGGATGCAGACCGGGCCGCATGTGGCATCGTCTACATCGACGAGATCGACAAGATCGCGCGCAAGGCAGGCGACAACCCCAGCATCACCCGTGACGTCAGCGGCGAGGGCGTTCAACAGGCCCTGCTCAAAATTGTCGAGGGCACCACTGTCAACGTGCCGCCCAGTACCGGACGCAAACATCCCCAGCAGGAGTTCATCCCGCTGGACACCCGCAATATCCTCTTCATTCTGGGAGGCGCATTCGTCGGGCTGGCGGAGATGGTGCGCAGAAGGATGCGCCGCCGTGCCGGACTGGGATTCGTCGACGATGAAGCCGAGTTGGACCCGGTCGGCCGGCCCTTGGAAGAGGACGCCATCGACGAGTTACCGCTTCCCGAAAGCCTGGCCGAGCGCCAGCGTGAACTGAAGATCCGCCGCCTCGAAAAAGAAGGACGCGATGAGAGCCGCCTGCTCCAGCAAGCCATGCCCGACGACCTGCTTCAATACGGCCTGATCCCGGAATTTGTCGGTCGCGTTCCCGTAGTGGTCAGTCTCGAAGCGCTCGATCGCGAGGTCCTGGTCGAGATTCTCACGCGTCCCAAGAACAGCATCGTCCGTCAGTTCCAGCAACTCTTCGCAATGGATGAAGTGGAGTTGGAGTTTGAACCGGAGTCCCTCATGGCGGCCGCCACGCAAGCATATATGCGACGCACCGGGGCCAGGGGACTGCGCTCGATTGTCGAGGAAGCCCTGCTGGACGTCATGTACGAGATACCCGGCCGCGAAGAGATCGCCCGCTGCGTGGTAAGCCGCGCGGTCTTCGAAGACGGCAAGCTGCCCCGGCTTTACGGCGCCCAGGGTCAACAGGTCCGCCTCTCTACCGACCAGGAACTGGACGCCGCCGCCTGATCACACACCTGGTCTTCTGCAAGCAGCAACTTCATTGCCGGGATTCACGCCCGCAACCAGAGCCCGGCGCTGCCTGTGCGTCATCAACCCTGCGTCCTCCCTGTTCACCAGCTGGCAAGAGTCAACCAGACGTTGTTCAAAGAGGTCCAACCTATTCTCTCCTCTTGCAGCAACGAGGCGGCAGGCACCGCCTTCATTTCTCCTGCTGCGTAGAACGAGTGTGAGCGCCAGCTGGACCCCGTCCACGGCAGAGCCGTCCGCTAAAGTACCTGCCTTTCACACTGAGAAACCAATGAAAGAGGAACTCCCTTGCCTTTGTGTGCCCTCAGGCACTTTCAGCAAAGTCGCGCAAGGCGGCGATAATCTTGCGATCCGGAACCGGACAGGGAAACTTCTCGATCTCGTCCAGCGAAGTCCAGCACCAGTCGGCTACGCCAACAGCCTGGGGCTCTCCCCCAGTGATTCGCGCATGGAAGGCCGTAAGAGTCATACGAAAGTGGGTAAACGCGTGCTCCACCGTACCCGCCCTCTCACCAACACAAACCGCCACGCCCAGACTCTCGCGTACAACACGCCTCAAACACGCCTGAAGGTCCTCGTCGTCAGCCTCTCTTGCCCCGTTGGGAAAGGACCAGAGCCCGCCGAGAAGGCCCTGTTCAGGCCTCTGACTGATCAACATTCGTGACTGACCAGGCACATCTTCCCAGATTATCGCGGCCGCGAACTCAACATGGGGGACTTTCTGGACCGGTGCGCGCACCGGCCTTTCCTCCTGAACGCCGCGCCCGTGAGCCAGACACAAGGACTGAACAGGACACCTGTCGCAGAGGGGATTGCGGCGTCTGCACACAATTGCCCCCAACTCCATCAACCCTTCGTTCATGGCGCCGGGCGCAGACGCGGCCTCAACCATCTTCCGTGAAAGTCCCCAAAGCTGACTCTCGGTCGCACGGAGATCGATCCTCGCGTCTACATCCCACAGACGGCTGATGACCCGTTTGGCGTTGCCGTCGAGAACCGGTTCGTGCTGTCCGAAGGCCAAACTGAGTATCGCGCCCGCTGTATATTCGCCAATACCGGGCAGCGACAGCAGTTCGGCCCGTGTCCGCGGCAACTGACCGCCAAACTCAGTGGCAACAACCCGCGCCGCTCTGTGTAGATTCCTTGCCCGGCTGTAGTAGCCCAACCCCTCCCACAGTTTCAGGACCTCCTGCTGGTCTGCACCGGCCAGCGCCTCCAGAGTTGGAAACTGCTCCATCCAGCGGTTGAAATAGGCCGCGACAACGGACAGACGCGTCTGCTGAGCCATGACCTCGCTGACCCATACTGCGTAAGCATCACGCGCGCCGGCAGGGTCCCTGCGCCATGGCAACTCCCGCAACTGATGAGCCTGCCAGACAGTCAGACGGTCTGCAATCTGTTTGTGCATAGCTGCCCGAATCTGTGGCTCGCCCTGCGTTTTTCGATTTGCGCTACCGAAATGCTGACTACGAGGAATACTCTGCGCTGAGCGCGTTCACCAGCAGGCGTACCGCGCCGAGCGCGTCATTGTAGTCGGCTACTTGCGAGGGTGAGTGGACGTAACGGCAGGGAATGGAGACCGTCCCCGCGGGGACGCCCGCGCGGCTGACCTGTACTGCCGCGGCGTCGGTCGAGCCAAACTCCAGCACCTCCAACTGGTAAGGGATGTCGAATGCCTGCGCTGTGTCTTCCAGCCAGCCGCGTACCTTTGGATGGGCTATCATGCCCCTGTCCATGACCTTGACTGCTACGCCTTTCCCCAGCGCCACCTCCATTGGCGTCGCCTGCGGAAAATCACCGGTGGCCGTAACGTCGATGGCAAGAATGATCTCCGGCTCCAGTCCGTAGCCCGCGGTCGTGGCCCCGCGCACGCCCACTTCCTCCTGTACCGTGAAGACGGCCAGGATTTCGTGCGGGGAGCTCTCAAGCTCCCGCAGCGTCTGGATCAGCACCGCGCACCCGATCCGGTCATCCAAATTGGCTGCAAACAGCCTGTCCCCTACCGTACCGAAACTGCTGCGAAAGACGGCCGTATCGCCAACCTGAACGCGAGCATCTTCCTTCGAATCGGCCCCCACGTCCAGGAATAACTTCTGCGGCGTCGGCCGTTCGCGCGCCAGCGGCGAACCCTCCATCCCAAACGCGCCTTCTACGCCATTGGCAAAATGGACGCGGCTGCCGATAAGGGAGTTCATCAGCACGCCTCCGATGGTGGTGAAGCGGCAGAACCCCTGCGCGTCAACGTGCGTCACCATCACACCGATCTCGTCCATGTGTGCAGCCAGCATGATCCGCTTGCCGCCTTCACTGCTGACCGTCGGGCGTTTCAGCCCGATCAGGTTGCCCAGCCTGTCCGTCCGCATCTCATCGACCAGCCCGTCCAGTTGGCCGCTGATCACCTCCCGGATCCGTTCCTCCTGCCCGCTCGGGCCGAAGACACCGCACAGTTCCTCAATCAAAGCTCTCATGCTTCACTCCGCTCGGCCTCCAACGGCCGCCCCAAGGGTCCGGATAGCGCCCTGCTCATCAGTTCAATCGCATTCTTCACGTCCGCCGGGTCCATCAGCGCCGCGGGAGTGTGTATGTAGCGGCAGGGCACGGCAACGGCTACCGCGGGTACGCCTTCGCGTGCCAGGTGAATGGTACCCACGTCAGTTCCCCCGACGCCGGGCTGCTTGAACTGCCACGGAATGTCGTGGGCGGTCGCGGTCTCCGTCAGGATGCGGACTAGCCGCCGGTCCGCATGCGCGCTCCGGTCCATCACTGAAATCGATGGACCCTTCCCCAGTTCGGTCGTCGGACTGACGTCATGCTGCTTGGGCAGGTCGTCCGCTACAGTGCCTTCAAGCGCCACCGCGACATCCGGCTCGACCGCATAGGCCGCCACACCTGCGCCGCGCAAGCCAATCTCTTCCTGGACGGTGAAGACCCCGACCAGCTCGCATTCGTAATCGCCCTTCATCAGCTCGGCCAGCACATAGCAGCCTACCCGGTCGTCAAATGCTTTGCCCTTCAAGAGTCGTCCGTACTCCTCATACTCGCTCTCAAATGTAATCATGTCGCCCGGCACGATACCCCCGGCGCCGCCTGTGTCGATCAGTAGATCGGAAATCGGCGCCACGCGCTTTCCCGAACGCGCCGCATGTGGCGCACGCATGATCACCCCGGGCACTGCCTGCGCCCCAATACTTACCCGCTTTCCCGGCAGAATACGCGGATCCAGGCCGCCGACGCTGCGAAACTTCACCGTGCCGTCCGCATTGGCGCGCATGACCATCCCGCCCACCTCGTCCATATGCGCGGCGAGCATCACCCGATGTTTTCTACTGTCGCCCGATCCTCCCTTGCGGACAATCAGGTTGCCGATCGAGTCGACCGTCAACGCCTCCACGTGCGGGGCAAGCGCCTCCCGCAGAATGGCCCGTACCTCGCCCTCATGTCCCGCCACCCCGCGGGCCCTGGACAGTTTCTCGAGCAGTTCATTCATGGCAAAAAAATCTTGCGTGCGGCAATACGCGCCGGCGTCCGATGCCCTTGGTGGCTAAGCCTCGCCGTCGAGCGCCAGCGCGGCTAGGTCGAACGGTAGTTCGCAGATCGTCTCAGCCAAAAGCCGCGCGCTCCGTTCAATGTCCTTGAGCGCGACCGTCTCAGCCGGCGTGTGCATGTTGCGGATCGGTACCGAAATCAGCGCAGTAGGAATGCCGGACTGCGAGACCTGCATCGCCCAGGCGTCGGTCCCTGAATTTCCAGGCAGAACCTCGTTCGTATACGGAATCTCGTCGCGCTCGGCCGTGTCGACGAGCAGCTTTCTCAAAACAGGATGCAGGTTCGGCCCCAGCCCAATAGCCGGTCCGCTTCCCATTGCAAGCGACTCTTCAGGGGTCGCGCCCGGCTGCTCCGCGTAGGTCACGTCGAGAGCGATCCCCACATCCGGAGCCACCCGAAAAGCGGCCGTCTTGGCCCCGCGCAGGCCGATCTCCTCCTGCACCGTGACCACGGCGAAAACATCCCATCCGTGGCTGCGGCCCTGCAGAATACGCAGCGCCTGCAGCAGAACGACAACCGACACGCGATTGTCGAAGGCTTTGCCGGTAGCTTGCCCGTTACCCAACCTGTCTGCACTTTGGCGGACGGAAATGAAGTCCCCAACCGAGACGAGCTCTGCCAGCCTGTCCGCGGCCAGACCTACGTCAATGAAAAGATCAGCCTGGGCAAAAGGCTTCCCCCGCTCCTCCTGGGAGAGAACGTGGGGCGGCCGGCTGGCGATCAGCCCCGGCAAATCAGAGCGGCCGTGAACCGTTACCTCCTGCGCCGGCAGGGCCCCCAGGTCCACGCCGCCAACCGGCGCAAAGCGCACAAAGCCCTTCTCCAATCGGGTAACGATCAGGCCGATCTCATCCATGTGCGCCGCCACCATCACCCGCCTGCCGGACGAATCGCGACCGCGCTTAAGACCTGTCAGATTACCGAGAATGTCTGTGTGCAGTTCATCAACCAGCGGGGCCAGGTGGTCGCTGACACGCGCGCGAATCCGGTCTTCCTGGCCGCTTACGCCAGGCGTCTCGCTCAACTCCTTTAACAGAGAAAAGCTGTCCGATTCCGAAGACTTGTCGTCGCTGTTCACTATCCGGCGGGGACTCCAAGCTGCGCGCACTGGCCAAAGAGAGGAAGGACAAAAATCAACCCAACCACAATCCACACCCAGACCGGCATGCCGAGTATCATCAGGCGGCGTTTCGGCTTGTTCTCCACCGGACGCGGCAATACGGCCTGGCAGCGCCAGCAAACTTCCTTATCATCGGGATTCCAGGTTCCGCATTCGGTGCAGTCGGACATACGGCTTCCCCGTGTCAATCGGGTCGAAATTGGCCTGGCTCATGCTAACACAATCGGGGGACGTGAGCAAACGGTTGCCCAAAACGCGGTTCATCCCAAAATAGGGGCGAACATTCGCATACCTCTGGCCGAGACCAAACCATGGCCACGCCGCGATCAAATCTGAGGCAGCCAGAGCGCCGTCTCTGACCACTGGCCACTGACTACTGACCACTGCATTTCTGGGCGGTCGGGCCTAGTCGGCCCTCCCTTGTGCGGGG
>JAPPKG010000364.1:0-17811 GCA_026914085.1 Caldilineaceae bacterium | reverse complement strand
CCCAAATCAAAGGTTGGAGGGGATTCCGGTGCTTGCGTCCCGAATGATAAGGGAAACTCCCGATAATTGCAAACTCCCGTTTCGCTTTGGAAGTCAACTACATGAACCAGGGATAAGTAGCCACAATTCTATACGATGCTCCCCCTTCCGTCAACCTCTTTCCAAGGGTAGGAACCTGAAAGAAAGGCGTTCCGCGCCTGGCCATGAACGCGTTCCCCACAACACTGTACTACACGGGAGCAGGCACACTCTGTGCCTTGCCAACAGCCGAACCAAACAAGGTAACAGGGGTGGCATACACTGGCGACCAAACCCAATGCCGTGGTCTGATCCTTGCCGAGGAAGAGGGTAATCGAAGAAACTGAGGAGGGAATCGCATCAGTTTTCCGAGAAAGACTGGCCTTTCCTTCCTCAGTTCATGTCAAATTCAATGAATTCACCGGTAACGGTGAAGATTATCCGCTCGCAGATGTTGGTCACTCTGTCAGCGGCCCGTTCAAGATTGTGCGCGGCCCAAAGAAGGTAGTTGCAGCGATCTATCAACGACGTGTCCTCCAGAATCATCGCGATGAGGTCACGATGGACCTGGTTGTAGAGGGCGTCTACCTCATCGTCCTGCAAAGGAATCCTTCTCGCGGCTTCCACGTCCTGGTTTAGGAATGCATCGAGAGCCTGTTGTAGCATGTTCGTAGCAATATCGCACATGCGAGGTATATCTACTAGCGGCTTAATCAAGGCCTCAGGGCCTATCAATAGGATTATCCGTCCGATGCCCTTTGCGTAGTCCCCAATCCGCTCCAACTCCGTGCTGATTTCCAACACAGCTGCGATTAGACGCAAATCTCCCGCCATAGGCTGCTGCGTCGCGATCAACCGCAAGCAGTCTGCTTCAATTTCGAACCGCTTCTTATTGATCACGTCATCTTCTTTGATCAGACGCTTTGCCGTCTCCATATCCCTCTGCCGCAGCGCTTCGACTGACTCCTTCAGCGCCTGAATAACCATGCTGCCGAGCATCAAGGTATCGGTCTGAAGTGTCTCCAGCTCACGCGCAAATGAGGTTCGCAGCAGCTGTCCCATCGATGGTCTCCTTTCCATCCGAAGGACTATCGACTCTGAAGATAGGGGAGTAGCGTGTCACGCATCAGATCCCGCACCTGCCTGCAGGCTGAGATCCTGTCGGAATCACTGCCGAGTAGCTTTGTTGGATCGTCAAACGGCATGTGTTTGACTTCCTCTTCACCTAGCCAGACTGGGCAGTTTCTGGCCGCATTGTCACAAACCGTAACAACCAGGTCCGGCTGCAACGCTCGATAGATGTCGACTGACTCAGTCGCGCCATCACTTATGTCGATATCGAGTTCCGCCATCGCCCGCACAGCAAGCGGATGAACCATGCCTGAAGGTGCAGTGCCGGCCGAAAACGCCTGCCACGCCTCGCCAAGATAGGCATTGACGAGCCCCTCAGCCATCTGACTTCGGCAGGAGTTGCCAGTGCAAAGTATGAGAACCCGCTTCTTGTCGACGCTCATGTTGACTCCAATTGCAGTGGGTGAGCTTAGCCGAACCGGCCCGTAATGTAGTCTTCTGTCCTCTTCTGACTCGGATTCGTGAAGATCCTTTCGGTGTCGTCAAACTCTATCAGATTTCCGGTCCGTCTGTCGTCCACGCTGAAGAAGGCCGTGTAATCGGAAATTCGGGCTGCCTGCTGCATGTTGTGCGTTACGACTATTATAGTATATTTCTCTGAAAGCTCCTTCATCAAATCTTCGATACGTAGCGTCGCTATCGGATCCAGGGCCGAGGCGGGCTCGTCCATCAGTATTATCTCCGGCTCCACGGCAATCGCCCTCGCGATGCACAACCGCTGCTGCTGTCCGCCCGATAGCCCGAGAGCGCTCTGTTGCAGTTTGTCCTTTACCTCGTCCCACAAGGCGGCTGATCGCAAAGCCCTTTCAACCATTTCGTCCATGTCGCCGCGGAATCCGTTGATCCGTGTACCCCATGCCACGTTCTCATAGATCGTCTTCGGAAAAGGGTTCGGTTTCTGAAATACCATTCCGATACGACGCCGCACCTCCACCGGGTCTACGTCTTCGTCGTAGATGTTCTGCCCCTGGAACAGGACCACACCTTCGATACGAGCGCTCGAGATCAGATCGTTCATCCGGTTGAAACAGCGCAGGACCGTACTTTTGCCACACCCTGAAGGGCCGATAATTGCGGTAATCTTGTTGGTAGGCACCTTCATGTCCACGTCGCGTACAGCGCAAAACTCGCCGTAATAGACGTGCATCTTTTCGGCTTCGATGGCATACCTTCCCGACCCATTGGGAGACGAACTACCGGTTTCAACCTGGACCCGGGATGGGCGATCAATAGCGACTGTCATGATGTCAGAAACTCCTCTAGGCGCTGGCCTGACCGCGGTCAAAGTGATTTCGCAGGAGCACTGCGGATGCGTTTAGGGACAATAGAAGAATCAGAAGCACCAGAATAGCTGCCGCGGCTAAGTTGCGGAATTCGTCTTGCGGTCGCGATGTCCACTGATAGATCTGGATTGGCAGAACCGTAAACTTTGAGAAGGGACCGCTGGGATCCAGAGCGATGAAAGTTGAGGCGCCGACAACGACCAGCGGGGCGGTTTCGCCAATTGCCCTGCTTACCGCCAGAATCGTTCCCGTCAGAATGCCGGGCATGGCGCTCGGTAAAACGTGATGCCAAATCACCTGCCAGTGCGTGGCCCCTAGTCCGAAGCCCGCCTGCCGCAGTGAACTGGGGACGGCTCGAATCGCCTCCTGGCCGTTTATTATGATTAGCGGGAGAATCAGCAGTCCAAGAGTCAAACCGGCCGATATGATAGTGCGCCCGTTGGCAGTGGACTGGTCTCCTACGCCAAGAAACGCTCCGCTGGTGAAAACTTCCAGAATGCGAACAAATATCGCCAGCCCTAACATTCCGTAAATTATCGACGGTACACCGGCCAGATTATTGATGTTGGTCTGAATCAACCGGTTGAGTACGCGCTCTTTGTGTGCGTATTCTTCCAGGTAGATCGCTGCCCCTACGCCGATGGGAAAGGAAAAGAGAATCGTGATGGCAACCACCCACAAGGAGCCGAATATCGCAGTCCGAACGCCGGCGCGCAGCGGTTCGCTCGACTGCGATTTGCTGATGAAACTGGTCGTAAGCCAGCTACGGAAGTACACATCAGATCCCGGATAGCGCTCTTCAGCCTCTGCAAAGACGCTCCCACGCGCGACCAGTGAGTCGAACAGCCCCCAGGTCGCCTGTACCTGCGGCTCTACCACCCGCTCAAGAATCAACTCGTGGACGTTCTCGCGGCTTCTCTCCGCAAATGGCATGTCGTGCTCATATCGCCTCATCAACCCTGCGGAAACATTCGCCTCCAGAATCTCCACCAGTTTATCCTTGGGCAGCCTGTCCAGCGGCACTCCGTCAACGGCCAGCTCCGCAGGATCGATGTTATTGACGATTGCAACGTAGCCGAAGGACTGATTGAGGATGTTCAAGAGAAGAGCGCACAAGGCAATGATTCCGGCAAGCATCGCAGCCTGAAAGATTACCGCCCAAGCCCTCCCTCGACGCTGCCGCGCTACCACCTGATCGTGGTAGACAAGCCCTGATGGCATCAATCCGCCATCAGTCCGGGTAGCAGGCCGCTGTTGGTTGAGTGCCATCACTCGTACTCCTCGCGGAAGCGGCGCACTATCCACTGACTCAAGACATTGAGGCTAAGAGTCAGCAGAAAAAGTAGCAGCCCGATCGCAAAGATGCTGTTGTAGTCGATCGAATCGTAACTGAGGTCGCCGCCGCTGATGCGCACGATGTGCCCTGTCATCGTTTCGGCGGCCCGAAAAGGTGAGAACGTGAAGTTTGGGCCGGCGCCCGCCGCGATGGCGACGATCATCGTCTCTCCAATCGCACGCGAAATGGCCACAATGAAAGCCGCTGCCACGCCCGAAAGCGCCGCCGGCAACACGATTCGTACTGCCGTTTCAAGTCTCGTGGCCCCTAAGCCATAAGAGGCCTGCCGCAGCGTGCCGGGCACAGCGCGCAATGCATCCTCGCTCATCGAACTGACGAGCGGAATCACCAGAATGCCGATGACGATACCGGCAGAAGCAGTGTTGTAGATTTCCACCACATCACGGCCAAAAATGCCCCGCAGAAGTGGCGTCATGAATGTCAGGGCAAAATAGCCGTAGACGACGGTTGGGATCCCTGCCAGGATTTCGAGAACAGGTTTCAAAATGCTTCGCGTCCGGTGAGGTGCATATTCGCTCAGGTAGATTGCTACGCAAAGACCTATTGGCAGCGCCACGGCCATCGCTATCAAACTGGCCATAAGGGTGGCCGTCACCAGCGGCCAGATCCCGAACCTTCCTATGGCGGGCTGCCATTCGGTTCCACCGAAAAACTTCAATAGGTTCACTTCCTCACTGGCGAAAAACAGAACTGATTCACGGCCAAGTATATAGACGATTCCCAACGTTGTAAGGACTGAAATGGCGCCGCAGAGGAAGAGAAAGCCCTGAATAATCGACTCTCCAATTCTGGGCTTGCGCCTCAGATCCATCTGGGGTCCTCCGCCCAGGACAGTATCGCCTTCACTCTCCGCCCCTTCCACTGGCCCGCGTATAGACTCAGCAGAAATGGCAGCTTGTGCAACTGGCGCCGATCGTGTCATGGTCTTCTCTCGTATCCTCAAAGTATCCGGCTGGCGCAGCCTCAGTTGCGATGCAACCTTACGGCCTGGCCTCAGCCCTCATGCAAGATGCAATTCGGCCTTCAATTGCGGCTATTCTAATCCTATCGACATCGATTAGGACCCTTGGGGACGGAAATTAGTCCCGATCCCCAACTCTTCCAATTTCACGTATGGCCTGCTGGCGCGAGCCGGAAAAGTCGAAGCCATCTATTGCTGCAACGCCTTCATTGTGTCAAGGAGGCTCTGCTTGGCGGCCTCAAGAACCGAACCTTCAGCCGGGAAGTAGCCGACGCGCTCGACCTCCTCGTTGACATAGGTCAGGTAGAAGTTGATGAAGGCAGCAACCTGGGGCTTCTCGGCCATGATGCCGGCATCCGAGTAAATGTAGAGCGGGCGGGCTAGGGGGTAGCTGCCGTTGTCGACGTTGGCCGCAGTGGCCTCCACGCCGTTGATGGCGACAATCTTCAGTGTGTCGCTGTTTTCCTGGTAGTAGGCGTAGCCAAAGTAACCGACGGCGTAGGGACTTCCCGTAACACCCTGGACGAGGACGTTGTCATCCTCAGACAACTGGATGGCCTCGGCACTCAGGATTGGCTCCTTGTCCTTGTCGAAGACCTCTTCGACGAAGTAGTCGAATGTACCGCTGTCGGTTCCCGGGCTGAAGCGCTGAATCGGCTCCTTCGGCCAGTCGGGGTTGACATCCGACCAGGTGATGGCGGTGGAGAAGACCAGTGCCAGCTGCTCCATGGACAGATTGTCGACGAACTCATTGTCCATGCTGACGGTTACGGCCAGCGCATCGGTGCCGACGCGGAACTCAATGGGGACGCGGTCGATGGCCCTGCAGGATTCTCGTTCGGAGTCCGTGATGGGTCGGCTGGCATTGGAGATGTCCGATTCACCGGCAATGCAGAAGCGCTCGAAACCGGCGCCGCTGCCGATGCTGTCTACTGTTATGTTGTAAGCGAAACCTTCGTCCTTGAAGCGCTCGGCCATCGCTTCGGACAAGGGGAAGACAGTGGAGCTACCAGCTGTGATTATGTCACCTGTCACTTCCAGAGGATTCACCTCAGGTAGTCCGTCCGCCGTCGAACGCCCAGACACCGTCTGCACCTCTCTGGCAGGCCCATCGGCTGAAGCCGCCTCATCGTCTGACCCGCCGCACGCTGCCAGCACTAGGGCGGCTATCAAAAACCATGTTAACAACACTCGACGCATTTCTGCTCCTCTGAAAATTGGAATGGTGCCCGATTTACCGTCGCATGATGATGCGGCGAATCCAGCGTGGACACCATGCCCATGTGACTCATCCCCTCACATTCGAGAAAACGAAAGACGTATCAACCACTGTTGCCAGCATATCTCCGTCAGGTTAATGACCTGTGATAAAACACGGCGCACGCGTTAACAACCATTTTTCGTCACGTTAATAGTCCATTAACGCCCAAATACTGAGTCTACAATCCAGAAAAGTGCCCCATAGTCCAAGAGGCAACCTGCTGCTGGCGCGGGTGGCAATTGAGGCCGACGCCGGTCGGAAGCCTTCGTGGCACTGGCGTGAAGACATGGACGGATGCGCGGGCAGGCCACCGCTTCAGCATATCCACCTACAGCGGAACCCCAGCACGCCTATACAATCTGCGCCAAAGCTCTTGTCGACCTGTCGGATCGCCAAGAACGTGTGCCATCGTGTCCAAATCAGTGCGTATCTCTGAAGAGTCTCTTAGGCCCAGAGCCTCTCCTGTCGATGTCAACAACCCTGCGTCGCGAATTTCGTTTTTCACTTCATCCAGCGCCGGCGCATCCGCAAAGGTCACCTGGCGCACGTAATCTCGGTCAATCTTGTCATCGCCAGATCGCTGGTGCAGAAACAGAAAGAACCAGATCTTCTGAAACGAATCGATCTTTCTTTGCAAAATGATCCTTTCGAGTGAAGCTGGCAGCATTTGCCACCCTTTCCTTTCGTGCCGCCCAGTTCGCATAGCCCTATCGAGTTTTCGCCCGTAGCAGGCGCAACCCGTGGCTCTCTGTTTCCTTCTCGGCGAGGTCGCTTCTCTTTTTTCTTCATATCAGATAGCAGACTAACGCCACCTGATTATGGCGAAGTACAGGGGATGTAAATGGGGATTCAGAGATCGGTTGAGAGGAGGTTAGCGGCAGCTTCGTATTGGTGAACGAGTCTGAGGAAGGCAGTTGGCTGAACTGGAGGACAGCAAAAAGCGGAGTATGTCTATCTGGCTGTCTGAGTCCGATTACCGTTCGGCGCAACGGGAAGCGTAAACGAAAATGTGCTGCCCCGGTTTTCGATGCTGTCTACCCAGAGCCGGCCGCTGTGCGCCTGGACAATATGTTTCGCGATGGCTAACCCCAGACCCGTGCCCAGACTCGCACGCGCCCGATCCGCCTTGTAGAACCGCTCAAAGATGCGGTCCGTATCTTCAACGGGAACGCCAATGCCCGTATCACTGACAGATATGGTCACCCTCTGGCCCTCGAGATTTGCGTCGGCAGAAATTATGACCGACTCGCCTTCCGATGAGAACTTGAGGGCATTGTGAACAAGATTTGTAACGACCTGATGAATGCGCTCGGAATCCGCGTAGACTTGGGGGAGACGGTGCGGCAGGTCGACGATCAGGTTGATATCACTTCGGGCGGCAAGTGGCTGCAGTCGTTCTACTGGCGTCAATACAGTCTCACTTACAGGCACCGGCTGGAAGCGGAACGGAACTTGACCCGATTCAATACGGGAAAGCTCCAGGAGTTCCCGCACCATCTGTGCCAGGGCATCCACCTCCGTTTCAATCCGGTCCAGAAAACGTGGCGCGGCCGCAGGGTCGTCCAGGGCGCTGTCGCGTAGAGTTTCAGTCAGAGCCTGCAACGAAGCAAGCGGCGTTCGCAGTTCGTGAGAGATATTGCTTACAAAGTCCCGCCGTACACGTTCAAGTCGGTGCAACTCCGTCATGTCTTGCAGTAGTACGATGAAGCCGTCGCTACCGCCGGCAACGAACGGGAGAGCAATAACGCGTGTCGTCCTGTTTCCCCACTGAAAAATGCTTTCAGCCTGATTGCCTTCGTGCCTGCAGTCCTCCCATGTTTCAACGATGCGATGGTCCCTCACAATCTGAGCCAGAGGCTGCCCTCGCAAACTCTGTCGGTCGAAGTTCGAAGAAGCTGAACTGTCTGATGAATCCCTGTAGGTTGCGGTTCCGTCTTCTAATTCAACAGCTTCTTCGGATTCGGCCGTAGATCCGGTACTTTTCCTCGTCTCCAAACCGACCATGCGCACCGCAACCAGGTTACAAAGTCGAACTCGCCCCTCGCCGTCAAGTATAAAAACGCCGTCCAGTAGGTTGTCCAGGACCGAAATCAGCCGCTCCCGCTCTCGAGAAACCGACGCAACCTGCGACTCCAGCAGGTCACGCATTCGATTAAAGACTTTGGCAAGCTGTCCCGCCTCATCCGTTCCTTTGGGCTCGATTCGCACCCCAAGCTCCCCTTGGGCCAGACGTGCGGCCGCCTGAATCAAATGGCGGAAAGGTCGCGCCGTCCCACTGGATATCAAAAGGACGATGCCGACCAGCGCCGAATATGCCAGCAGTATCACGACCAACACTGTCCGACGCAAAGGATCAAGTGCGGAGTCGACTTCAGAACTCGGTACCGACACACGCAATACGCCCACTGCCGCTTCCGCGCCCTCCCCAGAATCTGCATTGCCTGCATCGTCTACCTGCGGAAAAACTGCCGCAGCGGCGTACAACATCTCCGTGCCCATCGCGCGGCTGGTGCGGACGCTGTATCCGCTTCCTTCCGCAAGTGCCGCCAGGATTTCCGGCTGCTCCAATTGACTGGCCATCGTCGAGGTATCGGCCAGCGAGTCTGCCAGCACACTTCCGTCCGCAAGAACTATAGTCACCCGCGCATCCACCTGACTGCTCCAGGCGCGCACAAGGCGGACCAACTCGATGTCGCCTGCCTGCCAGCGCGATTCGGCCAGCCCGTCGCGCAACTGTCCCTGTCCTGACAACAGCAAGGCCTCGGCACCAAGGTGATGCCCATGTTGGTCCAAATGGAACTGCCTGAATTGAGAAAGGGTATAGAAGTAGAGAACCGCTAGAATGGCCGCGGTCAGAAGACAAAACGGTACAACAATTCGCCAGCGGATCGAGCGAAATCCGGGCATGTGCTCTGGTCCGTAAGGCAGTCTACTCTCGTCAAGTCGAGAGAAGCGGCTTTCGGCAACGGTCCTGGCGCGCTCACCCGTCAAAGCGGTAACCGATGCCCCGTACTGTCATAATGCGGCTGGGATGGGCCGGGTCAACTTCGATCTTCTCCCGCAGCCAGCGGACGTGAACGTCCACTGTTCGGCTGCCTCCGTCGAAGTTCCATCCCCACACTCGCTCCAAAATCAGGCTCCTGCCCAGTGCGATACCGCGATTGCGAGCCAGAAACAGGAGCAACTCAAACTCTTTCGGCTTCAGGGCAAGTACCCCGCCGTCACGCCGTATTTCTCTCCTGCTCTCGTCAATCACCAGATCGTCAAATGCAAAGACCGCG
The DNA here is from genome assembly GCA_026914085.1 of Caldilineaceae bacterium. GTDB lineage: Bacteria > Chloroflexota > Anaerolineae > Caldilineales > Caldilineaceae > Bin5. The sequence goes on along the minus strand of JAPPKG010000364.1, from coordinate 8,519 downwards.
CCGCCGTTGAGCGATCCATCGACTGCATGGCCTGAGCTCTCCAACTCTTCTCGAAGCAACCGCACGCGCCGCAGGTGTGCCCTCACTCTTGCCAGCAGCTCACGCATACTGAACGGCTTGGTCAGGTAGTCGTCCGCACCTACCTCCAGACCGACAACCTTGTCTACCTCGTCGTCTTTGGCCGTCAACATCAGAATCGGCCGGCTCATCTCCTGGCGCAATATCCGGCAGACCTCAAAGCCGTCTAGGCCCGGCAACATGACGTCAAGGATCACCAAGTCGGGTTTCTCCTCCCTGGCAGATGACAGAGCCCGAACGCCGTCCGAAGCAGTCACAACATCGTATCCCTGACGTTCGAGACTATACTTCAATGTCTCAAGCAGTGTCGGCTCGTCCTCAACGATCAGCAGCTTGGTCTTGTCCAAGTCACAAGTCCCTCCGACGCCTCTACCGCGAAGACGCCTTCGATCTCCTCCGATCCAATAGTGGCCTGTGGTGCGCTTTTGGCCAGCCCGACGCCATCAATGCGCCTGTTTCCCGGACTCTAATGCAGTACCACGCTTTCGTGCAAAGTACCGGCACGGTCGCTCCGGACCTGAACCTGGACCTCGGTGCCAGGCGGACCGCGCAGAACCCACTCCGTCCAGGCGCGATTGTCGGTTGGGCTCGCCGCGTACAACGTGCTGACCGAGTGCTTGCCGCTGCGCCCCTCCAGATGCCCCAACTCTGTTCTTGCCTTACCGCTGGTCAATCTCACACCATCTGGCAGCGCCAAATCCACTCGTACCTCTCGCGCCGCACTGCGTTTCCTGCCTTGCGCACTCGTGTAAGTTGGCAAGAATCCGCTGTTCTCCACAACAAGCCGCAGGCGATAGTCTCCTTCCTCCGTCAGTCGGTCGAGTTCCAGCGTATGAACTGTCAGTCTCGGCAGCATGTCGGCCAGTGACAAGGCGAAAGGCGTGTTCCTTTCCGCTTCTTCGCCAACGAGACTGCGAGGCGGGTTGGTCCACGTAAACATCTGGTCATAACCGCCGATTTCCACCGGCCCAAGCTGCGGATGCTCGAACTGATACCAGTCCACCAGCGGCGGTTCATCTCCGTTCTCTTCCAACCACCTCAGAATCTTCAGGTCATCCTCGTGCGGATGCTTCCTGAACCAACTGATGAAATCCCTGTCCTTGATTCCCGCCCTGCCCGGCAGGTCCCACAGTTCAACTGTGAACACGAACATGCCCAGATGATCGTAGACCCAGTCGTCAAATCCTCCCGTCGTAACTTTCTTGGGATGGTAGCGAAAGCCGTGAAAGACCGACACACATGGATAGCCGGTCAACTCCTTTCCCCTTTCGCCCATCAGCTCAAACACCCAGAGGTCGTCCGTTTCCATCTCTTCGTCCGGCTTTGTACTGTATGGCCGGAGAATGACGCCACTTTGCGTATGATAGGTGATCGCCGCATTTATATTGTGGTGCCGGCTGATGAAGTCAACTGCCGCTCGAATCTCCACCTCCGATGCCGGAAAAGGACCGGCGCCCGCTTGCGTGGACTCCGGCTGCCACGCAAAGGGGAAATTGCGGTTGAAATCCAATCCCTGTAGAGGCTTCGCTAACTTGATCTCCACGCCGTCGAACTCTTCCAGCCGGCCTTCCGGCAACAGCCTGTAGTAGGCCCCTCCATGTTCTTCCGCGCCCCGCTTCTCCATGAGTCGAGCATCCAGCGAGCTGACCTTCCAGTCACCATGGGGGTCAGGCACCCGCATCTGCAGAATGCGGCCGTCCCCATCAATGTCCTCTTCGTGCAGGCCTGCCAGGGGTTCGGTAAAGGGATAGGGCCGTGTACCGGATCGCACATACTTGGGATTTTCCGATAGTGCCAGGGCCGCCCCGTCGGGATTCAGCCTCGGGACAATATAAAAGGCAGCATTGTCCAGCAAGCGCCTGCAACGAGTGTCATTGCCATATCCCGACAGGAGCGAATGCGCGATGTGCAAAGCGACCGTCGTGCCGGCTACCTCCGTAGCATGGATGTTGGAATCGATCCAGATGGCCGGTTTGTCTTCGTCACACCCAGTCTCTTGGTTGGTCAATGTCAGTAGATGAATCGCCCTGTTTTCATGACTTCTGCCCAATTCAGAAACCTTGGCCAGATTTGGATGAGTTAGTGTCCAGCCATTCAGAACTGACTCGACCTCGTCGTTGTCAAAATAGCGGTCAAAGTCCATCTATCGCATTTTCTCCACAGACTATCGCCCCGTGACCCAGGTTTCGGGCCAAATTACTTTTGAACCCCTCGTAACCAGACGATTCACGGCGAAAGCGCCATGAGAAGTGCTGTCAGTAGCCCTGCTCTCTCGCCGATCTTGTCCACTTCAATATGTTCATGGTCTGCGTGTGCACCGTCCCCTGGAATACCCAAACCGTCCAAAGTAGGGACGCCCAATGCCCCGGTCAGGTTGCCGTCACTGCCGCCTCCGGTCCCCCCTTCATGCAAGTCCAGGCCGAGCCTGTGCCCTATAGCCTTGGCCTGTTCGAAGAGTGACCCCGTAACGGTCCTCTCCAACGGAAGACGATTGACCCCACCCGTTACCTCAATTTGAGTTCCGGCCACGCAAGAACTGAGTCCAAACACCTCTCTGTCTATCCGCTCCATCTCCGCGGCAGTCCACGCCCGAACATCGACCCGGGCCTCCGCGTGCGCAGCAACAACGTTGGGTCGTGTCCCTGCAGCGACAGTGCCGACGTTTACAGTTGTTCCGGCATCGATGTCGGTCAGGCTGTGCAAAGCCAGGATCTGATGCGCCAGTTCCTGAATCGCGCTCACGCCCTTCTCTGGCTCCACACCCGCGTGCGCTGCCCGCCCGGTAATCGAAAGCGCATAGTGGGACCCACCTTTCCGTGTCGTTTTCAGCACACCTCCGGGAAGCGGCGGCTCCAGCACCAGGACATACGCAGCCCTCTTTGCTTCCTCTTCTATCAGCGCACGCGAGGTCTGACTGCCGACCTCCTCGTCCGAAGTCGCAAGCACCGTAACCGGGCGCGGCAGACGCAGGTTCAGGCTCCGTACGCCCCGGAGCACGAACTCTACCAGCGCCAGACTTGACTTCATATCGAAAATTCCGGGTCCGTACGCCCAACCCTGGTCATCCATCCGGAACGGATGCGTCTCCAGAGAGCCGGCCGGCCAGACTGTATCGCAATGGCACAGTAACAGCGCCGGCCGCGACGTCTGCTCGGTTACATGCTCGGCACTCCGGAATCGGGCGCGCAGGTGGTCTCCGCGCGTCTGACTGGTGACAATCTCCGTTTCCAATCCTGCTGCTGCATAGCGAGCCGCGAGTCGGGCGACAAAAGCATCCAACCGTCCCTTGTCGCTGGATGGCGTCTCCTCCCTTACAAGGTCACCGATTGCCTCAAGAATCTGTGGCTCTTGCTGCTTGAAAAAGGGGATGAACTGGTGCAGGTTCATTGCTGTCTCTTGCTGAAAAAAGTGTGTTCGGACTGTAGTAGTACCGCAAATCCAGAGCGCAGCCGGCCGCGCTAGCGTCCAAATCCAAATTCCACCGCGCTGAAGAAGAGCGGCACCATTGCTACGGCACTGACGAGTATCGCCCCGATCTCCAGATAGACCCACCCTTGCGCCACGCGCAGCAGAATTCGCCTGCCGTCAGTCTCAGCGCGCTCTCGCGTAGTGCCAATGTACCTGACTATGTGCTGTTCTTCAGGCTTTACCGGCTCCTTTGGCTGCACTGTCCAACCAGCCTGCTGGAATATACCTGGGAAGGATGTAACCAAGCGGTGGGCGCCATATCCGAATGGCAGCAGAATGAAGACGATGTAAGTGAGAGTGCCCAGCAGGAGATCAACCGGCCGCGACTGAAATGGGCTAAGGATCCCAAACACGTCAAGCCACAGCCATCCCAGGAAGCAGATCGCGGGCGCCGAAAGCGCCCAGTGACCCCATCCGCCGGCGCCTGGGGTCGCCTCGACCAGATGGGCCTTCACCTTGCGTCGCCCTTTCCTTTTGGGCCCGACGTCCGATGTCATCGGACCGCACTTGCGGCGCGAAATTGTTCAGCCAGCATTGGCTAAACCGCCTACGCAGGTCAAAACTGAAGCATTACTAATCTGCATTTCCAGGTTCTGATGCGCGTTGCTCAGCGTTTACCTTGCTTCCCCTTCAATCTCTTCCGAAGCGCATCCTTGTGCCGAGAAAACGCCGCGCGGCTGGAAGAAGGGGGCCTGCGTTCCACCTGTGGAGGCCGCTTGGCAACCGGATCGGACGGACCGAACAGATTCATCCATTCAGATACTTCGCTGTCAGACAGGCTCACATGGCTTTCGGCGCCTTCCTCGTCGGGCGACGCCTCCTTCCCTGTCTCAAATGGAGCCCCGGTTCCCTTGTAAGGCGCGTCGACTCGGTCCTCGGACCGACGCCCTCGCCCCCTTTGCATTCGCTGAACGAACTCATCCGCCTGCCACGTTTCAATGTCGTACAGTTTAGCTTCCTGCCGCAGCGTCCTATCATTCGTTACGACGACTAAGCCCTGTGGCCGCCGGTGGATACGACGTCTGATCAAATCGTCGGCCTCCTGTGGATTCCGCGCAAAGATGACCTCGACCCCGCCGCCGCTCAGTTCCCGTGACGCGCCTCCGACGATGCCCCGATCAAAGATCACCGTAATCTTTCCCTTATAACTGCTCCGCCAAACGCGCAAGCGCGATACAAACAACTCTTCATCGTTCTCGTCCTGCAGGCTGATGCCCTCCAACAAACCTGAGCCGATTATATTGTGTCCATCTATGAGTAATGCCACGGGATGTCTCGCCGGTGAAATCCTGGACTATCGTTCCGGACCGCTATACATCGCGCCAGTGAATCTCTGGCCTGTGCCTGTTCCGCCAGCGCCAAAACAGGCCTACAGGATAACCTGCCATCTTGGCCGCGTCGCCTACCAGCCGCACTACCGGCACACACATGGCAGCCCCGACCTGTTCAACAACTGAAAGACCTCTCGCCAGCTTCCGCAGTCGCCGCCAGGGCCGTGCGCAATTGACCATTCCCCCTACAAGCAAGCCAATCCAGCCCAGCCAGCGCGCCTCCTGTCCCCACAGTGCATGGCCCAATAGCGCAGGGATCAGAACCAGATAAGTGGCATAGCGGACCGCGTGCCGCACCCGCCACAGGTCTGCTTTCCCATCCCCCCTTGCGTAACGGTAATACTGTTGCCAGAAGGATTTCAGATCAGGACGGGGACGAAAATGTGCCACAGCCTCTGGAGCCCACGCAAACGCAGGTGCACGTTCTGCCGCCGCAACGCGTAAATCGAATACCAGGTCCTCACAGTAGTCGAGCCATTCAGGATACCCGCCTACTCTTTGCCACAACGCCTTCGAATACGCAACAGATCGGCTGCTTGGCAAAAAACCGGAAGGCTCAATCTCCTCCACCTGGGGCAAGACCGTCGCACCCATTGCCACCTCGAATGGGCCTGATACTTCCGGCACAAAGAACCCGGCCACGGCCCCGACATTGCCCTTCTGAGCGGGCATCCTTTCCTCAAAAGGCGCAACCAGCTTCTCCAACCAGTTAGGGGCCAATCTTACTCCGGCATCGGTGCAGGCGATAACTGTTCCTGTCGCCTCTTTGACCGCCAGATTGCGCCCACGACTGATGTTTGCACCCGTTTCCGCTACAATCCGCAAACAGGGCGCCCTGCCAGCGTACTCCTTCAGAAGGTCAACGGTATTGTCAGCGCTGCCGCCATCGCAGATGACTATCTCGTCCGGCATGCGTGTCTGGTCCAGAAGGGAATCCATCAAGATCCTGATGCTGTTCCCCTCGTTGTATACCGTGGCTACGACCGATACGCGCATCGGAACCCGTTCAACCACCCGTAGACTCTGACACTAAAGCTCTATTCGAGAGCCACAGTGGTGCGCCATACTGGAACGTGCAAACCGATTCCAACACCACGATTTCCCATCCGGGCCGGTGTATGCTCGAGTCTGGGTCCCCTTGAGTCTGAGACCATTGAATCGTACTGCCTGTCCCTGGCCCTGCAGGAGCCGGCACAGATGCAGTGATCCCATGAAGCGCTACGTCCGTTCTGCGCAATCCAGGACCTCCCCGCTCGCGCGGCCCGATATAATTCCTGTGTGACGCCGGAAAACTTCGTCCGCAATGGGCAACGTTGCCGCGCCTCACAAGTCCGCCCCTACGCATTGAGATACACGCCAAACAAAACGTACAGAAAGCGCGTTCTCAAATTGAGCCCATGTCAGTTTGTACGCGGCTGAAGCAGCCCGTAGTTCCCGTCTCGCCGGCCGTACACGATATTCAGAGAACGAGTGTCTACATTGTAGAAGACGAAGAAGTCATGGCCGAGCAGTTCCATCTGTTCAACCGCCTCCTCCGGTAACATCGGCTCCGCCACAAACTGCTTGGTCCGTACAATTCTCACCAGGTCATCGGGCAACTGCGTGGCCGATAGCTCGACTGCCGCGGCCGCAGCCGCGGCATTGCGCCTCTTGTTCTTAAACCGGCGCCCCTTATATCGTTCTATCTGGCGGTACATCTTATCCGCAATGGCGTCGACCGACGCAAACAGATCTTCGCTGGACTCCTCAGCCCGCAAAATCTGTCCACTGGCCCATATCGTCAGTTGAGCTGTGTACCGGTCTGCTGCCGCCCGGGTCTCACTACGGACCAGTTCTGCTCTAGCTTCTATGATCTGCGGCAGATACTTTTCCAGCCTCCCCACCTTTTTCTCAACGTAATCCTGAACTCGGTCAGATATTGCGACATTCTTTCCGTGGACCGTCAGGTTCATACGATTCTCCCTTCATCTTCGTTCGAAACTATTGACTGAATTCCAACTCTTGCGGAAGCTGGAAGCCTCCGGCGGCTATTGAGTCTTCCCTGTTTCACCAGAGTGCCTCAGCATAAGCTACCTTGTTGCAGGTGTCGCCAGCGCGATTCCATAGATAGCCGCTGCGCCAGCGTCGCGCAAGACTGAGGCGCATTCCCGCATCGTCGCACCTGTTGTATAGACATCATCCACCAGCAGCAGAGCTTTCCCAGCCACCAGCCCTGAATTCGCCCTGAATTTGCCCTTAACGTTTTCTGCCCGTTCTGAAGGCGAGAGTCCGACCTGGGTATCGGTTGCCTTGAAGCGCTCAACAGCTCGGTCAAGTACGGGTTTCTCGGACTTCGCTGAAAGAGGGGCCGCCAACAAATTGGACTGGTTGTAACCTCGTTCCTTCAACCTGTCCCTGTGCAGCGGGACGGGGACAATGCCGTCCACCCTTTCCACTATGGCAGGCCACGGGCCCACAAAGGTCAAAGCTCGCAAGTAGCGGCCCAGGTTGGAACCCAACTGGGCCCTGTCTTCGTACTTGAGTGCATGGATTGCCTGCCGCAACGGGCCCTCGTGAAGCGCCGCAATCCCCACCCATCCCAAGGCATCGCCGCAACCTGGACAAGGAGACCCAAGACCTGCTGCGTCAACCGGCAGCCATAGGCCGCAATACCGGCAGACTTGCCTTCTTGGAGCGGGTAGCGGCCTCTGTGCACAAGAGTCGCAGAACCACTGACCGTATCGCAGGCAACTGACGCACCGGGGAGGAAAGACCAGGTCGAGAACGTAGCTTCCGATTCTCTGAACTCTTTCCAGCCCGGTCCCATGCCTGTCAGATTTCGTCACGGCCCAATTTTGGAACGAGCCACATCAGAGTGAATGGCGGAGTTTGAATCGCCTCATCCGTTGTCGGAAACCAGCGCTGGAGCACGTCACTGATTAAGGTTCGCAGGTCGTTGCCTAGAATCAGCAATATCGACAGCAGGACTATCGACACGAGAATCAAGAGCAGTGCGTATTCTACGAAACTCTGGCCCCCACGACCCGGCGAAGGTCTGAACATCGACATCTGCGCAGTCTCTCCTTACGCGTTGCACGCCGTTGGCGAACTCCTGTTTTGACGCCGTCTCACAACGCCTGTCCCGCGACCCTATTCTTACGGAATTTGGCAAGAAGCGCAATTTCTTCTGGGGTCGAGTCGCTCTGCCTTTACCTACGAGACACCTGTGTTACCGGACAAGATGACGTCCAATCGCATCGCTTTATGTGCAATGCGGTTCTGACCTACAGAAGCACTTCCTGGACCGGTCTGGTACCTGGCGAGACCCGGGCTGACACAAAATCTCATGGAGTCGTGAAGAAGATTCGGCAGGTACATCCGAACTCTTCCTTTGCCTCGCGCCGGATCCCGCCTCACCCAAACTGAATAAGCCCGCACTCCGATCAATTTGCCCCGACTCATCCCAGAACGCATCTCCGGCTATGGCCTTCTCCCCCTCTTGAGTATGCATCCCAAAATGGTGCGAACTCTCCTATACCTTGGGTAGCAACGGTGCCGCACCTATCCCGCGATCAACTCTGAGTCAGAAGAAACTGCAGTTCTCTCTTCTCACTCCTCTTCACTCTCTCCTCGCTCTTTTGGGCGGTCGGGCCTATTCGGCCC